>NZ_JBLUPV010000044.1:0-25157 GCF_048068075.1 Pseudomonas sp. NY15354
TGCTCACGCTTCTTCTCCTTTGCCCTTGCCTTCATTGCCTCCAGCGGGGTGGGTGCCTCCTTGAGGCGGGGAGGCAGGGTCTTGAGTCTTGGTCTCTTTGGCATCGTCGATACCTTCCACCGGTGGTAGGTTTTCCATACGGCGGACCTCGGACGGCAGTAGCCACCGGTCCTCAATGCCGCGTTGATAGAACTGGGCACGGTTGAGGCTATCGCCACGCAGCAGGCCTTCCACGTTGTGCTCAGCAAAGAAGCCGCTGCCCAGTAGGGTGCGGTTGATAGCCTGTTCCCACGCGACCAGGTGGCGGCGCAGGGTGTGGGTGACGAAGTACCGGCCCAGCTCCACGGCGTTGCTGTAGTTCGCCTCGCGCAGATCACCGATCAGTACAGGCGGTACACGGAACAGGCGGGCCACTTCCTCGACCGACAGGCGCCGGGCTTCGATCCACTCGGCATCCTCCAACGTCATGGATACCGCGCTGTACTTCGCGCCCTGGGGCAGCACTGGGGTCTTGCCGTGGTTGTTCACGCCAGCTTGGCCAGCGGCCCAGCTCTCACGAATCTGCGCGGCCTGCTCCTTGGTGGTGCCGGGTGCCGTCTCGATCACGCCCGACAGCTTGGTGCCCTGCTCGAACATCTTGGCGCCGTGGGTACGTTCAGCCAGCGCCAGCCCCAGGGTATCCCTGGCCACCTGGATAGGGCTGCGCCCGAGCACACCGTCTTCGGTGTGGTAGCGGATGTGCAACATCTCGTCGGCGGTCAGTCGCTGGAGCTTGCCGTGGCGGTCGGTGTATTCGTAGACCAGGCGCTCGCTGGCCGAACTGCGCAGGATCGACACGCTGTCCGGGTTGACCGGCTCAAGCGCCTGCACACGACCGGCACCACTCCAGCGGATGCGGGCGTAGGCATTGCCGCGCAGCAGGATGTGGCGTTGCAGTTGCTCGCGGAATTCCAGGGCGGTCTGCCACTCGTTCGGGGCGTCGTGCAGCAGCGCGTACAGGGGATGGGTGCGGGCCTTGTCGCGTCCGTCATCGGTGCGGCGGTACACGTCCAAGGGCAGGCTGCCCACGCTCTCGCTGATGGCAGCGACAGCCGCGTACACGGCACTGATCGACTCGGCGGTCTGTACCGTGATGTTGACCCCTGCCGAGTTACCGGCCTGGCTGAACTGGTCGAAGTACCGATCATAGGCCGGGGTGTTGTTGGAGCGCGTGAACAGGCGGAACAGCTTTTTCACCGGATGCACTCCAGGAACTCAAGGTACCGACGGGCATTGGCCAGCGCCAGCAGCGGCTTGCGGCTGCGCACCGATACGGTGGTGGTCGGGTAGGCCGGATTCGCCGTGATGGTGATTTCGTGCAGGTCCACGTCCCGCAGGCTGCGCAACTCGCCTTGCCAGTCCTCCTTCACCGGCACGAAGCCGAATGAGCACCCGGCCACGTCGCCGCGCTTCACCAGCTCGGACAGGTCACGACCCAGGCTGGTGTCGGGCAGGTCCAGTTCAAACGCAAGGCCCACGTCATCCTCAGTAAGGCGCAGGGTGCCAGCTCCGACACGGCCCAATAGGGCTGCATCATCGTGCTCGTAAACGGCGCGGATGCTGGCGGCGGCTGGGCCTGCAAGGGAGCGCTTGAAAGCCCCCGGTAGGATGATTTCGGTAAAACCCCCAATGGGGGCTGGATCACCGAAACGGGCGGCATAGCCGAACAGCGTCCGGCCTCTACGCTCCAGGCTTGCGGCTGCTCGGCGTTCCATTACGGTGCGCTCGCTACTACGAAGCCTTCGGGATGGCGTACAGCGGTATCGACGGTGGCCATCGCACGGACCTGCACACCGCCACGGCTGTAGGCCGGTTCGGCGTATGGGTTGACCAACAGGTCAATTTCGCTCCATACGCCCAGCATCACCTGGCTCCAGTCGCCCAAGATCAGCTTGCCGGTTGGGACGTTCTTCGAAGTCGCCAGCGCCAGGCTGGCCAGGGTGCCGTTGTCGTACAGGAAACCACTGCCCGATCCGGCCACCTTCTCGGTGCTGCCCAGTACGGTGCGGATGGCGGCGGTGGTCAGCCAGCGGGCGTTGGTGATGTTCGCGTCATCCAGCTTCTCCAGCAGCGCCAGCACCTCGGCCCAGGTTTTGGGCAGGGCAGCGGTCTGGATGTCGGGGGTATTCAGCACGCCCAGCGGTTCACCAGCAGCGCCGCTGCCGTTGATGATGGCGCGGTCGATCTGGCGGGCGATGAGGAAGGCCAGGTCTTCACGCACCAACTGCTCGATACCTGGCGCCGATTGCTGGAGCAACTGGCGGCTCATTTCAGTTTTGCCGCCGCAATGCTTCGGCGTCAGGGTGACGTTGTCGAACGACATTTGGGCTTCGGGCACGGCCTGACCCTCAGTAACCCAGCCGGTTTCCAAGCCGCTGCCGTACTTCGGAATCGACACATTGCCGATCAAGCCGGTCAAGGTGCGGATACCCAGCGAGCGGGCCAGCAGGCTTTCGCGCAATGGGCCGATGTATTGGTCTGCCCGGTGATCGGTGCCCACCAGCTCGGGTGCGGTCGTGGTGGTGTTGGCGCGGCGCTCCAGGGCGGCGAACGGAACGAATACGCCCTCAGCCTTGCGACCGGTGCGGCGCTCGGCCTCTTTGGCATACTCGGCCTCGGCGCCGTCCAGAGTACGACCCTCCATCTGCGCACGCAGGACACGCACGACCGATACGCGCTTCTCCAGGTGCTCAGGGGTATCGGTGGCGGCGGGAGCGGCGGTGCGCTTCTCCAGATCGGCCAGGTGTTCATGGCGGGTGATCTGGTCGGCCAGTGAGCGCTCTTCGGTCTTGAAGGTTTCAAACTGGGTGGATTCGTCGGCGGTCAGGTCACGGCCAGCAGCGGAAGCGGTGTCCACCAGCTTTCTCATGCCCTCGACGGCAGTGGTGCGCTTCTCGCGCAGTTCGTGAAGTTTCATCAGGGAAAAGTCCTGTGGATGGGGTTTTCGAGTACCCACCATAGGCCTGTTTTCCCTGTCAAAACAGTGGCTTACCGTTCGCTTGATTGAGGCTCTGTCCTATTGTGTATGGGTGTATCTGTAGGGACATTGAGGCTTGAGAGTTTCCGATGAACGGTCGTCTTGCCGTCTCGCTCGACTTGGTAGATCAGGTCGGGGCGAACCTCTACGGCACACAAGCGGCACAAGCCAATTTGCGTCCAAGGAAGGAACTCTACGACCAGGAAAGTATGGCCGCTGACTCGGGCGCATCGTCCTGCAACTCGGTGCTGGCACCGGCCTTGGCGGTAGGTTTGTGGTCCCATTTAAATGACCCCTTGGTGGTGTAATTAAATAAGAGTGGGATTTTTTCCCATCAGCCCTATCGCTGGAGGCCGCATGTTTCCTGGGGACCAGTAGGAAAAATTCCCATAGGTCCACCTGACGACCGACGCACCCGGACATAACCGGACTAATGTCTGGTCGGCTACTGGGAAAAAATCCCATAGGTTTGCGGAAAAAATCCCACTGGAAAAATCGAAATCAGATGAACTTGAACCTAGGCGGTCCGGGTGGAACTTCCAGATCCTTGCCCGTGCATTCGTCGATTCGAGCCCAGGTGATCGCGTACAGCGTTGGTTGTCTTCTGCCGTCGGGCGACCATGGGCCTGGCTCTCGGGTCTTGATGATCAGCCCAGCCTCTAACAGCTCGTCTAGGGCACTCCTGAGCGTCTTCGCGTCCATCGGCCGGCCGGAAGAAAGCATGGATGTAGTTACGGCTAGATCGCCGTTGTTCTTGCCGTTGTAGTGACGGGCTAGCTTCACCAAGACAGCAATGGCTTTGGGCGAAAGGTTGTCGAAGGCAGGGTGGATCAGCAGGCGGTATGGGAGCGCCAGCGCTCGCCCACCACCGAAATCCACCTTGTAGGTTTTCTTCCTAGCCATTCAGCGACTCACAATCAGGCGCAAAGGGGTCGATCTGAAATCGACCCCCTGCAGGGGCGGTGGGTTGTCAGGCTGCGCGGCGCGTGCCAGACTTGCCCCTGATATCGCATTCCCGTGCCATGTCTTGATCCCGGCAGCGGTGCAACGCTGCCCGGATCTCCTCCTCGCTTTCCATCCCCGCGATAACTGCATCAAGCAGAGCCTTGGCGCTCTCCAGGGTGTTCAGCAGCATCCAGGCAAAATTGCCCTCGATGGACATGTTCCCGAAACCGGCTTCGGTGATCATGTCGAACGTCGTGGACATGATCGACGATGCCTCTTCAAGAGCGTCATTGGCGTCTACGCCATCCGGTACTGTGAATGCATGGCAAGCTTTCCCGTTGATCAACCCGGTCTGACGGAAGGGTTTGGCTGCGGTGATTGTTGGCTTAAAGACCGGCAAGTTCATGCTGCGCTCCCCTCGAAAAACTCAATGATCTGCTCGGCACCCATGTCGTAGCGGTGGCCAGCCTCAATACGGTTTGTCGCATCTTCAATCAGCATGAACTCCCCGTAGTTGTCCCCTGAATATGGCTTGTCGGAGCGCTCCGCCCGATAGCCGTTCTTTGCTGCGATCCGCTTTGCTCGAGCGTCGAGCGCCCTTTGTTCGTTGCTCATGCTGCGATTACCTCCACACGATGGGCGCCAAGCTGGCGCAGGGTTTCCAGATCGACCAGGCGGGTGCTGGCCGGGAGTTGAAGGGTGCCCAGGACCTTCTGGGCACTCCCGATGATGCGAACCGTCATCGGGCGTTCTCCACTGCCACGCGATTGATGTACGTCTCCAATTCCTTCACCAGGATCATGCGGCGACGACCGAGCTTGAAGCTGGGGAGCTCTCCTCGTGCGACGATTTCGTAGATTGCTGAGCGAGCCACTCCGATGGAGCGGGCTGCATCTTCGATCCCTAAAGCCAGGGGTGGAACGTGGTGCGCTTGAGTCATTGCATTCTCCATCTGGCGAGTTGATTGGTTCCGCCAGTGGAGTAAGGCTATACCGAAGAAATACTGCACGTCAAATGATGTGCAGTATTTTTCTGGATTGTATGGGATGGATTGACGGGTATACTGAGGCCCTCAGAGGGGAAAGAAATGACCGCCAAGAAGACGCCAAAGAAGACAGATGCCCTTACGCTGCGACTTGATCCGCGCACGAAATTCCTTATCGAGCTATTGGCTAGATCAGGCCATCAGTCAATCACGGGCGTGATCGAGTCTGCTGTCACTCGGCTTGCTGGCGACCGAAGGGTCGATGGCGGTCAGCGGGAGGAATCTCTTGCGGCGGTGTCGGCGCTTGTGTGGGCGCCGAGCGAGAGTGAGCGAATCGTCAATCTGGCACTTTGCGCCCCTAGCTTGATGAGCCATGAGGAGAGCTGCATTGCCTCGGTGCTGGATTCTGCCGTAGATATATTCTTCAATGTCTACGAGATTGGAGGCAGCGCTGATTACGATTACAGAATGGTAGATGCTAAAGCCGGCAGGGGCGGATTTAGACAGTCCAGTAGTGGGGTGACAATATTTGTAACTCCGAAAAGAAAGTTGATTCGATTGTCTTGGGATCTTATTAAATCTCGTGCTTTAGAACTCGCTGAGAAAGGGTGTTGCCCTGACCTAACGCTTGATGATGTAGAGTCATTCATTGGCCGCCCGGTTTCATCGTTAACTCCTGAGGTAAAAGTCCCTGCGGTGGTTATTCACGACGACGATGGCGTCGGATACATGGGAGCCGATAAGGAGTTTGACGATATCTCTGATAGTTTAGGAGTTAAGCGCTAGATCAGTTCTACCGCCGCCGCCTTGCTGTCTGGCGCAAGGTGCGCGTAGCGCAGGGTCATCTTGAGGTCGGCATGCCCTAGTAGATCCCGGATCGTATTGAGCGGGACGCCCTTCATTGCCAGTTTTGAGGCGAAGGTGTGTCGAAGGTCGTGCCAGCGGAATGCGCTAATGCCTGCCGCCTTCAATACTGCATCCCATGACTTTTTGACGTTGTCCATACGCCCGCCAGTTTGGCTTGGGAATACAAGATCAGAACTTGATGACTGTTCTCTCCAGCCTTCGATGGTTGCCAGGGCCTCGGCGTTTAAAGGGATATGTCGAGTCTGATCGGATTTGGCACCTTCACCAACTACCGTCAGATTTTTACGCTGAATATCAATGTCCGCCCAAGTTAAGTTGAATAACTCGCCCCGCCGAAGGCCGGTGTTCAAACTGACAATTGCCATAGGCTTGAGGTGATCTGCAAACGCGCACTTGCGCAAATTGGGCAACTCGACTTTCTTCCGTTCTCGACGCCACTTGTTGGCATTGTCACGCTCGGCACGGATGCGCTCTTCTCGATCGTCAAGGGCTTTGCGCAGGCGCTGTTCCTCTTCCCCGGATAGGAATCGAACCCGGCCACGGGTGTCGAGCCGCAAAGGCTTCAGCTTGGTCATCGGGTGATCTTCAAGCACGCCCCATTCCACCGCCTTGGAGAGGGCGCCCCGGAGAGCTGCAAGCTTCCTGTTGGCCGTGGCATCTTTCAATCCCGACGCCAGCCACTTCACCCGCATAGCCTCCAGATCGCGCTGGCTGAGGTCTGAGAGGGGCTTGGTCATCAGGGCAGCAAAGCTGTGTTCTATCGCGTGCCGGGTCTTCTGGTGCGCCTTGTGGTGCGTTTCCAGCCAGGGGTAGTAGCTCTCTGTTAGGTAGCTTGCCAGGGTGTGGGCGGCCCGGCGCTTGTTCTTGGTGGCGACCAGTGGGGCACCGTGCTCATGCGCTTCCGCCAGCCACCTGGCCGCTTCCGTCCTGGCCTGATCGAGCGTCATCATGCCGACCCTGCCCAACGTGGCGGCTTGATTCCTGCCCCAGCTCACCATGTAGCTGGAGTGGCCACTAGGTAGTACCCTGATCGACAGGCCGGGCTGAGCTGTATCATGGATGCGGTAGGGCTTATCCTGCGGGTGGATACTCGCAAGGAGCTTGGCCGTGATCTTGGTTTTCATAGCTGGGCGCCCGTGACAGCATGGTGACAGCAAAATAGACTATACGGACGTGTCTCAAAAGACAAAACCAGACGCTAAAGCCCAGTGTTTATTGGGGTCTCCCCGATTTCGTTAGGCTCCATAACGCACTCGTAACGCGAAGGTCGCAGGTTCGATTCCTGTCTCCGGCACCAGTCAATAGATTCATGCAGTGCCAAGCAGTCGCATGAAACCCCTCAGAAGCCCGCCTAGTGCGGGCTTTCTGTTTCATGCGGTGCCATCCGATCCCATCCCAGCCCTTGCTATCTGAGTACCCCTGCGAGTACCTTTGCGCTGTTCAATAATCTATGGGTACTCGGATGCCTTTGACAGCGCTGCAAGTGAAGAACGCTGCACCCCGCGAAAAGGATTTTGGCCTTGCTGACGGAGGTGGCTTATTCCTCTGGATTCGAGCCGCCGGCGGTAAGTCTTGGCGCTTCCGTTTCAGGCTGGACGGTAAGCAGTCACACATTTCTTTGGGCACTATCGACAACGTTACGTTGGCGCAGGCTCGCCAGCTTGCGTTTGATGCACGCCAGCTGGTTTCCCAGGGGCGGCATCCAGGCCTTGAGAGAAAGGTCGCTCGGGCCCAGGCGGCAATTTCTCGTGCCAATACCTTCAAAAATCTCGCATTGGAGTGGCATCAGCATAAATCTGCACGCTGGTCAGAAGGGTATGCGACTGACGTCATCGAGGCTTTTGAGCTGGACATCTTTCCGCAGGTTGGAAGCTTGCCCCTGTCTGAGATCAAGCCTATGCAGTGGTTACAGGTCTTCCGCCGCATAGAGTCACGTGGGGCTTTGGAAAAGCTACGCAAGGTTCGACAGCGCTGCCAAGAGGTGTACCGCTTTGCAATTGCCACGGGCAGGGTCGAATACAACCCCATCGCAGATATCGGAGGGGCACTTCAAACGCCTACCTCCCGGCATTATCCCTTCCTTCCTATCGCTGAAATCCCAGATCTGATTCGAGGCTTCCAGGCGTGCCCAGGTCATGACGTGGTGAAAATTGCTACCCGTTTGCTAATTCTCACGGGTGTACGGACTGCTGAGCTCAGAGGGGCGCCGTGGTCTGAGTTTGACCTCGAAAATGCCCTTTGGACGATTCCGGCTCAGCGGATGAAAATGCGCCGGGCCCATCTAGTTCCTCTGCCGAAACAAGCTGTGTCTGCACTGCGTGAGCTAGAAAGCATCACCGGTGGCTACACGCTCGCATTTCCTGGTCGGAATGACCCCGCTAAGCCGATGAGCGAGGCCGCCATCAATCAGCTGTTGAAACGCTCGGGTTACGACGGCAGAGCCACAGGGCATGGGTTCCGTCACACAATGTCTACCACCCTGCATGAGCAGGGGTACCGCAGCGAGTGGGTGGAAACCCAACTGGCGCATGTGGACAAGAACAGTATTCGAGGAACCTATAATCACGCTCAGTACCTTGAAGGGCGTCGTGAAATGCTTCAGTGGTATGCCAACCATTTAGATGCTTTGTCATGTGGGGCTGCCGAGATTTCTATTAAAGGAAGAGAGAGTGCACAGTGAGTGATGATTTTATGCGCCTGTGTGATCTGGTGCCGAGATACGCTCGATTCCACAAAATTAGCCCGCAAGAAGCTGCATACGCGCTGTATGAACTGATTGAGAGATTATATGTTGAGTACGGTGTAAATCGATTTCTTCCCAATTCGGTTAATGATGTTTTTTGGGTGGGTTGTTTTGGGAGTCATGACCGATCCCCCAGAACTCATGTGATCTATTTTCAGGAGTTAAGCAAGTATTTCTACGAGCTTTTTTGCTCGCCGAGCAAGGGTGATAAAAATAAACTAAGCTGTTATTGTGAGGAGGCGCAGCGGTCGATAGATGTTCCTGATAGCGTAGTTTGTTTTTCAGGGTCAGTCTTAGTAGATTGGATTTTTAATGCAGGGTTTGAAAGTCCAGATTTTCTGTTAAGTACTAATTTATCTGAGAAAGCTAAGGATAGGAGAAATGGCGGACTCAATGAGCAGGAGTTGGGTACTGTCATCAAGATTGTAAATGGTCTGGTTGATATAATAAAGGCAGTTGATAAGGCTCATCGTGAGTTGCCGACTAATTATGATGATAAGGTTAGCTCGAGTAATATCAAGCGTTATGCCTGTACGCTCAGTAGCCCGCCGCGTAAGAACTCTGATGTGTGCTCTACCTTGATAGCTCTCGCGGAGGAGGCTGGAGTTGACATGCCTTCATATCATGGAACCATGCGAAAATATATGGGTATCCAGTCCAAGTCGGATACAAAGGCGTGACTTATCCTTAGCGAAAATCTTGAGGAACCCTATGAGAATTTGAGGTTCCTCATGACTCCTCTACTGTGGTGCCATTGAATGCCTAGCCATCCAATCCGGCCTCAGGAGGGCCCTAGATGGCTAATCAGTCTGTCTCACCATTGTTGCTTCGCCTGCCGGGAGTATGTGCCCTTGTGGGGCTGAGCAAATCTCAGATCTACCGCTTGATTCGAGCCGGTGAGTTTCCTCCGGGTATCTCACTAGGGGCGAACTCTGTGGCATGGCCAGCGGAGCATGTGAATGCGTGGATCGCTGAGAAAATTAAAGCGTCGCAGGGGTGATGCATTTGTCATCCGATCATGCGCGTATCGTAAGGGAGGCTCGTCCAGGTGAATCTTGGGCGCAAGCTGAGGCTAGGCTTAATGGAAAGCGAATCCAAGATCAAGCGCGTCCAGGTGAATCATGGCAGGAGTTAAATGCTAGACGTCGTGAAATTGTCGCAAGTAAAAATGAGGAAGAGGTTGAGTTGGTTGATTGTTTTATATCAGCTGACGGTATTGCGATAAAAGATTGTCGGTATTTTATGGATGTTGCGTTGTTTCGCATGTCCAAAAAGGAAAAGCGTGCTGGTGAAGTTATCAGGTATAACTTGGTGGATGGCTATGTCGAGGTGAAAGCTGGACCGGATGGAATGGCAACGATCTGGGACTACGATATTGTGCTGATGCTGGTATCGCATTTGACCGAGTCAATGAATCGCTTTAAAAATGGCCGTGGGGCAATGCCGGGTCGTATTTTTACAATGCATGTCTCGGATGTGCTTAAGTTTAGCCAGCGCGGCGATGGTGGTGGTCAGTCGGAAAGAGTTGAATCAGCATTGGATCGTTTGAAAGGCACTGTAGTCAAAAGCGTGTTTTCTCGTACTGTGCATAAAGGGAAGCTCATAATGCGTGAGGTGAAAAGTGAGAGTTTGATTAGTGGCTACCGTGTGCTTTCCGTCACAGGCATCGGTAGAGTAGATCGCGTTGAGATTGAAGTGCCTAATTGGATCTATTCGCAGGTGACTCGCAGTCCAAGATCTGCAGTTCTGACTGTGAGTCCAGAGTTTTTTCTTATCGAGTCCGCTCTAGGGCGCTTTGTTTATCGTTTGGCTCGACGTGCGGCGGGGAATGACAAGGCTCGGTGGGGATTCCGAACGATATATGAGCGAAGCGGTATTACTCGATTTAAGGAGTTTTGTCGATCTTTGAGAAATCTTATTAAGTTGAATAACCTCCCAGAGTATGAATTGCACGAGGAGGCAGGACAATCCGGTCCGCAACTGCTCATGACACGACGGGGGTGGGATTCGGGCTGTGGATAACCCGTCCATTACCCACCACCTTCCGTCCATTGCACACCAGCTTCCGTCGATTACCCACTAATCCCCGTCGATTGCACACTCCTGATATTCTTATGCTATTGAAAAATAAGGGATTTATAAGCCTTTCCAGGTCTAAAGCTTTGAATCCTTCAAAAACCCTATAAATCGCTGCTTTGCAACTGAGTGCTGATCGCTGACCATGAGCTGAGATTACGATCCCTTTTCAGGGCTTGCCTCACCACTGCGGCCGTCGCATCGTCGCCCGTAGCCCAAGTCTCGATGAGCACGTTCAGGTAAGCGATGCGGTCCTGCATCAACTTGAGCTGTCTCTGATCGTCAGATGCGGCCTTAATCGCGATGTCTCGCTCTTGCTCTGCAACACCGAAGATCTGCATGAGGCTAGCTATCTCATGTCGATGATGCGTTGCAGCTTCAGCCAAGCGTTCAAGGTGTAGCTGTTCGAGAGCTTCAATTGCTTCGCCTTGTTCTTTGTGCAGCGCTAGCTGTCGCTGAGCGCTGGCGTCCAGTAAGATTTCAGTTCTCACTCTCGCTTTTTTGCTCTCGAAAAGTAGGAGGCTGAGCACAACTATTAGGGTTAGTGACGTACCTAAAACGAAGAGAAAGCTGCTGTGAATCAGGGTTGGATCGATGGTAGTGCTCAACGCAGGTAGACCTCGGTAATTTCGGCCCGGAAGTGACCAAGTTCTTGAGAAACGACCTCCAACGCTTGTTTCCGTGTGAGGTGACGTTGTAGCGAAGCCATTCGCTCTTGAGCGTACGTGTGCCGTAACCCGTGGGCACCATTTGACCAACCGAGAGCTTCCTTCGATGCAGCGCTAACGCTTTTGCTCCATGGCTGGCCGCCGCCAATTGCATAGAATTGCTGGTAGCTGATACCGCGATCCTTTACGACCCGTGGCGTTGCCAACCGGCTCCTTTCCAAGCGTTGAGCCAGAGGTATTGGGATGCGCACCTCGCGGACCAGGCCACCCTTGCCGTGGACCGTGTAGCTGATGGTCGTTTCCCGAATTCCAGCAAACTTCATCCCGTGCGCTGGACGTTCATCCGCTACACGGCGATGAGTTCTTTGGAGACTCAGCAATTCATGAGCACGGAGACCCGCTGCATATGCAATCTCTGTCGCAAGCGAGTTGTGAGGAGCTTGCCGAGAGGCGATCAGTGTCATCTGCTCGCGGTTATAGGCTCGTGTTTGGTTGGCCAGACGGCGACCCAAAGTCGGGTGCTGCTTCGTGCTGGGGCGAGCGGTCGCGCTGCTTTTAATTACTTCTAGAGACCGGCCTAGCGGCAGTTGTAGGGTGACGTGCTGCATCATGGCCTGGAGAGCCTGACGCTCCATATCGAGTGTTTTCTGACCCACGGTCGTCGCTCTTTGCTGAAGGTAGCTAATCGCGCTATCAGGGGTCATTTCGCGGAGGCTGCCTAAGCGATGCTGCTGTAGGTAGGCGGTGATGCGTACCAACCGCTGCTCGTAGTTACGGACAGTGCCCACGGATCGAATGTGGGTGCCCTGGAGCTTTTTCATCACGGATGCAGCTTGCTTTGTAGGCTTGGCAAACTTAGCCACTCAGGCGATTCCGATGTAGCCATCGGTGCACTGTAGAACGCTGAATCTTGATACCTTTTTCCGCTATCCAGCGTTGCAGTTCAGTGCCATTGCAGCCTGCGGAATCAAGCTGCAACAGCTCGTACTTATAGTTATCCAGCAATGAGCGACGTTGGGCATAGGTTCGGGGTTTTCTCCGAATCCTAGATTCGGCCTTGAGGCGTGCAGTAATGCTCTGCGCATCGAATTCGCTCATGGGATTCTCTCTATCAGGTGTAAGAACTCCTGACCGTTGCCGGTTCAGCGACACACCATCCGTAGATGGTTCGTTGTGTGCCTGTTCGCCCCCCTTAGCATGAGATGCAGGCGGGGACTGTTCACGCCTACTCGGATTCTCCGAGTGAGTTCCTGATTGTCCGCTCAGGTTCGGCTGCCATTGGGTCTGGCTGACCATGTTGGGTTGTCTTCTCTCCTCAAGTGATTGGTCGTTGATGGTCCCGATATGTAGTCGGCGTTGGGCCGGGCACACACGCGATGACGCAAGTGTGGCCGATGGGCCAATGCCCGCGATGACGCAGGCCGAGCCCCCTGCCACTGTCCCAACCCATGAATCACATGGGTAACGAGACTGCCGGGCAGTGCGGTTTGGTTCGTGATCAGCTTACGAAAATGGGGGAGGGCAAACAACGCAACTGCGCTGCGTTGTATTTGTTGCGCGAAATCAAACCGTTCGATGGTGCCCGCTATGTGGCGCGACGTTTAGGAGCGTTACATAGCGGGCACGGGGCGCGAGCAGAACCATTAGCAGTAACTACATAGGGTTCGGTAGAACCGCAGCCAGTGGATTCATAGGATCGATACGTATCCTTTATCACTGGAGTAATGTGACGATGAAAATCGCGATTTTCTTGGACTGGGTTCAGATGCGTATGCCATTCCTTACCAGTTGGGCGGGTCGGCTGGGATTGCTCCTAGGCCCCGTTCTTTGCGTTTTACATCTGATCGCCGCATCACTTTTTCCACCATATGGGAAACTCGTACTCGCCCAATATGATGCGGTCCAGCTCACCGGAAGCCTCCTAGCCGCTCCGACTGCGCAGTATTTCGTTCTGTTGGGCGCGGTCTTCGGTGTCCTCTGGGTGTTCCTTTGGGCTGTCCGGTGTGGCTTGGCTCTGCGTAGTTGGATCATCTGTCGGCGGGCGGCCTGATGAGCATTGGCACGGCTGAGGATTTCGCCGGATTCAATTGGGTATTTGGGCTGTGGGAAAACGTTGCGTTGACAATCCTGACTGCCACCGAGCCGCTATTTGTCGCATTCAACGAAACCAGCAACGCGCTTATCGTTGCGGTTGGATTTGGATGGATGCTGCTCGTTGCATTGCGCGTGGGGCAAGGAGCTGCTCGTACGGTGTTGTCAGGGATTATGATTTTCCTGGTTGTGGCGTACGGAATGAGACCCGTGACCGTGACTCTTCCAAGCGGAGCAACGGTCCGGCTGGTCGAAGCTCAGGCGGTGCCGCTCAGTTTCGTGATGACGATTCACAAAATCTACAGAGAGGCTTTTGATCAGGTCCTGAGTGATCAAACAGTGGCCGGGACAATCGTCCCTGCGCAGTCCGCGATTGACAACATGGTAGGCCGATCAGCCCAAGTGTTTGCCGGCAGTGATTTGGCCCGGCTGATTAGAGATTACAACGCCAGTTGTGCCCCGGCGCCGGCTGAGCTTGCCGGTCCCGAGCACGCGGCTAAAGTCGAAGCTTTGCAGGCTATCGGCCTGCTCGGCGGTGGTGGCTTGGGGATACCGGATGAAGAAGTCGGCGTGATAGCACAAGCACGCACGGCTATTGGCGGCGCGTGGACGTATGTTTTCGGTTCAGCCGAAGAAAATGGAGGTTGGGGAGCTTATCTGTTAGGCGGCGGGGCTGCCCGGACTAGTCTGAGTCAGGTGCTTGACCAGAGAGCTATCCAGTCGCGTCGTGAGGCCGGTATTCGTGCTCTTGAAGCTGCCGGGCCGTTCATGGGGGACCGCTATGCGCTGCCAACGCAAGCGCATTGGGCCGCCAAACTTGCAGGGGAATCTCAAGCTACGCCGTCTTACTTGTCGATCAGCGCAGTGCCAGGGCAGGAGTCGGCTATCGTCGGCGACGATCAAGGGATAATGTTTCGACCCACCAGCTGCATCGAGGCATACAAAATTGCCCAGATGGGCGCTGAGCAGGCGTATCAGGCGTTGCGCGAGTCGGGTGCGGTTATAGCAAGTGGGCAGCGAGTAAGCGCTGAGGTGGGGGCTGTAAGTACAGCGACAGCTTGGCAGCGATTCATGGCTGGTTCATTGCAGAAAACGGCGGGTCTCTCTCGTGGGGATAGTGAGGTTGCTGGAAGCTTCTTAGCCGCGGCTCAGATGTGGAAGAACTTCAGCGGGTGGCTTGATCTGCAAACGCTGTTACCTGGTTATGTGATCATGTCAGCCTGGTTGTTTTGGATTGTGTTACTCCTCGCGCCGTTCTTTTTGATGCTCGCACCTCTCAGGGGCGGTAGGATGTTGACCAATTGGCTGTCGCTGCTGATGCTGCCGGTCATCTCCGTTATGACCGCACAGATGATCACTGTTGCGGTGTCCCAAACTGTGGCTGCTGTTGCGGTTGCCCAAGCGGGGGCTGCTAGTGGGTGGTCAGGCGTCGGGGCGGACTATGACGGTCTTCGCGGGTTGATGTCAGCTATTGCAGCAGTATCACTGGGCATTTCCACTTGGATCACTTCGAGTATGCTAGGTGTATCGTTGGGAGGTTTGGCTGGTAGCCTGTCCGGCGCTGTGGCGACTGCCAGCGATGTAGGACGCCTAAGTATGAAAGCGGTTGGTTTTGCCATGATGGGCTCCCGAATTGCTAGCATAGCGGGAGCGGCCTCGACTGGGCGTAGGCGTGGCTCTAAAACTCAGTCGGGCAACGAAACCTCTCCATCCATGCCACCGTCAGCCAATCCGGTTGGGCCTAGCTCGATTCCCACATTTCGGCCCGGTAGCCCTGGTGTGAGATCGCTAAACCCACCGAAAGCTAGGCGTTAGAGTTCGGGCAAGGGGGGCGGCGCTGACCGCCCTGGTACAGATGATGACGTCGCTATTTGCGGGGCTCATCTGTACAAGCCCTCCATTTCCGAAAGAAGCCAACAGATGCATTCGCGGCGCCCTAAAAACTCAATTAGGGGCACCGCTTTTGCGTTGCCGAAGCAGTTGGCCGCACAAGCTCGCAACTGCCGTTCCAGTGACTCACCTTTAAGGCTCCTCTGAGATGAGTCTCTGGTTCTTCGCCCTGCCATTGGCATGGCGTCGCCAGACCCAATCAAGCCTACGCCACACCAGTGATTACCCAGCGAAAATCTCCGAAAAACCACTGAGAATCATCGGCGCACCCTCTCGTGCTTAGGGGGACTTTTGATACACCCCGGCTTACCCATGAGATCCGCCAAGAACTCCTCGATTCCCACTTGGGATAGTGAGCATTTTTTTCCGTGGCCCGATGACACTATGCCAAGTGGTGTTTTGCTTCTCCCTCTACTGGGAGAGGAGATAAGCATGAAGACTCTTTTGATTACGGTGGTATGCGTTGGGGGAGGGTATTTGCTGGGAGCGAATCGCTTAGTACCTCCTTGGATGGTAATCGGGTTGGCAATTTTGGGCGTGGGGTTATGGGCCATTGCCGAGTGGATTGAGCTCCGGGAAGGGGATGACGAGGGCAAACCATGATGTATGCCGATCTGAAGGATCTAGCTGTGCTATCTGCAATGTTTCCTTCCTGGAGCTGGAGACTGGCGGTGAGACAACGGGTATTTGTGGCGTCGGAAGGACCGGTCATCCGACTCTACTGGATGCCAGCCCTTTTCAGCCTTGACGAGTTTCGTGCCCAGCTTTTTGTGAAGGAGCTCAACGCCATAGGCGCGTCTGGTGGCTCAAGACAGGGGGAACGGCGATAATGGCAAATTGTTATCAAGGAGTGTGCTGTGTGAAGAAATGGAAACTGGTGATGCTGGCCGTGGCATCCGCCTCCCTTGCCGGGTGCTGGCAGAGCGATTACGCCTTTGAGGGGAGATACTTCGCTGCGGAGGGAGAGCAGTGCGCGACCCCTACTAGCGCCTCGGATCGCGAGCAATATCTTCTGGATATCACAAAGCAGGTCCACGACGGTAAAGCCTTGTACTCGGCCAGATTCCCAATCGCTGCGAAGCTGGGAGCTCCTCTCACCAGCGAACAGAGCGTGGCTGCAACAGACGATAATGAGCTGACTTTCCGGTTCACTAAACCTGAGGTCTCCGGAGTGTTTTCAGGAAGCCCGGCAGTGGAAATCGAGCTCACCGTAGTGCCTAATGAGAGCAGGAAAGATCATCTCTGGATGAAAAAAGCGACGTTCACCAGCGTACGAGACGGTAAGGTCATCGAACGAGATTTTTTAACGTCTCTGAGAGCTGCAAGCAAGGTCGGGGAGTCCGGTGCTTGTTTGAGAAAGGACAGCGGCGCTCGCTAATCGGCTGAGTATCGCCCTGTCAGGTGAAAGGGAGCGCTCAGGCGCTTCCTTCTTGTATCAAACCAACTGAGTTGCATTACACTCAAGGTTGGGGGCTCTGAGGTTTTTCGCCCAACAACAAGACGCGGAGACCATTTTTGTTGACTAGCCATTTGCATCAGATGTAACCAACGTAGTTATGATTCGTCACAATCGTTCGTGTCTTGGACATTTTTAGATAGGGAAGCAGTCGAGTGGTAAGGATTTTTCTCGCATCTGTAGTTTTATTTATGATTCTTGATGCAATCTTCCCGGGAGTTTTTCTATCTATAAATGGTAAAATCGGCCTCTTTTCTGTAGTCCTCTTGCTGGGTGTCTGGGAGGTATATTCCTACTGGTATTTCAATAACGAAAAATTTCTTAAGTTGAAGTTTGGTATTGAAAAGCACACCATAGATTGCAATAATCTAAATGAGCACATTGAAGAGCTAAAGAAAACACGGCTTGATATTAACTCTTATGACTATGGTTTTGGTGATCGTTACGATACCAGTCGATATAGTTTCAAACGGAACGAATGGAAAAAAACCGAAAGAGATGGAAAGGTTCACAATTGCTCGGCCTCCGTTTGCAAAGCTGCTAATGACCAACCATTCAAGTATCTCTGTAAGTACTTCGACATAAATGTTAGCGAAGAGACGTTATCTCACCTTGAGAATGCGCTTAACAACTATCTCGCCGCGTACCAAGGGAAAATCCTGCTTGAGCAAGAGAGGGATCGGCTCATGCAGACCCTCACTGACCCGCTGCCTTCCTTATTTTACAAGCTGAGCAAGAGTCGTTTAGCGAAAGAGCTCGGCTTTGAACCTGTGCGTTTGTTTGATATAGATTTCCAGACTTACAGGTTTCAATATGTTTCCTCGGGTGGGAATAGCTCCTACGAGGTGTCCATTATTCTTGATATGGAAAATCTTGAGAAATTTATAAAATACATTGGCGACAAGCTTCGGTTAAGAAATAGCGCTAAAGGCCAGCGAGCGTTGATGACTCCGCAGCTTCGTGAAAAAATAAAACAAAGAGACAATAATACATGTCAGCGATGCTGGGTTTCGGTTAAGGAGGAGCCAAATTTATTAATAGAGATTGATCATATAACTCCCATCTCGAAGGGAGGAATCACGACCGAGGATAACCTCCAAGCTTTATGCTGGCGTTGTAATCGTACAAAGGGGGCAAAGCTTTCCTAGCGTTATGAATCCGGTTTGTGAGTTAGTTTAAAATCTTGTTCTTTGATGTAAATAGAGATTAAATGCGATCAATAATGATCAGCGTTAACTGCTCCGCCGTATCAAGTTATCTATTGGGTAATAATGACCAGTAGAGATAGTTCTCGTTGTGTCGATCGCTATTGCTATTTCTTGGGGTAGCCTGGAACGCCAGGCTTACCAAACGCCACCAAGTGATCGTGCACGTCTTGCATCGCGATCTCGTGAATGTTGAATTTTCCAATGTCGTGCCAGTTAGTCTGCTCTATGTCTATATTCTTCCACCATTGTATCAAATGAGCAAAAAGCAACTTAAGCATCATGCGATAAAGTGAGTAGAATTCAGCTAGTGGCTGCCCGCTTTTCGCCCTCTTGATCAATGCGTGGGCTGAATTGTTTCTTGCCTGCCTGAAATGCTTGGGGAAACAACCGTAGCTGCCGTAAAACTTCGTGTCGGTCATTTTATAGAAATAAGAATTAGGATTTTTACGCTCAATTTTCCACGCTTTCTCTATCGCTACCATTATGTGCTTTTCGGCATCGACAGCTATTATTTGATCAAGGCTGTTCTGGTCGCGCTGAATGAGCGCGATGCAGAACTCATACAAATGATGGATAAACGACTGAAAAGCCCCATGTGCGAGAATGATCTGCTCAACACTATTGCCACCGGTGGCTAACTGGAATTCCATATCGAAGAATTCCTCATACGCTTTTCTGCATAAGATCGACTCGTGCGCCAGCACGGCGCATAGCAGTCTGTCTTTCTCTTCGCTAATGGCCATCTAACCGATCCTTTTCCACTATTTTTAGCATTAATCCAAAATTACTAGATATCAAACGCCTACAATCAGACTAAACCGGCACGGCTCGGTAGCTACCTTCGAATGTCAGTATCTGGCCGGTATCTTACCTCCACGAAGGGCAGCAATGGGTTGATTGCTGCCGGTAAAGACGTATCCGTGCAGGGAACACATCCGTTGCAAATGGCTGAGCAAGTCGAATGCAAGTATGTGGCCAAGTGAGATGCAACGCTTAGTCAGGTCGGGTGCAATTCCCCAGTTCCGGTAACGAAGGCCATAGCTGCGGCCACGATGGTTACCATTAGTGTAATCCAAACGGTCCCACTCATCTCCCGCTCCTATATAATTGACCGTTTGAGTCAAAGAATATAGATCAAGAGGGGGAGCCCGCAGAATTCGGAAAAAATCGTACGCTAAGGTTTTCCGGGCATCCGTAAGGGCCGAAACTTCCCGTCTTCCAGTCTGCGGCTCTGCCGCCAGACGTAATCGCCGGTTAGGTTGATGTGCTCCCAGCCCAGCGGCGACAGGAATTGCAGCAGCTCGCCGTCCACCGGCTTGCCGGCCTCGACCAACCCCTGGGTGGCGCGTTCCAGGTACACCGTGTTCCACAGCACGATAGCCGCCGTCACCAGGTTGAGGCCGCTGGCCCGGTAGCGCTGCTGCTCGAAGCTCCGATCCCTGATTTCCCCAAGGCGGTTGAAGAACACCGCCCTGGCCAGCGAGTTGCGCGCCTCACCTTTGTTCAGGCCGGCATGCACGCGGCGGCGCAGTTCAACACTTTGCAGCCAGTCCAGGATGAACAGCGTGCGCTCGATCCGGCCCAGCTCGCGCAGGGCCACGGCCAGTCCGTTCTGGCGCGGGTAGCTGCCGAGCTTGCGCAGCATCAGCGAGGCGGTGACGGTGCCCTGCTTGATCGAGCTGGCCAGGCGCAGGATGTCGTCCCAGTGGGCACGCACGTGCTTGATGTTCAGGGTGCCGCCGATCAGCGGGCGCAACGTCGGGTAGGCTTGCACGCCCTGCGGCACGTACAGCTTGGTTTCGCCGAGGTCGCGGATGCGCGGCGCGAAGCGGAAGCCTAGCAGGTGCATCAGGGCAAAGACGTGATCGGTGAAGCCGGCCGTGTCGGTGTAGTGCTCCTCGATCCGCAGGTCGGACTCGTGGTACAGCAGGCCGTCGAGCACATAGGTGGAATCGCGGACGCCGACATTCACCACGCGGGTGCTGAACGGCGCGTACTGGTCGGAGATATGGGTATAGAACAGCCGTCCCGGCTCGCTACCGTACTTCGGGTTGACGTGCCCGGTGCTCTCGCCCCGGCCACCCGCGCGGAAGCGCTGGCCATCGGAGGATGAGGTCGTGCCGTCGCCCCAGTGGGCGGCAAAGGCGTGGCGATACTGGTGGTTGACCAGCTCGGCCAAGGCCGCCGAATAGGTTTCGTCGCGGATGTGCCAGGCTTGCAGCCAGGACAGCTTGGCGTAGGTCAGGCCGGGGCTCGACTCGGCCATCTTGGTCAGCCCGAGGTTGATCGCATCACCGAGGATTGCGGACAGCAGCAACGTCCTGTCTTTGGCCTCGGCCCCGTCCTTCAAGTGGGTGAAGTGGCGGCTGAAGCCCGTCCAGTCGTCCACGTCCATCAGCAGTTCGGTGATCTTGATGCGCGGCAGTAACTGGCTGGTTTGGTCGATCAGCGCCTGCGCCCGATCCGGCACCGCCGCATCCAGCGGGGTGATTTTCAGCCCTGACTCGGTGAGGATGGCATCGGGCAGCTCGTTGTCCTTGGCCAGGCGGGTGACGGTGGCCAACTGCTCGTCCAGCAGCTGCAAACGCTCTTCCAGGTACTGGTCGCTGTTCGGGTTGATCGCCAGGGGCAGGGCCTGCTCGCGCTTGAGTGCGGCGAACTTCTCGGCCGGCAGCAGGTAGTCGTCGAAGTCGCGGAACTGCCGCGAGCCCTTGACCCAGATGTCGCCGGAGCGCAGGGCGTTCTTCAGCTCGGACAGGGCGCAGATTTCGTAGAATTTCCGGTCGAGGCCTTCCGGGGTGATCACCAGCGGCTTCCAGCGCGGCTTGATGAAGGCCGTGGGTGCATCGGCCGGCACCTTGCGCAGGTTGTCGGCGTTCATCTCACGCAGGGTCTGCACGGCTGCCAGCACGCCTTGCGCGGCCGGCGCGGCGCGCAGTTCCAGCACCTCCAGCAAGGCCGGCGTGTAACGGCGCAGGGTGGCGAAGTTCTCGCCGACCAGGTGCAGGTGGTCGAAGCCTTCCGGCCGGGCCAGCAGCTCGGCCTCGCTGACGCTCTCGGTGAACTCGTCCCAGGGAATCACCGCCTCGATGGCGGCATAGGGGTCGCTGCCGCTTTCCTTCGCTTCCAGCAGCGCCTGGCCGATCCTGGAGTACAGGCGCACCTTGTCGTTGATCGCCTTGCCCTGCTTCTGGAACTGCTGCTGATGCTTGTGCTTCGCGCCGCTGAACAGCTTGACCAGGATGCGGTCATGCAGATCGACCAGCTCATCGATCACGGTCGCGGTGCTCTCCAGCACCACGGCGGCCAGGGTCGCGTAGCGGCGCTGCGGCTCGAACTTACCGAGGTCTTTGGGCGTCATCTGCCCACCCTCGCGGGCCAGCTTGAGCAGGCGGTTCTGGTGGATGTGCCGGCCCAGGCCTTCGGGCAAGTCCACCAACTGAAATGTCTTCAGCCGCTCGATGTGTTCCAGCATGTGCCGAGAGTTGGGTTTCAGCGGTGCCTGGCGCAGCCAGGTCAACCAGGTGATGCTGCTGCCGGCCTTGAGCTTCAACAGCTCGTCCAGCTTGGCCCGATGCGAGTCCGTGAGTGGTTCGACCAGGGCGCGGTAGACCCGCCGATTGGCTCGCGCAATGGCTTCCGAGCAGGCCCGGTCAATCACGCTCAGCGCCGGCAGGATGCGTCGTTTCTGCCGTAGGCTCTCCAGGGCCTGACCGGCCAGCAGCAAGCCTTTGTCGGTCTGCTGGGCCAGCTCGGTTAGCTCGCGCACCAGGGCGCGGAAGTCGGACAGGCCGAACGGGGCCAGTTGCAGGTAGGTGCGCAGTTCCTGGGCATGCTCGCGACGGGTCACGTCGCGCTCGCCGTACTTTGCCCAGCTCGCCGGCTCGGCCTGGACTTGCTTCGCCACCCACAGGATGACCGGCTCGGGCAGCTCGCTGTCGGTTCCCAGCGCGTAACCGGGGTAGCGCAGCAGGCAGAGCTGCACGGCGAAGCCGAGGCGGTTGGCGTCGCCGCGTCGCTGGCGGATCAGCGACAGGTCGGAGTCGTTGAAGGTGTAGTAGCGGATCAGGTCATCCTGGCTTTCCGGCAGCGCAAGCAGGGTGTCCCGCTCCGTGGCCGAGAGGATCAAGCGACGCGGCATGTGTCAGTCGTCCGTGCGGAGGTACTGGTAGAGGGTTTCCCGGCTGATGTTGAACTCGCGGGCAAGCTGCGCCTTGGGCTCGCCGGCCGTCGCTCGCTGCCGCAGGGTAGCAGCCTGCTCATCGGACAGGGCTTTCTTGCGGCCCCGGTACGCGCCACGCTGCTTGGCCAAGGCGATGCCCTCACGCTGCCGCTCGCGGATCAGGGCGCGCTCGAACTCAGCGAAGGCCCCCATCACCGACAGCATCAGGTTGGCCATCGGCGAGTCCTCGCCAGTGAACACCAGGCCCTCCTTCAGGAACTCGATGCGCACGCCGCGCTGAGTCAGCTTCTGTACCAAGCGACGCAGGTCATCGAGGTTGCGGGCCAGCCGATCCATGCTGTGCACCACCACTGTATCGCCTTCGCGGACGAAGCTCAGCAGCGCTTCGAGCTGGGGGCGCTGGGTGTCCTTGCCCGATGCCTTGTCGGTGAACACCTTGCTCACCTGGGTTTGTTCCAGCTGGCGTTCCGGGTTCTGGTCAAAGCTGCTGACCCGGACGTAGCCGATGCGGTGCCCCTGCACGATGTCTCCTTGGTTGAAGGCGGCTTAAGTGCACTTTCTGTTCCGTTGTGCCTCAAAGCCCATTTCTGTCAGGCTGAAATCTATAACCTTCGCGGGCATGTGTCAAAAAATGGGAAAGCAGACTCTATTCTGACGAAGCGGCGCGGCCCTGCCTGACATCAAGTTAGGGTATACCCCATTCGGACACCGACTACACAACCTAAGGGCTTGCAGGCTGTCAGCAGGGCTTATCGTACGATTTTTTCCGTTTTCTCTATGCCCCCCAAGAGTGTCAATCCTCTGGGTTACTTTTCGCGGAGCCTCAAAATTTTTCTGAGCTGCGTCGCCGGGTTAAGGGCTCGAGATGCCCCATTGACGATCGTTCAGCAATGGGAGGGCATTAGGGCGCAGCTCAGTTGCAGGACCGGTAGACTGAAGACGGTCGTAAGATCCGTAGGCATACTGGTTGATGAGGCATCAGTGCGCTTGCTCCCTCACCACCATGTCCTCACGTGCCGGTTCGATTCCGATCACTGTTTCCGCCCAGTGATCGTCAGGCTTAATTGGGTTGAGTGCCTTTTTGAGTACCTACTCAATTTATGCAACCCATAGATTGCCTGATTTTGCTGAGGTGTAGCGTACAAATTCGATTCCTGTCTCCGCACCAGAAAACCAGTTTCCAGAAGTCTATGACTGTCTACGAAACACCCCACAAAGCCCGCCTTGTGCGGGCTTTGTTGTTTCTGTCTGTCTCTGGGTACAGGCAGCACGGTAAACCCTCCAAAATTTGGATCTACCGTGATGCCAACGGTCAGCCACTTATGGTGCTGTACCGCTTCGACCTCAGGCCGGATCAGAGCGGCACGCCGCGCAAAGTGTTCGCGCCCCTCACCTGGTGCAAACACTCTGCAAATGACTCGCTGGCTTGGCGCTGGCAGGGTTTATCGGAGCCACGCCCGCTGCTGCGTCTTGATGATCTGGCTAAACGCCGCTTGGTACCGGTAGTGCTGTGCGAGGGCGAGAAGGCCTCGGTTTGGGGTGGGCCACGTCTGGTGCGTTCCTGGCGCTCTACAGACAACGCCTTGGAAAGTATCGCGGCGGCGCACTCGGACGGGTTGTTGGTGCTCGATGAGATCGGGATGTGCGACCCACGGATAATTGGGGAAACGGTCTACATGCTGGGTAACGGCACCGGTAAGGCGCGGGCTAATGATCGTGGCATGAGTGGGCGCCAAGTTCAGGAATGGCGCTTGCTGTTTCTCTCCACCGGGGAAAAGACCTTGGCGCAACACATGGCCGAGGCAAACAAGGAATTGAAAGCCGGTATGGAGGTTCGACTGCTTGCTGTACCGGCTGACGCTAGCAAAGGGCTAGGGTTGTTCGAAGAGCTGCATGGTTTCGACGATGCCGCTGCGCTGTCGGATGCACTCAAGGCTCGGGTGAGCCGATGCTATGGCTCGCCAGGCCTTGCTTTCCTGTCGGCCCTCTGTGAGCCCGGCAAGCTACGGGCATATGCGGCCATGGTGCGCAGCACCCTGGAGCGGTTTACCACTGAGGCTTTACCTGCAAGCGCCAGTGGCCAGGCACAGCGCGCCGCAACTCGCTTCGGACTGGCAGCAGCGGCGGGTGAGTTGGCCACAGCGTTGGGCGTTACAGGGTGGCCAGACGGTCTAGCGCTGCACTCCGCTCGTGTGTGCTTGGATGCTTGGTTGGCTGAACGTGGCGGCGCTGGAAACCTGGAAGGTGACGCTATCGTGGCCAGACTGCGCGGTGTGGTGGAGCGCTATGGAGAAAGTCGCTTCACGCGATGGGATTCTATTGCTGCGAAGACCGATGACCATGCCCCACGTACAGCAGATCGGCTTGGCTTTCGCAGGACTATGGATCATGGCATTGGTGACTCTCTATATACGTCGGTGACCTATTACTTCCTCGGCACAACTTGGCGTGATGAGGTTTTTAAAGGAATGAACTTGCGAAATGTAAATAGAGAATTAGTTGCGCGCGGAATACTTGAGCCGAGCGGAGACGGAAAAGCCGCCCAATCCGTAACACTACCCGGAATGCCGAAAGGACGGGTTTATGTTGTGAATTCAAGCGTATTGCTTAGCGACTAACTAATAGTACTTAACTAGCCGGGAGATTAGTGGCCACTTATAGGCTCGGCCTGCCTACGCCTGCGCTTACCTAAATTTAATTATTGGAGTTTAAAATGAGCACAAATTCGTCCATGCTGAAACAATGCCAAGCTGAACTAGCGAGATTGAAGAAAGATCTTCCTCAGTTAAAAGCCGTCGCTGACGAGGCAGAGAAAACATTCGCTAATAGTCGTCAGGGAAGGCCTGTCTATCCTCGGGATCAGATCGCGCCTTACTCCAATGCTAAGGCTAAAATTGATGAGCTATCTCGAGAGATTCCTGAATCGCCCCTGGTTTCGTAGACACCTCCAAGCCTCATAATGAGGCCCAAATAGGAGGTGCCATGAGTCGTCAGCGTTACCCCGAAGAATTCAAGATCGAAGCGGTCAA
>NZ_JBLUPV010000045.1:0-24434 GCF_048068075.1 Pseudomonas sp. NY15354
TCAACCGCCACATCAGCCAGATCCACGGCGATGCCCAGTTGGTGGCCGAGCTGGCCCAGGCCGCGCGTCAGGATTCCGAAAGCCTGGCGGGGCTGTCCAATGAACTGGATGCCTTGGTGCGCCGGTTCCGCACCTGAGTCATACCCTTGGCGGGTAAATCGGATTTGGCACCCCGATTTACCCGCGAAAGGGCCGGCGCTAGAACCGCAACTCCCCGGGCGTGGAGCCGAACAACTGCTTGAACGCCGCAATGTAGGCCGAGGTGGAATCGTAACCACAACCCAACGCCGCCTCGGTCACACTCTCCCCCGCCTCCAGCAAAGCCAGCGACGACAACAGCCGCATGCGCTGGCGCCAATTGCGAAAGCTCAGGCCCGTCTCGCGCTGGAACAAACGCATCAGGGTCTTCTCCGAGCATTGCAGTTGCCGGGCCCATTGCTGCAGGGTCTGGGGCTGGTCGGGCTCGGCGATCAGGCCATTGCACAGCGCCAACAGCCCCGGATGACGGGGTAACGGCAGGGAAAACCCGACTTCAGGCAAGGTACGCAATTGATCGAGCAAAACCGCCACCAACCGTGACTCGACGCTATCGCCCTCCGGGTAGTGCGGCGTAAACAGGCAAAACTGCTTGATCAGCTCCCGCGCCAGCGGTGTGACCTCCAGCACCCGACAGCGCTCCGGCGCCCAGGTGCAGGCATCGCGGCGCACATACAGGCTGCGCATTTCCGCCTGCATTGACGTCACCACTTCATGCTCGGCGTCGGCGGGTATCCAGACGCCCCACTGAGGCGGGGCGAAGTAGCTGCCATCGTCGGTGTAGACGCCCAGCACCCCGCTGATCGCATAGGAAAACTGCACCCAGTCGTGACGATGACGCGTGGTCCAGGACCCGGCGCCCAAGCTTTCAGCACGGGCGTAGAGCGGCCTGGGCAGGCGCTCAAGTGACGGAATGGCGCGAGGCGCGCGCAGGTGGCCGGTGCTCGACATGACAGGCTCTTGTGTGTGCAGTCCGACAAGCCTAACAGCTATGGTTCGCCGACCACTGCGTCAGTAGGCGCTGGCGAAGCCTGCAATGGGCTGCACAGCAGCCCAGAAACCGCCCTCTCACCGCTCCACGATCATCGTCACCCCCTGCCCACCCGCCGCGCAAATGGAGATCAACCCCCGGCCCTTGCCGGCCGTGGCCAGCAACTTGGCCATGTTCGCCAGGATGCGCCCACCGGTGGCCGCGAAGGGGTGGCCAGTCGCCAGCGAGCTGCCTTTGACATTGAGCTTGCTGCGATCGATGGCGCCCAACGGCTGCGACAAGCCCAGGCGCGTACGGCAGAAGTTTTCATCCTCCCAGGCCTTGAGCGTGCACAGCACCTGGGCGGCGAAGGCTTCGTGAATCTCGTAGTAGTCGAAATCCTGCAGGCTCAGCCCGTTGCGCGCCAGCAACCGGGGGACAGCATAGACAGGCGCCATCAACAGCCCTTCGTGGCCGGTGACAAAATCCACCGCCGCAGTCTCGCCATCCACCAGATACGCCAACACAGGCAAGTCGTGCTCCCTGGCCCACTCTTCGGTGCCCAGCAGTACCAATGAGGCGCCATCGGTCAGCGGCGTGGAGTTGCCAGCCGTCAGGGTGCCCTGCCCGCTGCGGTCGAACGCAGGCTTGAGCTTGGCCAACTGCTCCAAGGTCAGGTCCGGGCGCAGGGTGTTGTCCCGGGCCAGGCCCAGATAAGGCGTGAGCAGGTCCTCATGCCAGCCCTCCTCGAACGAGGCCAGCAGCCGTTGATGGCTGAGCAAGGCCAGCGCGTCCTGCTCGGCACGGTCGATCTGCCAGGTCTGTGCCATGCGCTCGCAATGCTCGCCCATCGACAGCCCCGTGCGCGCCTCTTCGATACGCGGCAGCTCGGGCAAAAGATGCCGGGGGCGCAACTTGAGAAATGGCTTGAGCCGTTCGGGCCAGGTTCTGGCGCTGTTGGCTTGCAACAGAATGCGGCGCAGCCCCGGATTGACGGCGATCGGAACGTCCGACGCCGTGTCCACGCCACCGGCGATGGCACTGTCGATCTGCCCGAGGGCGATCTTGTTGGCCGCCAGCAGCGCCACCTCCAGGCCCGTACCACACGCCAGCTGGACGTCATAGGCCGGCGTCTGCGCCGAAAGCCGCGAGCCCAGCACGCTCTCGCGGGTCAGGCTCATGTCACGGGCATGCTTGACCACCGCGCCTGCAGCCACCTCACCTAGGCGCAGGCCGTGCAGATGGCAGCGTTCGATGAGCCCCTCGAGCGCGGCGGTGAGCATCGCCTGGTTGCTGGCCTTGGCATAGATGCCGTTGGAGCGGGAAAACGGGATTCGGTTGGCGCCCAGGATCGCGACGCGACGGGGTGAAACCATGGCGCATGTTCCTTCTGAAACAATTTGATCCGTACAGACTAGGTGTTTTTACCGCAGTCGAACGACCTCGACACAAACTTGGTCCACACTTGCAAGCTTGTCCCCTGGGAGACCCGCACATGAGCGACCGCTATCTCGGCTTTGCCAACTCCAACCTTGGCCGACGTCTTGTCGATGCCTTGGGCCTGCCCCGCCCGGCGCCGCTGGAGCGATGGCAGGCAGGGCGCCTGCGTCCTGTGGAGGGCGCCCTGGTGATCGGGGGTGGGCCCCTGGCAGCCCAGGTGGAGGCCATCGCCCCGCGCCTGACCGACACCCTGTACAGCTTCAATGGCGAAGGCCTGCAGGCCCAGACCTGGGTCGCGGGCCTGGGGCCGAAGCTCAAGGCCGTGGTGTTCGATGCCAGTCACCTGGCCAACAGCGACGATCTGAGCCAGTTGCGTGAATTCTTCCAGCCGCTGCTGCGCAGCCTGGCCCGCTGCGCCCATGTGGTGATCCTCGGGCGCGCCCCCGAGAACCTCGAGGACCCGCAGGCCAGCGTGGCCCAGCGCGCCTTGGAAGGCTTCAGCCGTTCGCTGGGCAAGGAGCTGCGAGACGGCGCCACCGTGCAGTTGCTGTATATCGACAAGGCTGCCGAAGACCAGCTCGAAGGCGCTTTGCGCTTCTTCCTGTCGCCCCGCAGTGCCTTCATCAGCGGACAAGTGCTGCGCCTGGGCCCCTGCGCCAGCCATGTCGAGGACTGGACCCGCCCGCTGGCCGGCCGCCGCGCCCTGGTGACCGGCGCCGCCCGAGGGATCGGCGCCGCCATCGCCGAGACCCTGGCCCGTGATGGCGCCGAGGTCATCCTGCTGGATGTCCCTCAGGCGCAAAAAGACCTCGACGCCCTGGCCGCCCGCCTGGGTGGCCAGGCCCTGGCGCTGGACATCTGCGCCAACGACGCCCCGGCTCAATTGGTCGAAGCCCTGCCCGACGGCATCGACATCGTGGTGCACAACGCCGGCATCACCCGCGACAAAACCCTGGCCAACATGACACCCGAATACTGGGATGCGGTCCTGGCCGTGAACCTCAAGGCCCCGCAGGTCCTGACCCAGGCGCTGTTCGACGCCGGCAAGCTTCACGACAGCGCACGCATCACCCTGCTCGCCTCGGTCAGCGGTATCGGTGGCAATCGCGGGCAGGCCAACTACGCGGCGAGCAAAGCTGGCCTGATTGGCTTCGCCCAGGCGTGGGCCCCCACGCTCGCTAAACGCGGCGCCAGCATCAACGCCGTGGCCCCGGGCTTTATCGAAACCCACATGACCGCCGCCATGCCCATGGGCCTGCGCGAGGCCGGGCGGCGGTTGAGCTCTCTGGGCCAGGGCGGCCTGCCCCAGGACGTCGCCGAGGCCATCGCCTGGCTCAGCCAGCCCGGCACGGGCGCGGTCAATGGCCAGGTCCTGCGGGTATGTGGCCAAGCACTGATGGGGGCATGACCATGACGCGTCCCTGGCACGACCTGCAAAGCCCCGAAGCCCGCGCCAGCCTGTACTTGCGGGCGCTGCGCAAACGCGGCATCAGCGGCGACCGATTGCCCGAGGCAGGCCTGCGCTGCTACCTGCGGGTGCAGCCCGACAACCTGGCGGCCTATCGCAGGTTGTGCCATTTCGCCGACCATGGCCGCCTGCCGCCGACCTATCCCCACATCATGGCCTTCACCTTGCAGCTTCAACTGCTCACGGCCCACCACTTCCCCTTCCCGCTGCTCGGTCTGGTCCACCTGCACAACGAGATCCAGGTCCACCGCCCGCTGGGCGGTATCGATGGCCTGCGCTTTGCCGTGTACGCCGACAACCTGCAACCCCATGCCAAGGGCGGCACCTTCGATCTGGTCACCGAGGCCGAGGATGGGTTGGGCCTGCTCTGGCGGGAAACCAGCCGGATGCTGGTACGCGGCCTGCGCCTCGAAGGCCAGGGAGCTGAGGAGCCCGCCGTCGAACCGGGCGCCCTGCCCGAAGTCACCCGGTGGTACGCCGACAGTGATATCGGTCGGCGCTACGCCAAGGTGTGCGGCGACTACAACCCGATCCACCTGAGCGCCGCCAGCGCCCGCCTGTTCGGCTTCCCCACCGCCATCGCCCACGGCATGTGGACCAAGGCCATGGCGATGGCCGCCTTGCGCGGGCATCTGCCGGCCAGCGGCTATGCCTTCGCGGTGGATTTCCACAAACCCGTGCGTCTGCCCGCGGAGGTGGTGCTCAGCGCCAGCGAAGCCGGGCCGGAAGGCGTGCTGCGCCTGGAAGGGCATGGGGCGCTTGAGCACATGCTCGGGCGCTGGCAGCCCCTCTAGCCCCCGGGGCTGCCCTGCAGCCCGAGGTGCTTGCTTTGCAGCCAGGCTCATCCGAAGCTATGCGCCATTAGGAGAGCCCAATGAACCTGCAAGAACTGACCGAACGCCTGCACCGGATCCGCGACACCAACGACTGGCGCGGCTTCCACAGCCCCAAGAACCTGGCCATGGCCGCCAGCGTCGAGATGGCTGAACTGGTGGAGATCTTCCAATGGCTGACCGAGGATCAGTCGCGCCAGCTCCCACCGCAAACCCTCGCACATGCCGGCCAGGAAGTGGGCGACATCGTCCTCTACCTGTTGCTGCTGTGCAGCGAACTGGGCCTGGACATGAACGAAGTGGTGCGTGCCAAGCTGGCCGATAGCGAGAGGCGCTTTGCCAAATGAACGACCGTCATTTCGATGAGCTGGCCAGCCGTTTCGCCGAAAAGATCTATGGCGGCGCCAAAGGCGCGATCCGCCTCGCGGTCCTTCAGGCCGACCTCGCCGAAGCCCTGCCCGACCGCCCCTTGCGGGTATTGGACATCGGCGCAGGCTTGGGCCACATGGCCCTCTGGCTGGCCGAACGCGGCCACCACCTGACCCTCGCCGAGCCCGCCGCCCCCATGCTCGACGGTGCCCGCGCACGCTTTGCCGAGGCAGGCCAGGCGGCCACCTTCATCCAGGCCCCTTGGCAGGACCTGCTCGGGCAACTGACCGAGCCGTTCGACCTGGTGCTGTGCCACGCCGTGCTGGAATGGCTGGCCGAGCCCGAAAGCATCCTGCCGGTGCTGCACCAGTTGACCGCGCCCGGTGGCTGGTTGTCCCTGGCGTTCTACAACCGCGACGCACTGGTCTATCGCAACCTGCTCAAAGGCCATTTCCGCAAGCTGCGCAACAACCGCCTGGCCGGTGAAAGCCAGAGCCTGACCCCGCAGAAACCGCTTGATCCACGGGAGCTCAAGGCGCAACTTGAATCCATGTGGCAAGTCGAAAGTGAAAGTGGTGTACGGGTGTTCCACGACTACATGCCCAAGGATTTCCAGGCCAAGGCCGAGCTGCTCGACCTGCTGGAAATGGAGCTTGCCCACCGCCGCCACCCCAGCTTCGCAGGGCTTGGCCGCTACCTGCACTGGATCTGCCGACCGCATTGACCCGCTCGCCGGGAGGACCACATGCCGTACCCGCAACTGTGCCTGGCATTGCTCACCCTGACCCTGGCCGCCTGCCAGGGCAGCAACCCCTATGTCGCCAGCAGCCGGCCACTGCCGCCGGCACCGCCCCAGGCAGCCACCACCTTCGACGCCAGCGCCTACCCGGCACCGCCGCGCGACTATGGCCGCTATCGCAGCTGGCGCTGGCGCGACGACCAACCGCCCAGTGCCAATGCCAACGCCGACCCTTCGCAACTGGCCGACGCGGTCAGCAGCGCACTCGATCAGCATGGCCTGCGTCCTGCTCGCGGTAACGCCGCGGATCTTCTGGTCAGCGCCGACATCCGTCTGGAGCGCCGCGTGCGCCAGGTGCGTGACTACGACTACTACGACCCCTATTACGGCCCGTATCCCTACGGCAGCATCGGCTATGGCGGTTACCGCAATGGCTATGGCGCCTATGGCAGCGTGCCGATCGTGCGCACCTACGAAGTCGAAGTGATGGTGGTGCGCATCGACCTGTTCGACGCTCGCGACGGCCAACCGGTGTGGAGCGCCAGCGCCGAGAGTGGCAGCGGCAAGGACTCGCCACGGGACCGCGAAAACGCCTTGCGCGAGTCAGTGGGCAAGGCGTTGAGCGGCTATCCTCCCAGTTAGTGTCCAACGGAGAACCATCATGTTGCGCCGCCTCGTTCTGTTGTCATTCGCGTTGTTGCTCGCTGCCTGCGCCAACAACAACGTCACCCAGGATTTCGATGCCAGCCGTGACTTTGCTGCCTACCGCAGCTGGGCCTGGCAGGAACCGGCGTTGCAGTACCGCCCGGACGACCCGAGGATCAAGAGCGACCTGACCGAGCAGCGCATCCGCCAGGCCGTGGCCGACCAACTCGACCAGCGTGGCCTGCGCCCGGTACAGGGCAATGCCCAGGCCGATGTGAAGGTGCGCGCCTATTTGATCGTCGAAGAGCGCCAGCAGCAGATCACCACCAACTACGGCGGCGCCTGGGGTGGGTACTGGGGGGGTTATTGGGGCGGGCCGATGTACAACGAGACCCGCAGCGTCGATTACAAGGTCGCGACCATCCAGGTGGACATGTTCGACGGTCGTGACGGCAAGCTGGTCTGGCGTGCCAGCGCCGAACAGATCATGAACAACTACCCGCCCAGTCCAGAAGAACGCAACACCGCGATCCAGAAGACCGTGACCCAGGTGATGTCCCACTATCCACCGCGCCGGCAGTAAGCGGGCGGCGCGGTGATGGCACGGGCTTCGCCCGTGTTCGCGGGTTTACCCGCTCCCACAGGTCCAGCGGTGGTGTTGAGAGCACCCACAGGCACAGCGACAAGCTTGAAAGCACCACAGAACCTGTAGGAGCGGGTTTACCCGCGAATGGGCCGGTGATATCGCCGCGACTCATCGACCGCGCAAGGCAATTTGCCATCATCTTTACTACACTGCTTTCACCGCTGCCGCGCTGCCTGGCCAGAGGCCTGCAAAGGAGTGCCCGTGGTTTTTCATTCTCCCGCACGCCAACGCGGCGCGATCGGTCTGATGGCCGCGCTCACCCTGGGCCTTGCCCTGCTGTTCATGCTGCTGGTGGTCGACAGCGGCCGGCTCTATATGGAGCAACGCAAGCTTCAGCGCATCGCCGACATGGCAGCACTGGAGGCAGCCGGCCAACATGCCGTGTGCACCGGCGCCGGCCCACAGGCCACCACGCTTGCGCGCACCGCCGCCACCCGCAATGGCCATGACCCCAGCGACCCGCTGATCGCCAGTTGCGGCCATGTGCAAACCGGTGCCGATCACCTGCGCGCCTTCACCGCCGATGCCTCGCGCAATGAGGCGATCAGGGTCCAGGTCAGCCATACCGTCCCCACCAGCGTCGCCGCGGGTGTATTTGCCTTGGTCAAAGGCGACGGCTTGCCATTGACCAGCACCTTGACCGCGAGCGCCGTGGCTTCGGTGCCCACGCAGCCCCAGGCGATGCTGCGCATTCGCAGCACCCTGGTCACCCTCGACAGCCGCAAGGCAGCGCTGCTCAACGCACTGCTGGCGCCTCTGGGCGGGAATGTGCAGCTCGACGTCGCCGGCTGGCAGGGCCTGGCCGATACACAGCTAAACCTGCTCAAGTACCTCGATCAGCTGGCAGTGGACCTGAACATCAAGGCCGGCGACTACCAGACACTGCTCGGTACGGATGCCAGCGCGACCCAACTGCTGCAAGCCGCCGTGAAGGTCTTGCAGCAAAGTGGCGCGGCGGTCGATGTGGTCACCAATCTGGGGCGGGTGGCGTCCGCAGGCGGTGGCACGGTATTGCACCTGAATGAACTGCTCGACATCCAGAGCGGTACCGCCAAAGCAGGGCTTGATACCAGCCTTCAATTGCTTCAACTCGTCCATGGCATGCTCCTGCTCGCGGCCGGTGACAGCGCCGTCGGCATTGACCTGTCACCCAGCCTGCTTGGCCTGGCCAATGGTCGCGTGCGGGTGAAGGTGCTGGAGCCACCACAGATTTCCTCGATAGGCGATCCCTCAAAAGACGAGCTCAGGGTGCACACCGCCCAAGTCAAGGTGCTCGTATCCGTCGACTTGCCCGTGCTCGACACCATCTTCGGCCTGGTAAACGCCGTGCTCGACCTGGCGGCCCCCTTGACCAACGTGCTGAACAACCTGCTCAGCCTGAACCTGTTCGGCACCGTACAGTCGCTGACGTGCAGCCTGGGCATCCCGTGCAAGGTCAGCGACATCAAACTGATGCCAAACAAAGTGCACCTGGACATCGGCTTGGAAGTGGGCGAGGCCACCAGCCGTCTCAAACCCCCGCTCCAGAGCAGCTACAGCTGCGCCCCCAAGCGCCTGACGACCCTCACCGACCGCTCCGCCGTGAAGATCTCGGTGGGCAGCTTCGACTCGCCCGACGCTTTCTTCGCCCAAGGCACCAGCGCGAACAAGGCGCTGCCTTTGATCGACATCGGCACCAATGTCTGCAGCCGCCTTCTGATTCTGCCGCCCGTCTGCGGCACCCGCGTGCCCTTCGCCGGCGGCGGCATTGGCGTGCGTGTCGACAGCAAGGTGCTGGGGTATGGCCAGGGCGAACATGACTTGGTGTTCCAGGGCACAAGCGAGCCACCCGACATTGGCCAGCCCCCTCACTACCTGGCAATGGCGACCGCCAACAGCAACGTGGTCAGCAGCCTCAGCGACACCTTGCTGGGGATTCACCTGGAGGCCTACGAACCCACCGCGAACAGCGGCCTGGGCAAGATCATGGTATTGACCGCAGGCCTGCTCGACGGCGTGAAAAGCATCCTCGAACCGCTGATCAAGAACCTGCTCAGCCCGATCATCGATCCGCTGGTGGACATGCTGCTCAATATGCTCGGCATCGACCTGGTCAACGCCGAAGTCGGCGCCAACCTCAGTTGCGCCAGTGGCCGTGCTCAGTTGGTGCTGTAAACCGGCAGACACACCCTGAAGCACGCCCCCTCGTCCCCATTGGCCACACTGAGGCTGCCCTCCATGGCTTCGACGATGCCATGGCTCACCGACAACCCCAGCCCGGTGCCGACACCGGCCGGCTTGGTGGTGAAGAACGGCTCGAAGATACGCGCCTGGACGTGTGGGTCGATGCCGCCGCCGTTGTCCTCCACCCACAGGCACAGTTGCCCGGGGTGCAGTGTCTGGCGAATGCTGATCCAAGGCTCGGCCCGGCGTTGCTCGAGCAAGGCATCGCGGGCATTGATCATGAGGTTGATCATCACCTGCTCCAGTTGGTCCTTGTGCCCCAACACCAGCGGCTGCTCCTCGGGCGTCTCGATCCGCAGGCTGACGCCCTTGCCCCGCAGGCTTTCCTCGAGCATCGCTGACGCCTCCTGCACAGCGCTCCAGGCGGCGAAGCGCTGGCGCTCGACTTCAGAGCGGCGACCGAACACGCGCATGTGGTCCACCAGCCGTGCGGTACGCTCGATCTGCGCCTCGATGCGGTGCAACTTGTCCTCCAGATAGGAGGGCTCGGCCGTGCCGTTCTCCAGGCGCTTCAGGGCATTGGCCGCAGCCATGCGCATGACGTTGAGCGGCTGGTTGATCTCATGCAGCAAGCCGGTGGTCAGCTCGCCGAGGGTCGCCATCTTGGCGCCTTGCAGCAGTTGCCGCTGGCTGCGTCGTACCTCGGTGTTGTCACGGCCCACCGCCTGGATCTCCAGCAGCCGCCCCTGCTCATCGAACAGCCCGCGATCGGCCCAGACCCACCAGGCGTGCTCACGACCGGGCAACTGCAGGCAGATTTCGGCGCTGCTCATGGGCTGTTCGGGGGTCAGCAGTTGCAAGCGCGCCACGAACGCTTCGCGCTGTTCCTGCGAGAGCCACTGGCCGAGGTTCATGCCCTCGAGCTGCTCCGGCGTGCATTGCAGGTAGTCGGCCAACGGACGATTGCCGAACACCAGGGCAAGGTCCGGGCGATAACGGCAGATCATCGCCGGGGAGTCTTCCACCAGCACCCGGTAGCGCTCCTCGCTCTGGCGTACCCGGTCGGCGGCCTCGGTGGCCTCGCTGACGTCCAGCCACAGGCCAACCACCTCCAGCGGCTGGCCCAGGTCGTTACGCAGCAGGCGTGCCTCATCGAGTATCCAGTGGTAGCCGCCCCGGCTGTCGCGCAGGCGATAGCGGCTGCGGGCCTGGCCGTCACGCAGCAGGGCGCGGGTACGCTCCAGCCATAGCGCGCGGTCGTCCGGATGCACGGCCAGGCCCGGCTGGCGGGCCTGCTCGCTGTCCGTCGCCCAGCCCAACAGCGGCATCAGGCTGGCACTGAAAAATTCACTGTGCAGGGCACCTTCGGTGTAGCGCTGGATGTAGATCACCGCAGGTGAACTGGCGATCAGGCTTTCCAGGCGTGTACGCGCCGCGCCCGCTTGCAGCTCCTGGGCCTTGAGCGCGCTGATGTCGAGCAGAAAACCGCGCAGCTCGCTGCCCTGCACGCGGCCCACCCAATGCAGCCAGGCCGGATCGCCTTGCCCGTCAAGGGCCGGCACGCGCACGCTCAGGCTCAACTCCCCACCCGTGCACGCCTGCTCCAGGGCCAGGCGCGCCGGCTCCCGGTCGGCAGGATGCAGGCGTGCCAGCCATTGCTCCAGGCTGGGCTGATGCGACAGCTCAAGGCGCGCGGCCAGCGTCGGGTCCAGTTGCATGCCGTCCTCGCGGGACCAAGCCCACCAGCCTGCGCCCAGCTGTTGCTGCAATTGCTCCAGGTAACCGCTCTGATGTTGCAGCCGAACATGTCGATGGCGGCTGAGCAGTGGTTCGATCAAAGCCCGCCACAACAGGTGCGCATCGGCAGGCATCTGTTGCCCACCGGCACACAGCAACCAGGCCTGGACCTGCGAACCTTCAAGGTAGGGCAACACGAACAGCGAAACGCCGCCACACAGCGTCAGCAACTGCGCAGGAAGCGTACTCGCTGTCTGGGGATGCGGTGACAGGCCTGCCAACCAGGGTTGCAGACGGGCATCATCCGGCCATGGCCAGTGCCCCTCATTGCCGGCGAAAGTGCGCCAACCCGAAGCTTGCGGCAGCATCAGGCGCACGGCAGGAACATGCCAGCGCTCGGCCAGATGCTGCAATTGCGCCGCCACGCACGAGGTCAGACGTTCCGCGCTGCACTCGCGCAAAGCGCGGTCGATGTCCTGGGCCAGTTGCCATTCGCCTTGGTGCCGCCAGGCATGGGTCCGTTCGAGCAGCAGATCGCCAATATCGAACACCTGCAGCAACCAGCCATCGCTCTGGCGCATCAACCAGCCACGGGTGCACAAGGGGTTGCCGGTGGCGGTCCGAAAATCCAGGTCCAGCGGTTGCCCCTGCCAATCGGCTGGCTCCCCCTCCAGCACCAGCCAACTGTGTCGCTCCAGGTAGTCATGGACCCGACCACTGCCTTTGAGTGGCAATGCCAGCAACGTGCGCAACGGCCCGGACAAGCGCTGCACGCAGCCTTGCGGATCGAGCCACAGCTGCAGGCCGACGGCGGCAGGCGCCTCGGGTTCGGGGATCGTTGCCTGTGGGGCGCCACGCCAACGGTCGAACAGCCCGGTCACAGTTGCAGGCTCGCTTTGGCCTGCAACTGCTCGGGCAGGTGCGGCACTTCACCGATCACAGGCAGCACCAGCACTGGCAGTACGCGGGTCAGGCGCTCACGTGGGTATTGGATCGTCACGGTCAACAGCTTGCCGCTCAGCTCGACCTTGGCATCCTTGACCGCGCTGAAGCCCAGGGCTGCGGGCATCCAGGCCAACTGCTGGTCGATCGCCTGCTGCGCCACGGTGTTGTAACTGGCAGCGGCGCTGCCGGGCTCGAGTGCCACGCAGCGGCGCACCGCCTCGCTGGCCGCCTGATTGAACGACTGCACCATCAGCATGGGCAATGCATAGCTGACCAACCCGTAGAACACCGCGAAAAAAACCATGAAGACTGCGACGAACTCGATGGCTGCCGCACCTTTTTGCCGTCTTGCCAGGCTTGCTTTCATGTTCGCGTCTACCCTGACTATGACACCTGAAACACAGCATAGAACCGTTCAACGAATAGGGATGGCATTTTGCCAATGCAAAGCATTGTTCTCCTGATGTGGCTTGCCTTGTGCACCGAACAAGATATCCGTGAACGGCAGCTTTCCAACGCTCTGACCCTGGGCGTTGCGGCCTGCGCCTTGGTCTGGCTGTTCGCCACCGGGCACAGCTGGATCGGCGCCGACCCCAGCGACGCCGGTTGGGCGCTGGCCATCGTCATGCTGCTCACCCTCCCCGGCTACATGCTTGGCCGCTTCGGCGCGGGCGACGTCAAGTTGATGGGCGCCCTGGCCTTGGCCACCAGCCCCCAGTACGTGCTTGGCACCTTCATCGGAGCCGGTATCACCGTGCTGGCCTGGCTGCTGGGGCGGCGCAGGTTGTGGATCCTGCTCAACCCCAAGGTGAAAAAGCGCCTGCAGAAACTGGCCGAAGAAGTCGGCGACAAACAACCTTTCGCGCCCTACGTGTTGGTGGGCTTTCTGCTGACAGCCGTATGGATTCAGTGACGACACCTCACGTGTACAAACCTTGTGCAAACTCGCCAACACCGACTACCGTCTTTAGCGCCCAGCACAGGAACAAGGGCCCAGAACGAACAGGGAGTTGATCGTGAACAAGTACCCCAGCACGGTGAAGATACTGGTCGTCGACGACGAGCCAGAGGTGGTGGAACAGCTGTGTGAATACCTCGAAAACCAAGGCTACGCCTGCACCCCGGCCCATAGCGCCATCCAGGGCATCGAGCGCTACCAGGCCGACGAGCAGATCGGCCTGGTCCTGTGCGACCTGCACCTGCCCCAGATCGATGGCATCGAGATGGTCCATGCCCTGAAGAAACTCACCGGTCGCCAGCGCGTGTTCGAGGCGATCATGCTGACCGGACAAGCAGAGAAGCAGGACATCATCCGCGCCCTGCGTGAAGGCTTTGCCGATTACTACCAAAAGCCCGTCGACCTGCAGGAGTTGCTCGACGGCGTGCGACGCCAGGAGGAGGCGCTGCTGGAGCGCCGGCGCAACCTCCATGAACTCGGGCACCTGAACCAACGCCTGCAGGAGCTGGCCGAGTCCATCGACGTCCTCTACCAGGACCTGGAAAAAGCCCGCGGCCAAGGCATGCACCGCCGCGCCACGGACCTCGAGGAGCCGGAGGCCGAACTGCCCCCGGTGTTCGACAAGCTCTCGCCTCGCCAACTGGAAGTGGCCAGGCTCGTGGGCAAAGGCAAGACCAACTACCAGATCGCCTGCGAGCTGGGCATCACCGAGAACACCGTCAAGCTCTATGTCTCGCAGGTGCTGCGCCTGACCCACATGCACAACCGTACCCAACTGGCCCTGGCACTGATGCCAGGTGCCTCGCCGGTGAACCAGCGTTTCTCCACCCACTGAGTCGCGTTTCACTGCGGGGTTGGGCTGCTTCGCAGCCCTTTCGCGGCACAAGGCCGCTCCTACAGGGTTTCGACGCTGATTTTGTAGGAGCACCTTGCGCCGCGATCGGCCGCGCAGCGGCCGCAATCCACGTGCACACCAATCACACCATTCCCAACGCCTGCGCTGATCCTGTAGGAGCGGCCTTGCGCCGCGATCGGCCGCACAGCGGCCGCAATCCACGTGCACACCAATCACACCATTCCCAACGCCTGCGCTGATCCTGTAGGAGCGGCCTTGCGCCGCGATCGGCCGCACAGCGGCCGCAAACTCGGCGACGCGTTCTGTAAAGCCGATCAGTTACCGGTGGTGCTCATCGACTGATAGCGAAACGCATCGGGGATCGGGTACTTGTAGCTGTCCAACCAACGCTGCAGGGACAGCTCCCGCTCTGTCGCGCTCTGCTTCTGCGTCTTCGGCGAGGCCTGCTGGTTGCTCGCCTGCACCCGCAACCAGGCTTCGGCGGTACTGTCCGGCGGCGGCAGGCGAGGCGGGTCTTCGGCCTGGGCGAGCAGCGGGCAGGACAGGCAGAGCACAATCATCATCGGCTTGAACATCGCAACGCCTCCTTTGGCTTCAACCCACCGAGCCACGCCCGGTCTCCCGCAACTGCTTGGCCCGGGCCTGGGCCTCGGCGAACTGCTCAGGCTTGAGCCCTAGCCGGGCCACCAGGTCGGCGGCCTGTTGCCAGTTATCCTCCACCAGCGACAAGGTCACCAGGTTGACCGCAGGCAGCGGATTGTCGTCCTTGAGCTCGATGGCAGTCAGGAACTCGAAGCGCGCCTGCTCATGATCGCCCAGGTTCATCAGCACCACTCCCAGGTCGTTGCGCACCTTCTCGTCAGTCGGCGCCAGGCGCACGGCCCGTTGCAGATTGCGCAGCGCCTGCGCATCGTCGCCGCGTGCCGAGGCGAGCTGGCCCAGGCCGTGCTCGCCTTCGGCCGCCAGGCAGCCGCCGAGCAGGCTGCGGTACAACGGCTCGGCCTCGCTACGCCCAAGCAGACGCAGCACCTTGGCTTTGCGCAGGCGCACCTGGTCGAGGTCGTCCGGCAGTTGCTGCAGGTGCGCGTAGCTGGCGTGAGGGCGCCCGTCGTTGAGCATCTCGTCCGCCAGGTTGAGGGCCAGTTGCTGATCGGCACTGGGCTTTCCGCAGGACGAGGTACCCAGCAACCGGGCAAACCCCTCGGGTGGCTGGCCGGCACAGCCTGCCAGCAACAACAGCCCGGTGAACAACAGGATCGCTTTCATCCGACTCTTCCTTTCTCAGAACGCCAGGGCCCGCGTCAGTGCGGTGAAACCCGGTCCGGCCAGGACAATGATCAAGGCCGGGAACAAGAACATCATCATCACCGCCGACATCTTTGCCGACATCTTCGAGACCCGCTCCTGCAGACGTGTCAGGCGCCGATCATCGAGCAAGGTCTTGAGCCCCAGCAGCGACTTCATTGCACCGCTGCCCTGCACCAGCAGTTGGCGCAGGATCACGCAGGTGTCGATGAACTCATCCACCGCCAGCAGGCGTGCAGTCTTTTCCAGCTCCGGCCCCAGCGCGAGGCCCGAGTCCACGCGTTGCAAGACCAGCCGCAGCTCTTCGCTGACGTGCGGCACCAGCGTGCGGCTCTCGTGGCTCAGCACGCGTAAAGCTTGTTCGACCGCCAGGCCGCTCTCGAACAGAATGCGCAGCAGAGGGATCACCAGGCTCACCTCCTGGGCGATGCGTTGCTGGCGGCGCAACGCCGCCATCGCCAACAGGCGCTTGGGCAGCAGATACCCGACGCCCAGAGCACACAGGGGCAGTACCAGCCCATGGCCGAGGCCACCCTGCTGAAGCAACAGCGTCAGGCCCGCCGCCAACACCGGCAGCCCCAGTTGCAGGGCCGCGAACAACGCCCTGTGACGGCTACGACGCCAGCCCACCCGCTCCAGCAGGGTCTGGGTTTCGCTGTCCAGGGTCTGCAGGCGCCGGCCCAACGCCGAGTTCCCCAACCAATGCAGCCAGTCCCCCAGCCGCTCCTCACGTGCCAGTTGGCCTTGCAGGCGCCGGGCGACCATCTGCCGGGCGCGGATCTCACGCAACGCCTGCAGGCTCAACACAACGAAGCCTGCGAACAGGCACGCGGCACAGATCAGCCAGGCCATGGTCACAGGCTCCTCATCATGCGCCAGAGCATCAGGCACCCCACCGCCTGCAGGGCGAAGGCGAACAGCAACATCATCTGGCCCTGGCTGTCGTGCCACATGGTCATCAGGTAGCCGGGGTTGCCCAGCAAAAAGTAGCCGACCATGGCCAGTGGCAATGCCCCGAGAATCAAGGCAGTGATCCGCGTCTCGCCGGTCATGGCCCTGAGCTGGCGAGCGCCCTGCTCACGCTCGCGGATCAACTTGATCAGGTTCTCCATCAGCTCGCTGGCATTGCCGCCATAGTGCTGGTTGATGCGCAGCCCCAAGGCGAACAGACGCAGTTCGTCCTGCTCATACAGTTCCGCCAGCTCATGCACGGCCTCCTCCAACGGCACGCCCATACGCACGTTGCGCTGCACACGGCCCATGGCCGAACGCAACGGCTCGCGCGTGCCCTCGATCCCGCCAAGCACCGCATCGCTCAGCGTGCGACCGGCCTTGAGGCTGCGCACGCTGTAGTCCAGCAGCCCTGGCAGTTGCTCGACGATCTGCGCCAAACGGCGGCGACAGCGCCAACCCAGGTAGAGGTAGGCCAGCAGTGGCAGCGTTGCCAGCACCAGCAGGGCCGCGACCCAGCCCGCCAGCAACAGGGCAAGCACCACCAAGGCCAGCCAGCCCAACAGCCAAGGGCGCAGGCTGACCTCGCCCTGGGCCAGCCCCGCGCGCTGCAGCAGCGGATCGAGCCATTCACGCCTGGCCGTGCCAATGCGCACGCTTTGGTAGGCACGCCCCAACCGCAGCAGAATGCGCTCCTCGCGGCGCTTGTACTGGCTGCGACGAAACAGCAGCAACGCAGCCCCCAGCAACAAAGGCGCCAGCGCCAGCAGCAGCGGGCCCATCACATCACCCCGTCCTGACGCAGCTTGACGCCTGCCGGGTTGGGGGCGTCGCGCAAAAAAACCTCGCCGCCACGCCGGTCGAGGCGGAACAAGGTGTTGGTGACATACACATCGTCACGTACCCCGACCACCTCCAGCACTTCGCTGACGCAACGCCGGCCATCAGCCAGGCGGGTCAGCTGGATCACCACGTCGAGCGCCGCGCACACCATCTGCCGCAGGGTCTTCTCGGCCACTTGGCGCCCCGTCAGCCCCACCAAGGTCTCCAGGCGCAGCAATGCATCCTGGGCGGTGTTGGCGTGCACCGTACTCATCGAACCGTCGTGTCCGGTGTTCATCGCGGTGAGCACATCGAGCACCTCGGCGCCGCGGATCTCACCGAGCAGGATGCGATCCGGGCGCATACGCAAAGCGTTGCGGATCAGCTCGCTGGCCTTGATCTCGCCATGTCCCTCGGCATTCGGTGGCCGGGTTTCCAGGCGCACCACGTGCGGGTGGTGCAGTTGCAGCTCCGCCACGTCTTCGATGGTCACCAGGCGCTCGTGGGGGGAGATCATCTGGCTGAGGATATTGAGCAAGGTGGTCTTGCCCGTGCCCGTGCCGCCGCTGACGAGGATGTTGCAGCGCCGGGCCACGGCACGCTCGAAGAAGTCGAAGATGGCCTGGTCGATGGCCCGGGTGGCCAGCAGGTCGGCGCTCTTGAGCATGTCCTGGCGGAACTTGCGGATCGACAGGCACGGCCCGTCCAACGCCACCGGCGGAATGATCGCGTTGACCCGGCTGCCGTCAGGCAGGCGCGCATCGACCATCGGCGAGGACTCATCCAGGCGTCGCCCGAGCGGCGCGAGAATGCGCTGCATCACCCGTTCCACGTGATGGGCGTCGATGAAGCGCAGGTCGGTGCGCTGGAGCATCCCGGCCCGTTCGACGAAGACCCGGTGCGGGCCGTTGACCAGGATCTCGGTGACACTGGCATCGCGCAGCAGCACTTCCAGCGGGCCGTAGCCTGTCAATTCATCGACCAGTTCCTCGGCCAGGCGCTCGGTCTCGTAGCGCGACAGCGCCAGGTGCAGGCGTGCCACGTAGTCACCAACCTGCTCCACGACGAACTGGGTGAGTGCGGGCCGCGCGCCTTCGAGCAGGTTGCGGCCGCTGTCTTCGATGGCATCGATGACAAAACGGTGCAGGGCACGCTTGAGTGCCTGCGGGTCGGCTCCGGCATGGCGCGGGCCGCCAAAGGGTTCGTCGGCGCTCATTTATGGCTCCACAGGCGGCGCAGCCAGGTGGTGGCGGTGGGCTTGGCCAAATGCTCCGAGCGCCGCGCCAGTCGCTCGCCGAGGTAATGCAGGGCCTGGGTCAGGCTCTCCCGGGGGGCCAGTTCGAACAGGCTCAGGCCTTGGTTCTTGGCGTTCAGGCGCATCTCCGGGCTATAGGGCAACGCCTTGAGCAAACTCAGGCCGTAGCGCTTGGCCAAGGTATCGGCGTCAGGCGCCACGTTGCGCAGGTAGCGGTCCACCAGCAGCACGGCATGGTCGAGCTTGATGCCCCGGTCACGCCACTGCTCGAGCACCTCCAGGTTGCGCCGGCACTCGAGAATGTTCTGGTCGGTGTAGACGATCAGCTTGTCGCAATGGCTGACGATGGTGCGCAAGGCATCGTTGTCGCCCTGCCCGGTGAGGTTGACCACGATGTGCTGGAAGTGTTGTCGCAGAGCGCTGAGCAACATGTACAGCTCGGCCGCGCTGGTCTGTTGCAGCGGGTCGTCGCTGTCGGCATAGGCCAGGATGCGCAAGCCGCCCTTGTCACGGGGGAAGGCGCTGTCGATGAGGGTGCCATCGAGCCGACGCAGATGGCGCAGGGCATCGCCGAAATAGAACGAGGCGTCCAGCCCGAGCAAGGCCAGGCTGTCACCGCGCGGCAGGCCAAGGTCCAGCAGCAAGGCTTGCTGGCCGCTCTCCTGCACCACCCGCGCCAGGTGGGTGGTCAGCAACGCGCCATCGGCAGCGGCCTGGGCGCCGTAAAGCACTGTCAGCCCGCCCAGGCTTGGGTTGCTGGTGACCGCCGGCAGGCGCTTGCCCAGGCGCCGCACCAGGCCTGCGACCTCGCTGGCGCGAGAGCCATACGCGACGAAATCCCGTGCACCGGCGCGCATGGCGTGCAGCACCAGTTGGTTGTCCATGCCATCGCCCAGGGCCACGATGGCCAACATCGGCTTGGCCTCCAGCACCCCCTCGATCAGCGCACACTGGTTGATCAACTGCTCACGGTCCAGGCCAATGAACAGCAGGTTGCTGAAGGTCACGTCGACCAAGGCCAGCAACTCGTCGAGGCTACCGCCGCTGGCCCCGATCACCTGTCCGAGCGGGGCCAGCGCGCCCTGCAGCCAGCGCAGATCATCCTCGTTGCGGGTGATGGCCAGGTAGGTCTGGTTCAGGCTCTCGCTCATCGTGATAACCCGCTACGGCCTTCGAAATTGCCGTTTTCCAGGAAGAACAGTTGCCCCCAGCTGGGGTCGTAGGTGCGCAGGTGCTCACCGGGCAACTCCGGCAGGCGGGCATTGGCGGCGAGCGGTTGGACCAGATGAGGGGTGACGATCATCAGCAGTTCGGTGTCTTCGCGATTGACCGTCGACTGACGGAAGAACGCACCGAGAATCGGCAGGTCGCCAAGCCCCGGGAATTTGTCCACACCCGAGCGGGTACTGCTGCTGACCAGGCCGCTGATGATGAAGCTTTCGCCATCGGCCAAAGAGATGCTGGTATCGGTGCGCCGCACCTTGAGGCCCGGCACCTGGGTGCCGGCGATGTTCACCGCGTTGGTGTAGTCCAGTTCGCTGACTTCGGGGGCGACCTTGAGGGTGATGCGGTCGCGGCTGACGACGGTGGGCGTCAGGGCCAGGCGCACGCCGAACTCCTTGTACTCGATCGTCACACTGTCGCTGCCGGTGCTTGGCACCGGGATAGGGATTTCGCCCCCCGCGAGAAAACTTGCGGTCATGCCACTGAGCACGGTCAGGCTCGGACGGGCCAAGGTGTAGGCGAAGCCGCTGGTTTCCAGAGCGTTGATCGCCGCCAGAAAGCGGCTGCTGCCACCGCCCCAGACAATGTTGAACACGTTGTCGTTGAGCGGAATCAACGGCCGAGCGATCGGCACGTCGCCGGGCGTGACGCGCGTACCCGGCACAGTGCCCGGCGACCCGATCAGGCTGTTGTTCGAGCCCTTGAAGAACAGCCGCGCCCCGGCTTCCTTGTATTTGCTGCGCTGCACCTCGACGAAGCGGATATCGGCCTGCACCTGGCTGGGCAGTTGTTGGTCCTGCGCGGACAGCATCGTGTCTTCGGCCATGTCCGCGCTGGCCCGGCCTTTGACGAACAGCATGGCCCGGTGCGGCGCCGGTGCGCAGGCGGTCCACAGCATCAGGCTGGTATTGCCCGGCCCCACCGCGGTCAGCAATACGGCACGCTCACCGCTGGCCTGGACATCGGCCACCTTGGGCTCGCCCACCGCCACTCGGCTGATGGCCACGGGCAGACGCAGCTCCTGTTGCAGGCCCTGGTCCATCTCGATCACCGAGGGCAACTGGCTGAACGCGGCGCAGCCTTTGTCGGCCGCCTGGGCCATCGGCAGCACCGTCAGCATCGTCAGGGCTGGGCACAACTGTCTGAGTATCCGCTCGATACTACGCATGGCGGCGTCCTTGCTAGGTCACGGAGTCTTGGAGGTGTCGGCAGCCTGGGCGCCACGGATGATCTGCATGCCCGAAGCACCGCTGCCGGGCGCCACCGCCTTGGCAATCGGCACCTGGGAGAGCTGACTGAAACGATAGAGGTCGCGGTTGGCGTTTTCCACTTGGGGGCTGGCATCAGGGGCGGACCAGTAGCGGGCCAGACGTTGCTCGTCGGCACTGCGCACCGCCAGGCGCAAGGTCCCTGTCTGAGCCGCCAGCATCAGCCGGCTGGCCAGCGCTTCGGGCACCGCCAGCGCCACGGTGCGGGTCGCGCCGCCCGGTTGATCGCGACGGGCCTTCTGTTCCTCCTGGGTCTGTGCCGGCCGGCCATCGTTGGCCAGGCCCATCTGCTCGCCCACACTGAGCACCCGCAAGGCGGGCAGCACCACTTGCGCTGAGGATTGGGGGTTGTTGTTTTCTTCCCGCAGGAACAACAGCACATCCACATAGTCGCCAGGGCGAAGCTGCCCGGCGGCACCGATCACATCGTCGACCGCCACGGCGACGGCCCGCTCGTGGGGGCGGATCATCCGCGCCAGCGGGCCACCTGCCTGGAAGCTGTCTTCGGCAAGCCAACTGCCTGCCGCCAATGGGCGCATGCTGCTGCGGCCGAGGGCCTGTTCGAGTCGTTGAAAGGCCCCTGCCGGCACCACTTGCAGGCGCTCCAGCAACAGATCGTCCTGAGTCAAAGGCGTGTTGGCAGCAACGTCGCGGCGCAGCACGACGATCTGCTGCCGCACCGGCTCCTCGGCCTTGGCCGGGGTCGGTGCGGCAGCTGGCGCGACAACGGGAGCCACCACCGGGGCAGGTTGCACGACGGGCGCCGCAGGGCGGCTGAGAACCAGCCCCCAATACCCGGCCGCCAGGGCGGCGACCAGGAAGAAGCCGGCGAGCATCATGGTCAAGCGACTACTCATATCCGCTATTCCCTTACGCCGTTCGCTCATTCAACTGATGGCAAAAAGAAACTATTTCGCTATTGCAAGGTAGTCCAGAGCCCACAAATTGCCATGAGAAACAGGCACTTTTTGATGCCACTAAATTGACACCTCAGCAAAACAGAAACTTAGCGCGCCTATTCAAAACCAATACTTTTGGATTAATCCGTTCTTACATTTGCGGCTTTCGCCAGGTTGGCAAATTCTGTGATGGCAAAGGGGTATCACACAGGCGATTCCCCGCCATCAGCGCTCGAACGCGCGAGGAGTTGCACCATGTCGCTCAAACGCATCCTTCTCCACTGCAAACAGTTCATCACGCGCAAGGACGGCGCCTCCGGTATCGAATACGCGGTGATCGCAGCCATGGTGGCGGTCGTGCTGGCGGGGTTCGTCCCCGGTGTGTCCAACAATGTCAAATCGGTCATGGACAAGATCGAGGCGGCCATCACCACCGGTGGTGGGACTGGCGGCACGACTGGAGGCGGCACGACTGGCGGCACCTAAGATCAGGATGGCAGTGACGATTTTGGACCTCATTCGACAGGAGCCGACCATGCCACTCTCTTCCTTGCGTCAACAGATCCTCCTGGTAGACGACGAGGAAGAGGCCCTGCTCGAACTCGCCGAACTGCTGGAGAACGAAGGTTTCATCTGCCTGACCGCCACCTCGGTCAAAGGCGCCCTGCTCCAGCTCACCCGCCATCCGGACGTGGCCCTGGTCATCACTGACCTGCGCATGCCCGAGGAAAGCGGCATCGGCCTGATCAAGCGTCTGCGTGACCACACGGCCCGCCAGCATCTGCCGGTGATCGTCATGTCCGGTCACGCCGACATGGAAGACATCAGCGACCTGCTGCGCCTTCAGGTGCTGGACCTGTTCCGCAAGCCCATCTACCACGCACGCCTGCTGGAGACGCTGGACAACCTGTTCCCCAAGCCGCGGATGCAGGTCGTGTGCTGATCACCCGGGGGCTGTGCGCCCCATCGCAAGCTTTTCGTGCTCCGCCTGCCCTCACAGGGAAACACTTAGACTCACCATGACCCTAGGGCTGCGGTCCAGGCTGTCCTGCGCCACATCCGCCAGGGGCTGGGCCAGTTCCAGAGCCAGGTTGTAGAAGCGGCCATCCCCGATCCGTAGCCCCAATGCTGCCGAGGCCAGTCGTGCCCGGTCCAGATCGCGCCCGTTCGACCACGCCCGGGCGGCATCGAGCACCAGGTAGGGCTGCAACAACCGTGTCCATGTGTTTTCGCGGTGGAAGCTGTAGTTGAGCTCATAGGCCAACCCCCATCCCTTGTCGCCCGAGGCTTGGTCGGCCGGGTAGCCGCGCCCGAAATGCTGGCCGCCGAACAACACGCGCTCGCTGTCGGGCAGGTCGTTGCCGCTCCAGTACAGCGCGCCGCAGACCACGCCCTGCCAGTCACGCGCCAACGGGTCGCGCTGCAGTGCGGCCAGGCGCAAGCGCAGGAAATCCACGTCCCGGGCGCTGTCACTGCGGGCACCGAAATAGTCCAGTCCCTGATGCACCCCGGCACTGACCAGGCGTAGCCGATCACCCTCGACCTTGCGCCAGTCCCCTTCGAACGACACAGCGCGAACATACGTGTCACTGTCGTCCTGCTGCGCAGGCTCGCCAGTGCGAACGTCGACATGGTCGGCCGTGGTGTAGAAATGCCCGAACACGTCCAGCCACTCATCGGGTTTTGCGATCAGGGTCTGGCTGATGCCGATCGCAAGGCGCTCGCTGTCCCAGCGTTGACGCAGGTTCCGGCCGTCATCCAAGGGCACGTAAGTGCGCGGCTCGCTGCGAAAGCGCGAGGCCGAAAGCAACAGCCGACTGCCCTCGGCGTCCAGGTACTGGCGGTAGTCGAGCCGGTAGTAATGAGCCTCGTCGTCGCCCGGCGGCAGCAGAGCGCGTGCGCTCAACTGCTCGGCAAAACGGGTCTGGGCATGGCTTTCGACCTCCACCAGCGCTTGCGCGGACTCGCGACTGCCATCGGCCAGGGTCAGCGTGGCGCCAATCGGCTTGCGCGTCGCGCGGAGCACCAGGCGCATGGCGTCATCGCGCCCGTCTGTGGGCAACAGGTCGGCCTCGACGCTCACCCCCGGCATGCGCCCGATCAGGCCGGTATAGCGCTCAAAGGACTCGCGCGTCAGCGGCCGCTCGGCCTTGAGCTTGTCCAGCAACTGTTCCAGGTACTCGGCGGCGGGGCCGATGTCTCCTTGCACCTGGGTTTCACTGATATAGCCCTCCTCCAAGATCACTCGAATGCGGCCATCGGCGAAGTCCTGGGGCGGAAGGTAGGCGCGCGAGAGCAGGTAGCCATCGCGCCGATAACGCTCGGTAAGGCGAGCGGTCACGGCCATGAGCTCATCCAGGGTCACCTGATGACCGACCAGAGGCTCGTAGTGCTCGCGCAAGTCACTGAGCAGGTACACAGTGCCGCCTTCGAAGCGCACCTTGCGTACCGTTACAGAGGTGTTCGCAGGCCCTGCGGGCCGTGTGCCTTGCATGGCTGGCATGCGCACGATCGGGGAAAGAGGACGATAGGTATCGATCGGCAGGTTGGCGGTGGGCAGGCGTCGTTCGACCTCATTGCCGTCGAGCACGCTCGGCAGCGACCCGGCCCGGCAGACACAGGCCCAGGACACCATCAGCAGCGTAACCACCAGTGGACGCATAGGACGCTCCATGACCCCGCGAAGACCGGGCGCGCCAGGACCGCCCTCTGGTTCAAGCGTAGGTGCTGGCCTCACGATCGTCGAACGGCCGAAGCAAGAACGGCGCGGTGTCTGGCACCGGCTGCGCCGGTGTTCGCGGGTGAACCCGCTCCCACAGGTTGGACTGCCCCCAAGAAGTTGGACACCAATCCAACCCTTGGGGGATTCATGGGCAAGTACACAGAGCAATTCAAGCTTTCCGCG
>NZ_JBLUPV010000046.1:0-24180 GCF_048068075.1 Pseudomonas sp. NY15354
AACAATCGGATCAAGGTCATCAAACGGATGGCTTACGGCTACCGGGACAGCGAATTCTTCTTCATGAAGATCAAGAATGACTTTCCCGGCAATCCGTGAAGAACCTTTTTTAATGGCTGTTCGCCAGCTTTCGTACACAAGTTGCGACCATCGTCTCGGGCGCATTCGAGGTCATTTCTACACCTACTCCGCCACCGGGCTGTACACCCGCGGTGCGCTGTGTTTGGGCAGATGGATCAGGTTGAGGTTGTGCTTGCGGGCCCATTGCAGGGCCAAGCCGGTCGGTGCCGAGAGGCTGACCAGGGTCTGGATCCCGGCGCGCAGGACCTTCTGGATCAACTCCAGGCTGCAACGGCTGGTCACGATGGCCAGGCCGCCTTTGGTATCGATGCGCTGGCGCAGCAGGGCGCCGATCAGCTTGTCCAGGGCGTTGTGGCGCCCGATGTCTTCACGGCCCAGTAGCAGCTCGCCTTCACGGTCCATGAACAGTGCCGCATGCACCGCGCCGCAATGCTGGCCCAAGGGCTGGAAAGCATCGATGCGTTGACGTAGCCCGGCCAGCCATTGCGCCGGGGGCAGGGGGGCGCCGGGGAGGGTGGTCAGCTCCGGCAGCGCCTGTTCCAGGGCCTCGACGCCACACAAGCCGCAACCGCTGGTACCGGCCAACTGGCGCCGTTGGTTCTTCAGGTTCCAGAAGGCGCGGCTGGAGATTTCCAGATCGGCGTAGAGCGCCGAGCCGCTGCCAGAGAGCTTCACGTCATAGATGTCGTCAGTGCTGGCGACAATGCCGCTGCCGACACTGAACCCGACGGCGAAGTCTTCCAGATCGGTAGGGCTGACCAGCATCACCGCCTGGTTCAGGCCGTTATAGACGATGGCCAGGGCCACTTCTTCGGCGAGCGGCGTGGTGTCGCGCACGTCATCGGTGAGTTGTACGTAGTCGTAGGTATTACTGGCGGCAGGCAGGGTAAGAGGCATGGACGCCGCGCAGACTGGGGGTTTGCTGTTCATCGGAGCGGATTACCGGCGGCTTGTTACCTGCACAAGCCTAGGCTTGCGGGCGGGCGACGTCTAGTCGCTAGGTTCTATCCCCTGATAGAGCGCGTCGATGGGCTTGGCGAGGCGGGTTGGCCAAGTCTGTCCTAGACTCCTGCTTCCCCCGTTTGATCCTCAAGGAGAGTGACATGAGTCTGTTCAGTTTCGTGAAGGAAGCCGGTGAGAAACTGATCGACCTGCTGACGCCCGGAAACGCCAATGCCGAGGCGCAGCTCAAGAAGCACGTCGAATCCGTCGGCCTGGGCAACCCGAACATTTCCGCCACCGTGCAAGGCGATACGATTGTGCTTAAGGGCGAGGTGGCGAGCCAGGAAGAGAAGGAGAAGATCATCCTGGCGGCGGGCAACATCGATGGCGTGGCGTCGGTGGACGACCAGATCACCGTCGCAGGGCCCGTGGCCCAGGCGGCGCGCTTCGTCACGGTCAAGAAAGGCGACACCTTGAGCGCCATCGCCAAGGCCGAGTATGGCGATGCCAACAAGTACAACAAGATCTTCGAGGCCAACAAGCCGATGCTCAAGCATCCGGACAAGATCTATCCGGGGCAGGTTTTGCGCATTCCTGACTGATTGCCTGTCTCCCTGTTCGCGGGTAAACCCGCTTCCACAGATGATCCTGTGAAAGCGGGTTTACCCGCGAATGCATTCTTACAGACCTGCCAGCAGCTGGCGGTAATCCTCCACCGCCGCGAACTCCTGGGTATCACGCGGCCCGGCCTTGCTGTCGGGTTGGCGCACCGCCAGCAAATGCGCCACGCCAAAGCGCCGCGCACTGCGCAGGATCGCCAGGGTGTCGTCGATGAACAGGCTGCGCGCAGGCTCGAAGCCAATGTCAGCCTGCAGCGCGTCCCAGAATTCTGGGCTCTCTTTGGGATATCCGTAGTCGTGGGAGCTGATCAGCCGCTCGAAATAGGGCGCGAGTTCCACCCGTTCCAGCTTCAGCGACAGCGAGTCGCGATGGGCATTGGTGATCAGTACCACGCGTTTGCCGGCCTGACGGATCGCGGCGAGGAAGGTATCGGCGTCCGGCCGCAGGGCAATCAGGTCGGCGATTTCCTGTTTGAGCGCGCGGATCGGCAGGTTCAGTTCGCGGCTCCAGAAATCCAGGCAATACCAGTTGAGCGTTCCCGCATTGCGCTCGAACAGTGGCTGCAGCTCGAGCTCGGCCATGGCCCGGCTGACGCCGTGCAGCTCGGCGTAGCGCTGGGGCAGGTGTTCCAGCCAGAACTGGTTGTCGTAGTGCAGGTCGAGCAGGGTGCCATCCATGTCCAGCAGGACGGTATCGATGGCGGACCAGGGAAGAACAGGCATGGGAAACTCTCGTTCGGTCGGCAAGCCACGGTATAGTAACTCGTTCACGCCAAGGAGCCGCCCCATGCGCCAGAAACCCACCGTCCTCGCCCGCGAGATCGTCGCCAGCAGTCGTCTGTTCCGCGTCGAAGCCGTGCAGTTGCGTTTTTCCAACGGTACCGAGCGGACCTACGAGCGCCTGGTCGGTCGCGGCAATGGCTATGGCGCGGTGATGGTGGTGGCCATGCTCGACGCCGAACATGCCGTGCTGGTGGAGGAATACTGCGGTGGCACCGACGAATACGAGTTGTCCCTGCCCAAGGGCCTGATCGAGCCTGGCGAGGACGTGCTGGCTGCAGCCAACCGCGAGCTCAAGGAAGAGGCCGGTTTCGGCGCTCGCCAACTGGAACACCTCACCGAACTGTCCCTGTCGCCCGGCTACATGAGCCAGAAGATCCAGGTGGTACTCGCCACCGACCTGTACGAAGAGCGATTGGAGGGTGATGAGCCCGAGCCGATGCGTGTGGACAAGGTCAATTTGCGTGAATTGTCGGCGCTGGCCATGCACCCGCAGTTCTCCGAAGGCCGGGCGCTGGCGGCGCTGTACCTGGCCCGCGACCTGATGATTCAGCGGGGGCTGCTCAGCGTATGAACGATCAGCAACTGATGGACGAAGTGGTGAGACTGGCCCACCTGGCGGGCGAGGCGATTCTGCCGTTCTGGCGCGCGGATGTGGCGGTGACCGCCAAGGCTGACGACTCGCCGGTGACTGCCGCCGACCTCGCCGCTCACCAGGTGATCGCGGATGGCTTGCAGGCGCTGGCCCCGCACATCCCGGTGCTGTCGGAAGAGGATTGCGACATTGCGCTGGTCGAGCGCCAGGCCTGGCGCCGTTGGTGGCTGGTCGATCCGCTCGATGGCACCAAGGAGTTCATCGCCGGCAGCGAGGAGTTCACGGTCAACATCGCCTTGATCGAAGAGGGTGAGGTGGTGTTTGGTGTGGTGGCGATGCCGACCAATGGCCGCTGCTACTTCGGCGGCCGAGGGCTGGGCGCCTGGCGCGCTGAAGCAAACACCGCCGCCGAGCCGATCCAGGTGCGTCAGCAACCGCCGGCGGGTGGGCGTTTCACGGTGGTCGCCAGCAAACGCCATTCCAGCCCTCAGCAGGAAGCCCTGTTGGGCGGGCTGGGCAGCGCCGTCGGTGAGCTGGAGCTGGCCAATGTTGGCAGTTCGCTGAAATTCTGCCTGTTGGCCGAAGGTGCCGCAGATTGCTATCCGCGGCTGGCGCCGACGTCCCAATGGGATACCGCTGCCGCCCAGGGCGTGCTGGAAGGGGCCGGGGGCGAGGTGATTGGGTTGGATGGCCAACCCTTCCGCTACCCGGCGCGCGAATCCCTGCTCAATGACTTCTTCCTGGCCCTGCCCAGCGCGGCCCCATGGCGACCGGCATTGTTGCAGTTGGCAGCGGCGATCGGCCGCTGAGCTCCCTGGCAACGGCAAGCCCTATCGATGCAACACGTACTGCCCGCTGAACTTCACGGCGGGTTCGTCGTTGCCTGCGTTGCAGACCACGGTGTCGAGTGTCAGGCGCGCCCGGCCGCGGCGCTGGTACATCGCCACGAAGCGTTCCCAGGTCTTGTCGTCCGGTGCTTCGCAGCGCGCCACGGCGGTACCGGTAACCGGTAGCGGGTAGCTGATCTGGCCTTCCTGGATGACGATATGCCCGTCATCGATACCCAGCTCGCGCAAGCGCAAGTGCAACCAGCCCCAACCCACCAGTACCGCGCCGCAGTACAGGCTGCCACCGAACATGGTGCTCTTGTGATTGACGTTGGGCGCCAGCGGCAGTTGCAGGCGCAGGCAGTGATCCTCCCAGCCGATGACGGCCATGCCCATCTCCCGCGTCAGGGGAATGTCGCTGTGCAGCACGGACTGCAAGTACTGGCTGTCGGTGGTCATGGGCGGATCTCCTCCTGATCGTCGTGTCCGCTGGCACCGCCTTCGAAGTTCAGGCCGTGCTTGCGCAGTTTGTCGTGCAGCGTCTTGCGCGGGATGCCAAGGGCTTCGGCAAGGCTGCGCAGGGAATTGTGGGGTTGGGCGAGCTCGGCGGTGATCAGCGACCGCTCGAACTGTTCGACCTGTTCGCTGAGTGTGCCGCTACGCTCAGGCTCAATCGTGGTGGCCGTGCTTGGCACCTGGCCATCGAGCGCCAGATCGAGGCCCAGAGCGAAGCGTTCGGCAGCATTCTGCAGCTCGCGCACGTTACCCGGCCAGTCGTGCCGCAGCAGCAGGGCGCGCTGGGCCGGCTGCAGGCTGTGGGGCGGCAGGCCGTGGCGTTCGCTGGCGGCGTCGGCGAAATGCTGGAACAGCACCAGGATATCGTCGCCGCGTTCGCGCAACGGCGGGATGCGCAGCGGTGCTACGTTCAGGCGGTAATACAGGTCGGCGCGAAAACGCCCCTGGTCGGCGGCCTGGCGCAGGTCTTCCTTGGTGGCGGCGATGATGCGGATGTCCAGCGGGATCAACTGATTGCCACCCAAGCGCTCCACCACCCGCTCCTGCAACAGGCGCAGCAGCTTGACCTGGACATCCAGGCTCATGCTTTCGATTTCATCGAGGAACAACGTCCCGCCATTGGCGAACTCGAACTTGCCGATGCGGCGCTTCTGCGCGCCGGTAAAGGCGCCGGACTCATGGCCAAACAGCTCGCTCTCGACCACCGATTCGGCCAGGGCACCGGCATTGATCGCCACGAAAGGCCCGTCGCGGCGGCTCGACAAGTCGTGCAGCGCGCGGGCGACCACCTCTTTGCCGGCACCGGTCTCGCCGAGGATCAGCACATCGGCGCGGGTCGCGGCCAGGGCGCCGATCTGCTCGCGCAGGCGTTGCATGGCCGGTGACTGGCCGACCAGGCGTGTGGCCAGTTCCTGACGATCGCTCAGGGCCAGGCGCAGGCTGCGGTTGTCCAGCACCAGGCGGCGCAAGGCCAGGGCGCGGCGCACGCTGTCGAGCAGGGCGTCGCTGGCAAAGGGCTTTTCGAGAAAATCATAGGCCCCGGCGCGCATGGCTTGTACGGCCAGCGGCACGTCGCCGTGGCCGGTGATCAGCAGTACCGGGAGGTCGTTGTCGCGCCCATGCAGTTGTTCCAGCAATTGCAGGCCGTCGATGCCGGGCATGCGGATGTCACTGACCACCACGCCAGGCCAGTCCGGTTCGATGCGCTCGGCCAGGCCCTGGGCATCGGCCAGCGTCGTGACCTTCAGGCCGGCCAGGTCCAGTGTCTGGCTCAGGGCCTGGCGCAGGTGCGGGTCGTCATCCACCAAGATGACCTGGGTGCGGCTGTCGATCAGTGTCTCGGTCGTCATGCCGAGGGGTCCTCCGAAGGTTGCAGGTTGGCGCCGGGCGTGGCCACGCGCAGCTGCAGGGTGAGCAAGGCGCCTCCTTCCGGGTGGTTGCCGAGCAGCAGTTCACCCCCCAGGGCGCGCATCAGGCTTTCGCAGATCGCCAGCCCCAGCCCCAAGCCCTGGGTGCGGGTCTTGGTGGTGAAGAAGGGCTCCTTGGCGTGCGCCAAGGCCTGGCTGCTGAAGCCTGGCCCGTTGTCGCGGATGTACAGGTAGACGTAGCCGTCGCGGGTTTCGGCACTGAGCCACAGCTTGCGGGGGTTGGCTTTCTCGGTCAGGGCGTCGAGGGCATTGGCCAGCAGGTTGCCGAGCACCTGGCGCAGGCGGGTCTCGCCGGCCTGGACCCACAGCGTGGCGTCGGGCAGGTCACGGACCAGCTCCACGGCCATGGCCCGGCGGCGCTTGGCCAGCAACGCCAGGGCGTCGTCCAGCGCCGGTTGCAGGGCGACGCTTTCCGGGGCGTGCCGGTCGCGACGGGCGAAGGCGCGCAGGTGGGTGATGATCGAGGCCATGCGCCCGGTCAGTTCGCCGATCAGCTTGAGGTTGCCACGGGCATCCTCGGTGCGTTGATGGTCGAGCAGGATCTCGGCATTTTCGGCATAGCTGCGGATGGCGGCCAAGGGCTGGTTGAGTTCATGGCTGATGCTGGCGGACATGGTGCCGAGCACTGACAGCTTGCCGGCCTGGACCAGCTCGTCCTGTGCGCGGACCAACTCCTGCTGGGCCTGCTCGCGCTCGAGCACTTCTTTTTTCAAGCGCGTGTTCAGGCCTTCGAGGTCGGCGGTTCGCTCCATCACGCGTTTTTCCAGTTCCTGGCGCCCGCGTGCTTCGAAGTCGATGCGGTCGATGTAGTGGCGCCGGCGCTGCATCACCAGGCCTGCCAGCAACATCAGCACCAGCAAGGCGCCGGCACCGATGGCCATGACCGTCTGCACGGAGCGGTCGACCAGGGTGCGCGGGGCGAGAATGCTGACTTGCCAGCCGGTCTCCTTGATGCTGCGGGTCTGGATCAGCCAGGCCGCCGTATTGAGGTTGAGCGGTTGCGGGGCTTGGGTCGGGTAGGGCTGTATGGCGACGATCGCTTCGCGCTCGGCGGCGCTCAGCGTCCGGGTGGCGCGAAAACGCCAGTCGGGCCGCGAGGTCAGCACCACCACGCCATTCTGGTCGGTCAGCAGCAGTTGCTCGGGGGTACGGCCCCACAGGGTTTCGGTGTGGTCCAGGTCGACCTTGACCACCAGCACGCCCACGATCTTGTCCCGGTCATGCACGGCTGCGGCGAAGAAGTAACCACGCTTGGCCGAGGTGGTGCCTTGGCCGAAGAACCGCCCCAAACGCCCTTCCATGGCTTCGAGGAAGTACGGCCGGAAGGCGAAGTTTCGGCCCACGAAACTGTCGTGCTTGTCCCAGTTGGAGGCCGCCAGGGTATTGCCGCTGACGTCCATCAGGTACATGACTTCGGCCCCGGTCTGCTCGACGATTTCCTTGAGCAAGCGGTTGGCATTGGTCACCGCTTCGGTCTTGAACGGGTCGTGGAGCGCACCGCGCAGGGCCGGCAGGTCGCCGAGGATCTGCGGCAAGGTCTCGTAGCGGTGCAGGGTGCCCAGCAGGTTGGCGACATACAGGTCGAGGGTCTGGCGGTTCTGGGAGGCCAGCTCCTCCTGGTAGTAACGCTCGGCCAGGTGGTGCAGTGGCCAGAGCAACGGCGCCAGGCACAGGGCCAGCAGGGCAAGGCTGCGCCAGCGTGGACGGCGTGGAGGCGTGGAAGTCGAAATCATCAAGGGATGCGCCAGAAGGATCTGGCGCAATTATGCGCTACTTGAGGCAGTCGATCAGCGCTTGGTGCCAGTGTGGCTGTTGGACTTGCCACTCACGGGCCAGGCGCGAGCAGTCCAGGCGCGAATTCAGTGGTCGGCGGGCAGGTGTCGGGTACTCGCTGGACGGGATCGGCAGTAGCTCGGCGCAGGGCAGACCTTGGGCTCGCAGTTGCTCGGCAATGGCCTGGGCAAAGCCGAACCAGGATGTCTCGCCTTGGGCTGTCAGGTGGTAGATGCCCCAGGCGCCGGCCTGGCCTGCCTGCCAACGCTCGATAAGGGCACGGGTGCTGGCGGCGAGGGTGCCGGCCCAGGTCGGCGCGCCGATCTGGTCGTCGACCACGCGCAGTTGCGGGCGCTCCTGCAGCAGGCGTTGCATGGTCAGCAGGAAGTTGCGCCCATGCCGCGAGTAGATCCAGCTGGTGCGCAGGATCAGGTGCTCGCCGTCCACCGCGCTGATGGCCTGTTCGCCGGCCAGCTTGCTGCGTCCATAGACGCCCAGCGGGTTCGGTGTGTCCGCCTCGGTGTAGGGGCTGGCTTTGTCGCCATCGAAGACATAATCGGTGGAGTAGTGGATCAATGGCACGCCAAGTTGCGCTGCTTGCTCGGCCAATACTCGCGGGCCTTCGGCGTTGATGGCGAAGGCCAGTTCCGGCTCGCTCTCGGCCTGGTCCACCGCGGTGTGGGCGGCGGCGTTGATGATCAGGTCGGGGGCCAGTTGCCGTAAGGGCTCGCGCAGGCCCTCGGGGTTGGCCAGGTCGAGCTGATCGCGTCCGAGCAGCAGTACCTCGCCCAGGTCGGCCAGTTGTGGGCCCAAGGCCTGGGCCAGTTGGCCGTTGTGACCGCAGACGAGAATCTTCAGTGGTTTCATGGCAGCAGATCGAGCTCGCTGAACAGCTTGCCAAGCTGGTCCTTGGCGGACAGCTGCGGCGCTGCTTGCAGTTGCCAGTCGATGGCCAGGGTCGGGTCGTCCCAGCGGATGCAGCGCTCGGCAGCGGGGTTGTAGTAGTCGGTGGTCTTGTAGAGGAACTCGGTTTCCTCGCTCAACACCACGAACCCATGGGCGAACCCTGGTGGTACCCACATCTGGCGGAAGTTCTCGGCCGACAGGCGAGCGCTCACCCAGCGGCCGCAAGTCGGGGAGCTGCGGCGTACGTCGACGGCCACGTCCAGCACCTCGCCGCGCACCACGCGGACGAGTTTGCCCTGGGTGTTCTCGACCTGGTAGTGCAGGCCCCGCAGCACACCTTTACGCGAATAGGAGTGGCTGTCCTGGACGAAGGTGATGTCCAGGCCGGTATGCGACGCGAAGTCTCTGGCGTTGAAGCTTTCAAGGAAAAACCCCCGACTGTCGCCAAACACCTTGGGTTCGATGATCAGCACGTCGGGGATGTCGGTGGGGATGATGTTCATGTGGGCTCTTCGGCAATCTTGCTCAGGTACTGACCGTAACCAGTCTTCTTCAGTTCGTTTGCCTTGGCCAGCAGCTGGTCACGGGTGATCCAGCCCTTCTGGTAGGCGATTTCTTCCAGGCAGGCGACTTTCAGGCCTTGGCGGTTCTCGATGGTCTGCACGTACTGCGAGGCTTCCAGCAGGCTCTCGTGGGTGCCGGTGTCCAGCCAGGCGAAGCCACGCCCGAACCGCTCCACGCGCAGGTCGCCGCGCTCGAGGTAGGCATTGTTGACGTCGGTGATCTCCAGCTCGCCCCGGGGGGACGGGCGCAGGCTCTTGGCGATCTCGATCACGTCGTTGTCGTAGAAATACAAACCCGTGACGGCATAGCTGGACTTGGGCGCGGCAGGTTTCTCCTCGATCGACAGTGCCCGGCCCTGGTCGTCGAAGTCGACCACGCCGAAGCGCTCCGGGTCTTTGACCCAGTAGCCGAACACGGTCGCGCCCGAGGGGTAGCTGGCTGCGCGGGTCAGCTGCTCGGTGAAGCTTTGACCGTGGAAGATGTTGTCGCCCAGGATCAGGCACACCGGGTCGTTGCCGATGAATTGCTCGCCAATCAGGAACGCCTGGGCCAGGCCGTCGGGGGAAGGTTGTTCGGCATAGCTGATCCGCAGGCCGAACTGGCTGCCGTCGCCGAACAGCTGGCGATACTGGGGTAGGTCGCGGGGGGTGGAGATCAGCAGGATGTCACGAATGCCGGCCAGCATCAGTACCGAGACCGGGTAGTAGATCATCGGCTTGTCGTAGATGGGCAACAGCTGTTTGGAAACGCCAAGCGTGATGGGGTGCAGGCGGGTGCCGGAGCCCCCCGCCAGGACAATGCCTTTGCTCATGCGATCAGATCCTTGAAATTGGAGTGTCCCAGGCGTTCACCCTGGTAGCTGCCATCCTGGACATGGCGGCACCACTGGAGGTTGTCCAGATACCACTGCACGGTCTTGCGCAGCCCGCTCTCGAACGTCTCCTCGGGCACCCAGCCCAGCTCCCGTTCGATCTTGCTGGCGTCGATGGCGTAGCGCAGGTCATGGCCAGGGCGGTCGTGGACGAAGGTGATGAGGTCAGTGTAGCGGGCCACGCCGACGGGGTGCTCAGGTGCCAGTTCCTCGAGCAGCGCGCAGATGGCGCGCACGACGTCGATATTCTTCTGCTCGTTGTGCCCGCCGATGTTGTAGGTCTCACCGACCTGGCCTTCGGTCACCACCTTGAGCAGGGCACGGGCATGGTCGTCGACGAAGAGCCAGTCGCGCACCTGCTGGCCGTCGCCATACACCGGCAGCGGTTTGCCGGCCAGGGCGCTGAGGATCATCAGCGGGATGAGCTTTTCGGGGAAGTGGAACGGGCCATAGTTGTTCGAGCAATTGGTGACCAGCACCGGCAGGCCATAGGTGCGCTGCCAGGCGCGTACCAAGTGGTCGGACGCCGCTTTGCTCGCCGAATAGGGCGAGCTTGGCGCGTAGGGCGTGGTCTCGGTGAACAGCTCATCGGCACCGTGCAGGTCGCCGTAGACCTCGTCCGTGGAAATATGGTGGAAGCGAAATGCTTCGCGTGCGTGCGATGGCAGGCGACTCCACCAGGCCCGGGTGGCTTCGAGCAGGGTGTAGGTGCCGACGATGTTGGTCTGGATGAATTCCGCCGGGCCATCGATGGAGCGGTCCACGTGGGATTCGGCGGCCAGGTGCATGATCGCGTCGGGTTGGAAACGCTCCAGCACGGCACTGACCGTGGCCGCATCGCCGATATCGGCCTGGACAAGTTCGTAGCGGGTATTGCTGGCGATGCGTTGCAGCGACTCCAGGTTGCCGGCGTAGGTCAGTTTGTCGAGGTTCAGGACCTCGTGCTCGGTATTGTCGATCAGGTGGCGGATCAGGGCGGAGCCAATGAAACCGGCACCACCGGTGACGAGAATTCGCATCTGAAGGAACCTCTGGGTCTGAAGGAAGCTCCAGTGGAGCTTAGCGTGTCGGCCGGGTCGCTGCGGTCAGATCCGGCTTGTGCGGCGGCATTGTCCGGTAAAGCTGGGCAGTGTGGAACAGCCTTTGCGTTACCAAGGCTTTTATCGCCAGCCTCTTGTATATCGGCAGCAGCAGTGGCGATATAAGCGACAAAAAAACCGAGGTTTCTTTCCATGCTCTTGAGCACCCTGATCCAGCGTTCCCGCCAGCCCAACCCTTCGCTCAGCGAAGCCCAGGCCCATGCCCTGCTGCGCGCGCATTACGATCTGGACGGGCCCCTGCAGCCATTGGGCAGTCAGCAGGACCTGAACCTGCTGCTGGACAGCGAGCAGGGCCGCTTCGTGCTCAAGGCCTGCCACGCCAGCTATGCCCAGGTGGAGCTCGAGGCGCAACATGCGGCGCTTGCCTACCTCAAGGAGCAGGGGGTGCCGGTGCCGGCCGTGCGCCAGGCTCGCGATGGCCAGGATCTGCTGGCCGTGGACATCGACGGCCAGGCGTTGCGCGTGCGTCTGCTCGACTATATCGAGGGCCAGCCACTGACGCGCCTCAAGCACATGGAGCCGCGCCTGATCGCTGAGCTGGGCGCGTTGTGCGCGCGTGTCGACCAGGCGCTGGCCGCTTTCGACCATCCTGGGCTCGAGCGCACCCTGCAGTGGGACCCGCGCCACGCCCAGGCATTGATCGAGCATTTGCTACCGATCCTGCAGGACCCATCCCGTCGCGTCCGTGTGCAGCAACTCACCGGCCTCGCCGTCGAGCGCCTGCAACCGTTGGCAGCAGCCCTGCCGACCCAGGCCGTGCACCTGGACATCACCGACGACAATGCGGTCTGGGCCCGTGATGCCGAGCGCCAGTGGCAACTGCAGGGCGTCATCGACTTCGGCGATCTGGTGCGTACCTGGCGCATCGCCGACCTGTCGGTGACCTGCGCGGCCCTGCTGCACCACGCCGAAGGTGACCCCCTGCGCATCCTGCCGGCCATCCAGGCGTACCAGGCCACCAACCCGCTGCAAGAAGCCGAGCTGCGTGCCTTGTGGCCGCTTGTGCTGATGCGTGCGGCCGTGCTCGTGCTCAGCAGCGAACAACAATTGCAGGTAGAGCCCGGCAACCAGTACATCCTCGACAACATCGCCCATGAGTGGGAGATCTTCGACACTGCCAGCGCCGTGCCTTTCGCTCTAATGGAGGCCGCGATTCTCCAGGCCGCAGGACACACCCTGGCACCGCTGGCACTGTCGGGCTGCGCGCCGCTGATTCCGGCCTTGGCCGGCGAGGCGGTGGCGCGCGTCGACCTGGGCGTGCTCAGCCCGCAATGCGTAGCCGGCAATTGGGAGCTGCCCGGCTTCGACCAGCGATTACTGACCGCACAGGCAGGACCGGCCTGCACCCTGTACGGGCAGTACCGCCTGTCGCAGACGCACATCGATCGCCCCGAGGAGCCATCCACCTGCGCCTTGGGCGTGGAACTGAACGTGCCGGCTGGCACGGCGTTGCAGGCGCCGCAAGCGGGTGTCTGGGAGCGCATCGGCGAGGGCCGCGGCCGGCTGCGCACAGCCGACTGGAGCCTGTGGCTGGCAGGGTTGGAAGAGGCGCCGCAGGACGGCCAGGCGTTGGCCAAAGGGCAAGCCCTGGGCCTGACCTGCGGCTTCTTGAGCGTCCAATTGAGCCGGGATGAACATCATCAGCCGCCATTCTTCGCCAAGCCATCCCATGCCCAGGCCTGGTTGGCGGTGTGTCCGTCCCCCCGCGCTTTGCTGGGCTTTGATTGCGATGCCGAACCTCTGGTCGACGCCCAGGCCCTGCTGGCGCGCCGTGACGCCAGTTTCGCCCGCTCGCAGAAGCACTACTACGCGCAGCCACCGCACATCGAGCGGGGCTGGCGCAACTACCTGATCGACATGCAGGGCCGATCCTACCTGGACATGCTCAACAACGTGGCCGTGCTGGGCCATGGGCATCCGCGCATGGCTGCCGAGTCGGCGCGCCAGTGGTCGCTGGTCAATACCAACTCACGCTTCCACTACGCGGCGATCGCCGAGTTCTCCGAGCGATTGTTGGCATTGGCGCCGGAAGGCTTCGACCGGGTGTTTCTGGTCAACAGCGGCACCGAGGCCAACGACCTGGCCATCCGCCTGGCCTGGGCCTACAGCGGTGGGCGCGATCTGCTCAGCGTGCTGGAGGCCTACCATGGCTGGTCAGTAGCCACCGACGCCATTTCCACGTCCATCGCCGACAACCCGCAGGCTCTGGAAACGCGGCCGGACTGGGTGCATCCAGTGGAGGCGCCGAATACCTTCCGCGGGCGCTTCCGTGGGCCGGACAGCGCCTGCGGCTATCTGCAGGACGTGGATGCGAAACTGGCCGATCTCGACGCCCGGGGCCGACAGCTGGCCGGATTCATTTGCGAGCCGGTGTACGGCAATGCCGGGGGTATCTCGCTGCCGGCGGGCTACCTGCGCGAGGCCTACGCCAAGGTTCGGGCCCGAGGCGGGGTGTGCATCGCCGACGAGGTGCAGGTCGGCTACGGTCGCCTCGGTGAATACTTCTGGGGCTTCGAGGAGCAGGGCGTGGTGCCGGATATCATCACCATGGCCAAGGGCATGGGCAACGGCCAGCCACTGGGCGCGGTGATCACCCGGCGGGAGATTGCCGAGGCCCTGGAGGCTGAGGGTTACTTCTTCTCCTCGGCCGGTGGCAGCCCGGTCAGTTGCCGCATTGGCATGGCGGTGCTGGATGTCATGCAGGAGGAAGGTCTTTGGGAGAACACCCGCGATGTAGGCCGTTACTTCAAGGCGCGCCTGGAAGCATTGGTCGATAAACATCCGCTTGCCGGAGCAGCCCACGGCTCCGGGTTCTATCTGGGCCTCGAGTTGGTGCGCGACCGCCAGACGCTGGAGCCTGCCACCGAGGAGACGATGACCTTGTGCAACCGCCTGCGCGATCTGGGCATCTTCATGCAGCCGACCGGCGACTACCTGAACATCCTCAAGATCAAGCCGCCCATGTGCACCACCCGGGCGAGCGTGGACTACTTCGTCGATAGCGTGGACCGGATCCTGTCCGAAGCGCTGTAAGTCGCGAATCTGAGCCACCTGAGTCGATTGTTATCGGCTTAGGTGGCTTTTTTATGACCAAATAATTTATTGGATCGCTTTTAAGTTCGATTTTTATCGAGTATATAATGGTGTAATGAATGGCCGCTTCACAGCAAGCCGCCCTCTTTTATCAATGACCTGGCGCAGTCGACGCCGGGCCCTCGCAGAGGTTACCGATGAAAACCCTCAACTCGACCCCGCGTGCCGACGGTTTCCACATGCCCGCCGAGTGGGCGCCGCAAACCCAGGTCTGGATGGTCTGGCCGGAGCGCCCGGACAACTGGCGCCTGGGCGGCAAGCCGGCGCAAGCTGCGCATGTGACCCTGGCCAAGGCCATCGCCCGCTTCGAACCGGTTACCGTCGCCGCCTCCGCTGGCCAGTACGAGAACGCCCGTCGCCAGCTGGACGTCCCCAACATCCGCGTGGTGGAAATCAGCAACGACGACGCCTGGGTGCGTGATACCGGCCCGACCTTCGTCATCAACGACCACGGCGAAGTACGCGGTGTGGACTGGGGCTTCAATGCCTGGGGCGGCTTCGACGGTGGCCTGTACGCGCCTTGGAACCGCGACGAGGAACTGGCGGCCAAGGTCCTGGAGATGGAGCGCTGCCAGCGTTACCACACCGAAGGCTTCGTGCTCGAAGGCGGTTCGATCCATGTGGACGGCGAAGGCACGCTGATCACCACCGAAGAGTGCCTGCTCAATCGCAACCGCAACCCGCACCTCAACCGTGAGCAGATCGAAGACATTCTGCGTGAGCACCTGGCCGTCGAAACCATCATCTGGCTGCCAGATGGCCTGTACAACGACGAGACCGACGGCCACGTCGACAACTTCTGCTGTTACGTCAGCCCAGGCGAAGTGTTACTGGCCTGGACCGATGATTCCAACGACCCCAACTACGCGCGCTGCCACGCCGCCTACGAGGTGCTGAAAAACAGCCGCGATGCCAAGGGCCGTGAATTCGTCGTGCACAAGATGCCGATTCCGGGCCCGCTGTACGCCACCGAACAAGAGTGCGCAGGCGTCGACCATGTGGCCGGCAGCCAGGAGCGCGATCCTTCTGTGCGCCTGGCCGGCTCCTATGTCAACTTCCTGATCGTCAATGGCGGCATCATCGCCCCAAGCTTTGATGATCCCGCTGATGCCCAAGCCAGAGCGATCTTGGCCAAGGTCTTCCCGGACCATGAAGTGGTCATGATCCCGGGCCGTGAACTGCTGCTGGGCGGAGGCAATATCCACTGCCTGACTCAACAGCAGCCGGCGCCGGTCAAGCGCTAAGCCACTGATTGCAAAAAGGCCCGTCCATCGACGGGCTTTTTTGTGCCCGCCGATCACCGGAGGGGGACGATGGCATACCTCTTGTATTGTTTTTCAGGTGTTTCAATCAGATAGCGCTTTGCCTTTCTGTAATAAAACCAACGTAAGTTAGCCGCTCACGGCACCTGGAGTACGTGTGGACATGAATGCAACAAGTGAGTCGGCTATGCCTTCCTCGGTGATGGACCACGAATCGCTCAAGGTTCTGGCCCAGTGGCTGAAAAGCCATGGAGGCTATCGTTTCGAGACGGACGACCCACGGCGTCTACTCGATGGGCGATACCCGCAAGGCCTGATCAGCGAGGCTGAGTTGGAAGCGTTGATGGCCGTCTGGCACTGATCCGGCACAGGCGGGGTCAAACGAAAACGCCACCGTGACTATCGCGGTGGCGTTTTTGTTTGGGCCATAACTGGTAAGGCCCGAGCGCCCGGGCGGATCAGAAGCTGTAGGTGCCGGTCACGACCAGGCTGCGTGGATCACCGAACTGGATCTGGTTGGCGCTGGTGGCCGAGCTGTAGTAGGTCTTGTCGGTGAGGTTGCTCAAGGCCGCACGCACATCCCAGTCGTGAGTGCGGTAGCCCGCCAGGGCATCCCAGCGGCCATAGCCGGGCAGCTTGATGGTGTTCTGATTGTCGGCGTATCGGTCGCCCACCAGGGTCAGGCCGGTTTCGGCGTACCAGCCGAGTTCTGGTTTCCAGGTGACGAACAGGCTGGCGTTGCGCTTGGCCACGTCATTGATGCGGTTGCCTTGCTGGCCGCTGTTGTCCTTGACGATGGTCGCATCCTGCACGCCCACGCCTCCGCGCACATACCAATCGCCGGTGACATTGCCCATGACCGTCAGCTCGATGCCCCGTGAGCGCTGCTCGCCGCTGAGCTGGACAAGCTCGGGGTTGTTCGGGTCGCGGGTACGGCGGTTGTACAGCTCCAGCTCATAGAGGGCGAGTGTGGTACTCAGGCGCTCGTCGAACCAATCGCTCTTGACGCCGATCTCCTTCTGCCGGGTGAGCTCCGGGCCTGCCTCATTGCCATTGCCCGGTGCGCCAGGCGTGATGCCGATCAAGCCACCGCCGACCGGCGAAAAGGTCTTGCTCCAGGACGCATAGAACGAGTGTTCGCGCCACGGCGAATAGATCACGCCCACGCGCGGGCTGGTGCTGGTGCTTTCCTGGGTTTCGGTGAGGTTCTTCACCTTGCTGGTGGTTTGCACCTCGAAGCGATCGAAACGCACGCCTGCCAGCAGCTGCCATTGGTCGTTGAGGCGGATCTGGTCCTGTACATAGAGGCCCGCGCTTTCCACCCGGGTGTGGTTGTTGCTGGACACCTTCAGCGCACCGTTGTGCTGCTGTTGCCGACTGGAGCCTCCCAGGGGTACGGAAGGCACGCCGACCCCTTGGTGCAGCAACGAATTACGACGCTGCTCGCCCAGCTCCAGGCCGACCAGCAGGGTGTGCTCGAGGCCGAAGGTTTGCAGATGGCCTTCGGCCTCCAGGGTGTTGAACAGGTTGCGAGTGCTCAGGTCTTGCTGCCAGCGCTGTCGGCTCACCTGGCCGGTGGAAGGGGAGTAGCCGGTGAGGTAGGTGTTGTCGAAGTCGCTCTCCAGGTTGAACAGGCTGAGCGTGTGGCGCAGTTGCCAGTGCTCGCCTAGCTCGTAGTTCAGGCGCGAGCGCAGCGACTGGGCACGGTCATCGATGAAGTCGCGCTGGGTATCACCGTAGGTGGTGTGACGACTGACATCGACGGGACGCCCGGTCTGTGGATCGCCTGGGATGCCGCGATCGGGCGTGCGGTTGTAGCGGCTGTATTCGTATTGCACCAGCCAGTTCAGCTCGGGGGTCAACTGCCAGCTCATGGAGGGTGCGAACAGCTGACGGCTGCCGTCGATGCCGTCGCGGAAGCTGTTGTTGTCCTGGTTGCCGAGGTTCAGGCGCAGGCTGAGGGTATCGCTGGGGTCGGCGCTCAGGTCGGCATACAGGCTGCGCAGGTCTTCGCTGCCGCCCTGGGCCTCGATGCTCGAGCGACGGCCATGCTCCGGGGCCTTGCTCACCCGATTGACGATACCGCCCTGGCTGCCACGGCCATAGAGCACCGCCGCCGGCCCCTTGAGCACTTCGACCCGCTCGATGTTGTGCAGGTCGCGCACGTATTGGCTGTCATCGCGCACGCCGTCCAGATAGAAGTCGTTGCTGGCGTCGAAGCCGCGGATGCGCAAGCTGTCGAAGCGGGTATCGGCACCGCTGCTGACGTTGGGAATGCCCTCCAGTGCCTTGCCCAGGCTGAAGCTGCCGTAGTCGAGGACGTTGCGGGTCTTGACGGTGTCGATGGCCTGCGGCACGTAGCGCACCGGGGTTGAGGTACGGGTTGCCGTGCTGACTTCATGGACCCTGGGGTTGTCGTCTTCGCGCTGGCGATCGGCGGTGACCGAGAGTTCTGGCAGGGTGGTGGTAGCGGCATTGGCCAGGCTCGCTCCGAACAGCAGCGACAGCCCAAGGGATAAGGGGGAGAGGTGGGAGGGTACAGACATTGAGAATCCGCAAAACAATAAATGAAAATTGAGTGCGGATGATAACGAGTGCTATTAGTGGTCGCTCAGGTAATTTGTAAGCTCTTGTCTTTACATGTGTGTCAGTTTGTAAAAAATACTCAACCCACTTTTGGGGCCATCCGATGCACTGGATGCGCACGTTGGCAAGGCAGGAGCGCTGTCAGCAATAGGGGAAAAACCTGATGTCGCAGGGAATTGTCCGGAAATTCCCATGTTGTAGTCGTGATTCTGGTTATAAGCACCTGCATTTCACGATTTTTTGACATCCCCAAGCAGGCAGGGCTAGGATTCGGCCAACGCCTGCTGGCCATGACTTGGCCATGCTGTTGCACAAGGCCCGTTGCATGAACATGACGGGCCTTTTCAGTTTTTGGATCCGCATAGCGTCGAACCTACGAAGGGGCGTTGGTTCCTGGCGTCGGGTTGCAGAGCGTTTAAAAATTCAGAGATAAGGAAAACAAGATGTTGAAAACCAGGATCAGTCTGGTCGCTCTGGCGATGATCGCCGCGACCCAGGCCCAGGCCAACGACCAAGCCGAAAGCAAGGGCTTCGTCGAAGACAGCCAGCTGAATGTCTTGCTGCGCAATGCCTACATAAACCGCGACTACAAAGACGGTAACAAAGACAAAGCCGAATGGGGCCAAGGGGTCATCGGTACGTTCTCGTCTGGCTTCACCCAAGGGACCGTTGGGGTCGGTGTCGACGCATTCGGTCTGTACGCCGTGCGCCTGGACGGTGGTAAAGGTCGTAGTGGTGCGGGAGGCATCGACTTCTTCAAGCAAGGCGATAGCGGCAACGCTGCGGACGATCTCTCCAAAGGCGGCGCAGCGGTCAAGTTCCGCGTCTCCAACACTGTACTGAAGTACGGTGACCAGATGCCTGCGCTGCCTGTTCTGAACTACGACAACGCGCGTCTGCTGCCGGAAAGCTACACCGGTACCTTGATCACCTCCAAGGAGATCAAAGGCCTTGAGCTGAACGCCGGTCGCTTCACCGCCGAGTCGCGCAAGAGCGCCGAGGGCCGTGACAGTGGTGGCCTGAAGTCGATCAACGTGTTGGGCGGTAGCTACAAGTTCACCGACCAGTTCACCGCCGCTCTGTATGCCTCCGACGTTGAAGACGTGCTGAAGAAGCAATACGTAGGCGCCAACTACGTGTTCCCGATCAGCAAAGACCAGTCCCTGACCCTGGACTTCAACGGGTACCGTACCAAGCTGGACAACTCCTATGTCCGCAAACACAACGTGACTGGCGACGACAACAAGATCTGGAGCTTGGCGGCTACCTTCGCCACCGGTCCGCACTCGTTCACCCTGGCCCACCAGCGCTCTACCGGCGATAGCAACCTGGGTTACGCCTACGGCGGCTACCAGAGCCAAGACCGATTTGGCGATGGTGGCAGCACCATCTTCCTGGCCAACTCTTACTGGTCCGACTTCAACGCCGAAGACGAGCGCAGCTGGCAGCTGGGCTACGGCCTTGATTTTACCGCCTTTGGTGTTCCAGGCCTGACCTACAACGTTGCGTACGTGCGTGGCGATAACATCACCACCTCGACCAGCACTGGCGGTACCGAGCGCGAAATCTTCAACCAGCTCAAGTACGTGGTACAGAGCGGTGCAGCCAAGGACCTGAGCGTCAAGCTGCGCAGCTCCGTCCTGCGTGTCTCGCAGAAGTCCAGCGAGTACAACATCAGCGGCAACGAAGTTCGCGTCTTCGTCGAGTACCCGATCAACGTCTTCTGATCCCACACTCGCGTCCCGAACAGCCCCGGTTTATGCCGGGGCTGTTTCTTTTCGGCGTACCGCTGTCACTGGCGCGACGCTGTCTGCGGTTTGTGGCGCGAAGCTGTCGCTGCAAGCCATCCGCCACATCCGCCCATAGAACTCGTTCTCGATCGAGCCGCCGAGCAATTCGCCGGGCTTGAGGAACTGATGCAACTGTGAAAACAGGCTGATCTCGCTCGGGCTGATGCGCCGTGCCAGGTGCTTGGGCTTGAGCTCCGACGGATGTTCCAGGCCCGCCGCTGCAAGCATCTCGGCCAGGGCATGCAGCGTATTGCGATGAAAGCTCGCCACCCGCTCGGCCTTTTCCGGTACCACCAAGGCGCGTTGGCGCAGCGGATCCTGAGTGGCCACACCGGTGGGGCACTTGTTGGTATGGCAGCTTTGCGACTGAATGCAGCCAATGGCGAACATGAAACCCCGTGCCGAGTTGACCCAGTCAGCACCGATGGCCAGCGTACTGGCGATATCGAACGCACTGACGATCTTGCCCGCTGCGCCGATGCGCACCCGCTCGCGCAGGTTCAGGCCGACCAATGTGTTGTGCACGAACATCAGCCCTTCCCGCATGGGCACGCCCATGTTGTCGCTGAATTCCCGAGGCGCAGCGCCGGTGCCTCCTTCCTTGCCATCGACGACGATGAAGTCGGGCGTGATCCCGGTGGCCAGCATGGCCTTGGCGATGGCCATGAACTCCCAGGGATGGCCCAGGCAGAACTTGAAACCCACCGGCTTGCCGCCAGACAACTCACGCAGACGGGCAATGAATTGCAGGAGCTCCAATGGCGTGCGGAAGGCGCTGTGGGCCGCCGGCGAAATGCAGTCCTCGCCGACCCGCACACCACGGGTGGCGGCAATCTCGGCGCTGACCTTGTGCCCTGGCAGGATGCCGCCATGACCGGGCTTGGCGCCTTGGCTGAGCTTTAGCTCGATCATCTTCACCTGCGGATCGCGTGCCTGTTCGGCAAAGCGCGCCGGGTCGAAGCGGCCGTCATCGGTGCGGCAGCCAAAGTAGCCGCTGCCGATTTCCCAGATCAGGTCACCACCGTGTTCGCGGTGGTAGGGGCTGATGCTGCCTTCTCCGGTGTCGTGGGCGAAGCGCCCCAGGCGCGCGCCCTTGTTCAGGGCGCCGATGGCGTTGGCGCTGAGCGCACCGAAACTCATCGCCGAAATATTGAAAATGGAGGCCGAATACGGCTGCTGGCAGTGCGGGCCGCCGATGCTGATGCGAAACGACGCCGGGTCGGGCGCCGGCACCGGCACCATCGAATGGCTGATGAATTCGAAGCCAGGCTTGTAGGCATCGTTGAGTGTGCCGAAGGCCTTCTCGGCGCTCTCGTTCTTGGCGCGGGCATAGACCAGAGAGCGCTGGGAGCGGGAGAACGGCAGCTTGTCGTCGTCGCCCTCGATCAGGTACTGGCGGATCTCCGGGCGAATGGTCTCGATCAGGTAACGGATGTTGCCCAGGATCGGGTAGTTGCGCCGCACCGCATGATGGCTCTGGCGTAGGTCATTGAGGCCGACCAGGCTGAGCACGGCGGTGAGCAGTGTGAGCGGCCAGAGCCACGCGTGTTGGGCAAGAAACGGGAGGCTGACGAAGGTGAACAATAGGCAGGTCGCCAGGCAGGCGTAGCGGGTGGGGAGCGCGTCTTTCATGGGTCCATCGCTGACAGGATGACCCGCACTAGGATAGGCAAAGGCCGCGCGCGGAAAACCAGGGGTTTCGGTAAAAGACTATTACCTGCGCGCGGCTTGTGCTCGACGTCAGATGCGCATCAGCGCTTGTCTTGCCTCAGGATCTGGACGTCACCGGGTTCGGCGGTTTCGCGCAGGTATTCCTCCAGCGAGTCGTCCAGCGCTTGCAGCCAGCGGGTGTGGTGCGGCACGGCGGCGGTGCCGGTCATGACCGAGCGGTAGGAGCGGTCTCGATAGCCCATGATGTCGTGCTTCTTGTCTTGCTTCCATTTGAGGAAGATGCGGTTGACGGCATCGATGTCGAAGCTGGGGTAGTCGGTCTTGGCGATCAAGTGCTGGATGTAGCGACCCTGGAATTCGTACATCGAGGCAGTGGTTTGCAAGGCTTCTTCATCGGCACGCCAGCGCGCGCTGTCGGCCTGCATAGTCGCTTGGTCCGGCAGCTGGATGCGGCCGAGCATCAGGTCGCGGGCGAACCAGGCTTGCGCGTCGAACAAGTTGAAGCTGTACCAGAGGTCTTGCATGCCCAGGTACAGCAACTGCGGGTTGGCCTCGAAGACCACACCTTGATAGAGGCCCAGTGGCCACAGACGGTTGTCGGTGCGCAGGGTCAGCTCATCGGGCAGGAACGGGAAGTGGTGCTGATAACCGGTGCACAGGATGATCGCATCGACCCGTTTGCTGGAGCCGTCGGCAAAGTGCGCCACGTCACCCTCGACCCGCTGCAATTGCGGCCGCTCCTCCCAGCCCTTCGGCCACTGATAGCCCATGGGTTGGGTGCGATAGGCGCTGGTGATCGAGCGCGCGCCGTACTTGTAGCACTGCGAGCCGATGTCCTCAGCCGAATAGCTGCTGCCGACAATCAGCACGTCCTTGCCGGCGAACTCCAGTGCATCGCGAAAATCATGGGCATGCAGGATGCGCCCGGAAAAACGCTCGAACCCCGGGAAGGACGGTACGTTCGGCGTGGAGAAATGCCCGCTGGCCACCACGACGTAGTCGAATACCTGCTCGATGCCCTGGCCGTGGGCATAGTCATGGGCCGTCACGGTGAAGGTACGGCTTTGGTCATCGAAACGCACCGCCTTGACCACGGTGTTGAAGCGAATGTACTGGCGCACATCGGCCTTCTTCACACGGCCCTGGATGTAGTCCCACAGCACCTCGCGAGGAGGGTAGGAAGAAATCGGCCGGCCGAAATGCTCATCGAAGCTGTAGTCGGCGAACTCCAGGCATTCCTTCGGGCCGTTCGACCAAAGGTAGCGATACATGCTGCCGTGGACCGGCTCGCCGTGCTGGTCCAGGCCGGTGCGCCAGGTGTAGTTCCACATGCCGCCCCAGTCGACCTGTTTCTCGAAACAGACCACCTCGGGCATGGGCGCGCCCTTGGCATGGGCGGATTGGAAAGCACGCAGTTGCGCCAGACCCGACGGGCCGGCGCCGATGATGGCAACGCGAATAGTCATGAGGATGTCCTGTAAACACGGAAAAAAGGCAAAACCTCCCCAACCCCGAACGGCGACAAGCCTAGGGTTGTGGATGGATGAAGACTTCAGGTGTCAGCAGGCAGGTGGAGGCACAGGGCGCTTGCGCTTGTGCGCCAGCAACATGTCCCGAGGGGGAATCGACAGGGTATGGAACAGCGTCGAGAGAGGAGAGCAGCCGAGGGTGGAGCGGACAACGGCAGGGTAGGGCCCGGTGGCCTTGCCAAGCAGAGCGGCAAGCGGGCCATGGGACCGATGGATACGTGTGATCTCGTGCATGGGGGCTTGTAGTGCCTCTTTTCTTTATGGATGCCTTTTTAGCTATAACGCATCGAGGGAAAGCATTTCAAGGTTTGTCATCGGCACGCGAGAGTGGCGCAGGGTTCTCTTGGGGCTGCTCGTCCCAGTCCTCACCGAACAGTTCTGCCGGGTGCTGTGTCCGTTCCGAGCCATTGCCGCAGGCCAGCGATTTTGCCGGGCAATACAGGTCACAGCCCCAGCAGATACGCTCGGGGTGACTGGGGTTATGTGGGAATTTCTTGGCCATGACGCCTGCTCCGTTTTGGCCTGGGGGTTTCAGGCTAAGGGGTATGCGAGGGGAGAGGTTGATGGGCGTCAATGGCGGAAACAAAAGGCCACCGTAAAGGTGAGGCTTCGTCGGCTTGTGCCGCCCAGGTGCTTGTCTGATCCTCAGAATTACGTCACTGTAAAGACCAATGTCATTACAGTGAGCGCGCCATCATGGCCTCAATCAATGTGCGTATCGACGACGACCTCAAAAACCGGGCCTATCGTGAGCTTGAGCGTTTGGGTGTCACCCCCTCCGAGCTTATGCGCCAAACGCTGCAATATGTCGCCGAGCGCGGGCAACTGCCCTTTAAACCTGTACTGATGACCGATGAGGATGAAGCGCTGCTGGCGACCGTTCGCGAGCGCCTTGCCGACCCTCAGCGAGTGAAGGTTTCTCTGGATGACCTATAGCCTTGAGTTCGATGCGCGGGCGCTAAAGGAATGGCAAAAGCTGGGGGATACGGTCCGGCAGCAACTCAAGAAAAAGCTCGTTTCGGTTTTGCTGAATCCGAGAGTCGAGGCGAACCGGCTGCATGGCTTGTCCGATTGCTACAAGATCAAGCTGCGAAGTAGCGGGTATCGATTGGTCTACCAAGTGATCGATTCGGAAGTAGTGAATCGCCCCTGGTTTCGTAGACACCTCCAAGCCTCATAATGAGGCCCAAATAGGAGGTGCCATGAGTCGTCAGCGTTACCCCGAAGAATTCAAGATCGAAGCGGTC
>NZ_JBLUPV010000047.1:0-22222 GCF_048068075.1 Pseudomonas sp. NY15354
TGACCGCTTCGATCTTGAATTCTTCGGGGTAACGCTGACGACTCATGGCACCTCCTATTTGGGCCTCATTATGAGGCTTGGAGGTGTCTACGAAACCAGGGGCGATTCAATATCCGACCGGGTAACTGCTAAATCTGACGCATCTGGGAAAGTCCTGCCAAATGGAAATATGGCCGATGCTCATGCGGAAATCGGTGTGATACAGCAGGCATATGCTGCTGGGAAGACTATGGGAGCAAGCATGGAGCTTACTGTCTCTGGCAAAGCGGTTTGTGGCTATTGCCGAGGAGATATAGCTGCGATGGCAGAGAAGTCTGGACTCACTTCTCTTACAGTTAAAGAAGCTGCAACCGGTAAGACTCTATACTGGCAGCCTGGAATGCGCGCTTTGAGAGAGCAGGATTAGAAGATGAAATTTTCTCTATCATGGGTTGTTGGGTTCGGAAGTGAGTGCCACGGAGGGAGAGCTAAAGAACCGTCCTGGAGTGATGTTGAGCTTCATCTGAGAGAAGTATGTGAGGTGTCTGGCTCTGTTACTTTAGAAGCTGTGAATCTTAATGGATTTGAGCTGTTGAGCTTGCAGGTTGTTGCAGATGATGGGGTGTTCGCGATGACTTTAGGGGAGGACAATGGCGAGGATTACATTGTTCGGTCTTATCTCGGGGATGGAGACTCAGGAAAGGTAGTTGATATTCTAGGAGATGCTATTGATGCCTCAGCGGTTTGCACTAATTTTGAGACTGTTGTTGATATTTTTAGGATGCTCTTTGAAAAAGGCTGCGTGCCTCGGAACTTAATGGCCTGATTCTTTGGTGCAAAAGGGACTGGTGAAGTTGCTGGGTCGGTAAAAGACTTCTCAGTGGCTGACCGAGTATTTGGTCAACTTAATGATCCCCGAATGGGGCAGCTTGCAGGGAAACTCGATGCGAATGCTCTGCAGAATGCGGCCTGAGCCGTTACCCCACACGCGCGCCCAACAAACCTCGCGAAACCCACCCTGCCAGGCTTATGCGGCTGTATCCCTCTACTCGAAAAACTGTCCACAGAAATGCGGTGAAAATGTTCACAGATTGAGGCTGAATCTGTTGTCGACCCTTTCCCCCAAAGGTATATTTTCGCGCGTCTGATGGCTCAATGCCATGTCGCGTGTTGCGCAGCGTCAGCCTTGGAAAAGGGCTGCACACGCTGCGGGCACTCATCTCGCATTGATCCCTCTCTCACCTCTTTCGCCGTCGTCGACGGCATTTCCCGCCTCGTGCAACCGGGCCCCTGAGGGGATCGTCCGGTAATGGCAATTTCAAGAACGATCAACAGAAGGGCTCTGCGGATGATCGACCCAATCGTGAAGGTGTTGGCTGATATAAGTGTGCGGTCGAAACTGACCCTGGGCTTTGCCCTGGTGTTGCTGCTGACCCTGGTGATCGCCGGAATCGGTTTGGGCGCACTGAGCAGCCTGGGTGAGCGCAGTGCCAAGCTCAGCAGCATCGCCCACATCAACGAAGAGACGCGCGACGTGCGCATCGCGCGGCTGAACTACACCGTCTCCCCGGGCGCTGAGCAGGCTGCGCAAATGGTCAAGGCGATGGATGAGCTCAACCTTCGCATCGAAGCGCTCTCCAGGCAGTTCACCGATCCATACGACTTGCGTTGGATCGAGCAGGCCGAACAGGCCATCGAAGCCTACCGTTCACACTTCCAGGATTACGTCCGTGGCGTGGAGGCGCGCAGCGATGCGCAGACCGTACAGACCCTGGCGGTGCTGGAGTCGGATCTGAAGAGCCTGCTCGAAGCGGCCGGGCAGTTGTCGGACAGCCAATCGCAAAAGCGTGACCATGAAGTGCAGTCGTCCAAGCAGCGGTTGATCTTCGCCGCGGTGCTGGCGCTGGTGTTCGGGGTGCTGGCGGCGTGGCTGATCACCCGTTTGATCGTGCTGCCGTTGAAAGACGCGCTGCAAAGCGCCGAGCGGGTGGCCAATGGTGATTTGAGCCAGGACGTTCCGGTGTCCAGGCGTGATGAGCTGGGCGAACTGCAGGCCAGCATGCAGCGCATGACAGTGAACCTGCGCGACCTGATCGGCGGGCTGCGCGACGGCGTGGTGCAGATCGCCAGCGCCGCCGAAGAGCTGTCGGCGGTCACTGAGCAGACCAGCGCGGGGGTGAGTAGCCAGAAGGTCGAGACGGACCAGGTCGCCACCGCCATGAACCAGATGGCCTCGACCGTGCAGGATGTCGCGCGCAGTGCCGAGGAGGCTTCCAATGCAGCGGTCAACGCAGGCCATGAAGCGCGGGAAAGCGATACGGTGGTGAATCAGGCCATCGAGCAGATCACCCATCTGGATGTCGAGGTGGGGCATTCGACAGAGGCGATGGCCGGGCTCAAGCGAGAAAGCGACAAGATCGGCACGGTGCTGGATGTGATCAAGTCGGTCGCCCAGCAGACCAACCTGCTGGCCTTGAACGCTGCCATCGAAGCGGCGCGGGCGGGGGAGGCTGGTCGCGGGTTCGCGGTGGTGGCCGATGAGGTGCGCAGCCTGGCACAGCGCACCCAGAGCTCCACCGAGGAAATCGAAGAGTTGATCAGTGGTCTGCATCGTGGCACGCAGCAGGTCGGTGACATCCTCGAGCGCAGCCGCGCACTGACCAGTAACAGTGTCGAGCTGACGCGCCGGGCCGGCACCTCGCTGCTGAATATCAGTCGGTCGGTGGCGACCATCGAATCGATGAACCTGCAGATCGCCACGGCCTCGGAGCAACAGAGCGCCGTGGCCGAGGAAATCAACCGCAGCGTGCTCAATGTGCGTGAAGTGTCCGAGCAGACGGCCGCGGCCAGCGAGGAAACCGCCGCTTCCAGCGTCAAGCTGGCGCAATTGGGCGGTGAGCTGCAGTTGCTGGTGGGCAAATTCAAGCTTTGACCTGTGGATGACTCGGCGCTGCGCTGTCGTTGAATCAAGCCCCTGAAGTGTGTGCCTCAGGGGCTTTGCATTGAATGGACGCGCGGGCAGTACGGGGTTGGCGCCGGTCGTGCCGCGTATCGTATAAGATATCCACACCGTATTGCCTCTGGATGCCGCCGTGCCGATCCTGCCCCGCAAAGCCCCCAATCTGGGTGTCACGCCCTCGACCTCCGAAATCATCGCCGAGCATCTGCGCGAGGCGATCATTTCCGGGCATTTGGCCGAAGGCGAGCCGGTGCGTCAGGACGACATCGCCCAAGCGTTCAACGTCAGCAAGATCCCGGTGCGCGAAGCGCTCAAGCGCCTGGAGGCTGAAGGGCTGGTGGATTTTCACCGCAACCGGGGCGCCTTGGTGACCAAGATTTCCGAGCCTGAGCTGGCGCAGATGTTCGAGGTGCGTGTGCTGCTGGAGGTCAAGGCCATCCGCCTGGCGGTGCCGAACATGACCGAAGAGACGTTCCAGAAAGCGGAAGGGATCTGCGCCGAGTTCATTGGTGAGGATGACATCGGCCGCTGGGCCGAACTCAACTGGGCGCTGCATGCGTGTCTTTACGAGCCTGCGCAAAGGCCGTTTCTGGTGGGCTTGATCCGCTCGATCCACGACAAGGTCGAACGTTACCTGCGGATGCAGATGAGCCTGTCTGCCGGCAAGGAGCGCGCCGATCACGAACACCGGGACATCGTCGCCGCCTGCCGAAACCGCGACGCTGATCTGGCCGCGCAGTTGATCGAAGCGCACATCAACGGCGTCTGCCAAAGCCTCTACGAGCACTTGCCTCATCGCTGAGCATCCCACCGGCAGGTGATCCTTTCTGTGGCATCGCTAGCCGCGTTGCTTCCTCCCGTAACAGTCCCCCGGGCCAGTCCGGCCCTATGGGGCATCTTCCGTTTTCCCCCATAGCCCTTTAAACGCGCGACCTGCGCAGCTTTGCCTGGAGCAGGGCGAAACGCTGGCCTCATTCTTGCTCGGATAAAATCGTATACGAAATACGATATAACAAAAATGGGTGATCCATCTCCAGTTAGCTGGGGCGGGGCGCCGAGCACGAACGATCAACGGAGCGGAACATCGATGACCTCTACGACCTCTGTGGCATCCAAAACGCTTGACCGTACGGCGGACCATGCGCCCGCCGGTATCAAACGCGTCGTGGCCGCCGCCATGGCCGGCGCTGTGGCGGAGTGGTACGAATTCTTCCTTTATGGCACGGCGTCGGCCCTGGTCTTTGGCCAGTTGTTCTTCCGTCAGACCGGCAGCGCGATGGATGGCATCATCGCGGCCTTCGCCCTGTATGCCGTGGGCTTTCTGGCACGGCCCATCGGCGGCTTGGTGTTCGGCCACTACGGCGACAAGCTGGGGCGCAAACACTTGCTGCAGATCAGCCTGGTGGTGGTGGGCATCACGACCTTCCTGATGGGCTGCTTGCCCACCTTCGAAAAGATCGGCTATGCCGCACCGGTGCTGCTGGTACTGCTGCGGCTGATCCAGGGCTTTGCTTTCGGTGGCGAATGGGGCGGGGCGGTGTTGCTGGTGTCCGAGCACAGCCCGGACAACCGTCGGGGTTACTGGGCCAGTTGGCCCCAAGCGGGCGTTCCGGCCGGCAACCTGATCGCCACGGTCATCCTGCTGATCCTGTCCTCGAGCCTCTCGGAGGCGCAGTTCCTCGAGTGGGGGTGGCGTGTGGCGTTCTGGTTCTCCGCCGTGGTGGTCCTGATCGGCTACTGGATCCGCAAGCGGGTGGATGATGCGCCGATCTTCAAGGAGGCCCAGGCCCGCCAGCAACATGTCGCGCAGGCCCAGCTCGGAGTTGTCGAAGTGCTGACCAAGCACTGGCGCGCAGTGTTGATCGGCATCGGTGCGCGCTTTGCCGAGAACATCCTTTATTACACCGTGGTGACCTTCTCCATCACCTACCTCAAGCTCGTGGTGCACAAGGACACCTCGCAGATCCTGCTGCTGATGTTCGGCGCGCACCTGCTGCACTTCTTCATGATTCCGGCGATGGGGTACCTCTCGGACATCATCGGGCGCAAGCCGGTGTACCTGATCGGGGCGGTGCTGACCGGATTCTGGGGCTTCGTTGGCTTCCCGATGATGGACACCGGCAATGAGTGGCTGATCATGGCCGCGATCACCCTGGGCCTGGCCATCGAGTCCATGACCTACGCGCCTTACTCGGCGCTGATGGCGGAGTTGTTCCCGACCCATGTTCGCTACACGGCTTTGTCGCTGTGCTATCAGGTGGCGCCGATCCTGGCGGGGTCGCTGGCGCCGCTGATCGCGGTCACCTTGCTCAAGGAATACAACAGCTCGACGCCGATTGCCTGGTACCTGGTGGGGGCTGCGCTGATCTCGATCGTCGCGGTGGCCGCGACCCGGGAGACCCGCGGCAAGTCGCTGCGGGCGGTGGATGAGGAGTTGGCCAAACGCTGAGACACTGGGGGCTGCAAAGCAGCCCCCGACTTCAGAACCGATCCAAACGGTAAGGCGCAAGCGCAGGCAAATACCCAGCCCCAGCGGGCACCGATCCGGTCATGGAGGCGACCAGTTCGGCAGTGATCGCCGCCTGGGTGAGCCCCAGGTGCTGGTGACCGAAGGCGAGCAACACTTTGCCGTCGCAGGCTTGGTCGATCACCGGCAGCGAGTCGGGCAGGGAAGGACGAAAGCCCATCCAGGTACTCGCCGCGTCTATGTTCAGCGCTTTCTTGAACAGCCCCTGGGTCAGCCGATGCAGTTGCCAGGCCCGCTGCATGTTCGGCGCCCGCTCGAGCCCAGCGAACTCCACGGTGCCGGCCAGGCGCAGGCCGCCTTGCATGGGCGTCATGATGAAACGACGCTCCAGCGAGGTGACAGCCAAGGGCAGGCGGTCGTGCTCGTTGGGCAGCATCAGGTGATAGCCGCGTTCGGTGTCCAGCGGCACGCTCTTGCCGGTCAGTTGCTGGGTGAGCTTGGCGGAGTGGGCACCGCAGGCGATCAGCACTTTTCGCGCACTGACCTCGCCATGGTCGGTTCGCAGCACGACGCCGTCCTGATGCACACGCCCCCCGTCGACGCGTTGACGGGCGAAATGAACACCGCTGTCCTGGGCCGCTTTTACCAAGGCATTCACCACCACGTGGGGGTCGATGAAATGACCGGTCGCGGGGAAGAATAACGCGCCCTGGATCGATTCGGACAATTGCGGCGCCGCCTGTCGTACGGCATTGGCGTCCCAGAAATCGACGGGCACGCCCTGGGCCTGCATCTTCTGCTTGAGCGCATCGATGGCAGTGCGCGACTCGGGACGCTCGAACACCAGCAGGGAGCCGTCTTCCTTGAGCAACTGCGTATTGTCGGTGGAGGTCAGCAGACGCCGCCAGGCATCCAGGCTCGCTTCGTTGAGGGCGCGCAGGGCGGTGACGCTGTTGCGGTAGGGGCGTTGACGCAAGTTCAGCAGCAAGCGTGTGAACCAGGGCAGGGCCTTGGGCAGGTAACGCCAGTCCAGGCGCAGGGGGCCCATCGGGTCCATCAGCATGGCCGGCAGGCGCTTGAGAATGGACACGTCAGCGATGGGGAAGACCTGTTCGGTGGCCAGGTGGCCGGCGTTGCCGAACGATGCGCCTTGGCCTGGCTCATCCCGGTCGAGCACCAGCACCCGATGGCCCTGGCGCGAGAGGGCCAGGGCGCAGGCCACGCCTACGATGCCGGCGCCGATCACGGCGATGTCATAGACGTCGTGACCGTTACGGTGAAGTTCGTCTGAAAGCATCTGCTCAAACCTCGATGATCGTAGATTTTATACAATTGTTATGTTCAGACCGCGCCCTGGCGCAGAAGCTCAGGGCAAGGGGTCAGTGGTTCAGGCTGTTTTCCAGGACCGCGACGATGCCCTCGCAGGCTTCGCGGATGTGGCGATCCAGCAGGCGGCAGGCCGCCTCGATGTCTTTGTTGCGGGCATGTTCCAGCAGTTCGCGGTGCTCTTTTTCGGCTTTCTGGATTTCCCGCGTGTAGAGCAGTTGCATGCGGATGTAGCGATCGCACTTGGTATTGAGGTGCGTGATCATCGCCAGGGTTTCCGGCAGCTGGGCTGGCGAATACAAGGCGGTGTGGAAGGCGAAGTTCAGCTCGCTCCAGTTGTCGATGTCGCTGCCTGAATCCAGTGCGGCATCGTATTGGTCCAGCAGGCGCTCTGCGCGGTCGAGTTCGCTTGGCGTCAGTTTCGGGATGGCCTGCTCCAGGGCTCTGCATTCGAGCAGTACGCGCAGGTCGAACAGCTCGCGAATGGTGGCGGTGGAGAGCTCGGTGGTGAATGCGCCCCGGTGCGGGTGGAACTGCACCAGCCCTTCGGCCTCGAGGGCCAGCAGTGCCTCGCGCACGGGGATCCGGCTGACGTCGTAGTCCCGCGCGAGCGCGTCCTGACGCAACTGGGTGGCGCCTTTGAACTCACCGCTGAGGATGCGTTTGCGAAGATCGTCCGCTACGTGCTGGGCACGTGTCTTGAAGCTAGCCATAGTACTGTTCGAGAACCCGATTGGAATTTGCATATTGTATGCAAAGGGCAAAAGCGCATCCACCGACGTGCTGTAGGTGGATGCGCCATTGCCGGTCAGCTTACCCGCTGGCCATTGACCAGACGGCTGAGGTTCAGCGGGTTGCCCTGCTTGATGGCCGTTGGCAGGAGGCTGTCCGGGAAGTTCTGGTAGCACACCGGGCGCAGGAAACGCAGGATCGCCGCGGTGCCCACCGAGGTGCTGCGGGCATCGGAGGTGGCCGGGAACGGGCCGCCGTGGACCATCGCATCGCACACTTCCACGCCGGTCGGCCAGCCATTGATCAGGATGCGTCCAGCCTTGCGCTCCAGAGTGGGCAGCAGCGTGGCGACGGCGTCGGTATCGGCATCGTCCATGTGCACGGTGGCGGTGAGCTGGCCTTCGAGCTGCTCGGCCACTTGCCTGGCCTGGGCCAGGTCGTCGCATTCGACGATCAGCGAGGACGAGCCGAATACCTCGGCCTGCAGAGCGTGGTCACGCATGAAGTCATGGGCAGTGGTCACGAACAGGTGCGATTGGCATTGGTTGTGGCCTTCGCTCTCGACGCCTTTGGCTTGCAGGCGTGCACTGGCATTGGCTGCCAGGGCTTGGACACCATTGCTATAGGCCTTGTAGATACCAGGCGTGAGCATGGTCTGGGTCGGGCTCTTGGCGATGGCGGCGCTGGCGGTGGCGATGAAGTTGTCCAGGGCTGGGCCTTTGACGGCGATCACCAGGCCAGGGTTGGTGCAGAACTGGCCGGCGCCCTGGTTGAGGGAGGCGACGAAACCTTCGGCGAGCGCGGCGCCACGGTTGGCCAGCGCCGACTCGAACAGGAACACCGGGTTGATCGAGCTCATTTCGGCATACACCGGGATGGGCTCGCGGCGTGCCTGGGCGGCCTGGGTCAGGGCTACGCCACCACTGCGCGAACCGGTGAAGCCGACGGCCTTGATGCGTGGGTCGTTGACCAGGCCAATGCCGATTTCGGTGCCCGAGCCATACAGCAGCGAGAACACACCCTCGGGCAGCGCGCAGTCCTGAACGGCCTGCTGGATGGCGCGGCCAACCAGTTCGCTGGTGCCTGGGTGGGCGCTGTGGGCCTTGACGATCACCGGGCATCCGGCGGCGAAGGCCGAGGCGGTATCACCACCGGCCACCGAGAAGGCCAGGGGGAAGTTGCTGGCGCCGAACACCGCCACCGGGCCCAGGGCGACATGACGCTGGCGCAAGTCCGGACGCGGCAGCGGCTGGCGCTCGGGCAGCGCTTCGTCCACGCGCACATCCAGCCATTCGCCGGCACGGACGGTGCGGGCGAAAGTGCGCAGCTGGAAGCAGGTGCGACCGATCTCACCCTGGATGCGTGCTTGTGGCAGCCCGCTTTCGGCCACGGCGCGCTGGACCAGCGTGTCGCCGAGGGCTTCGATGTTCTGGGCGATGCGCTCGAGGAACGCGGCACGTGCTTCAAGCGAGGTGTCGCGATAACGGTCGAAGGCATCCCAGGCCAGGCCGCAGGCGAGCTCGACATGCTCACGGCTGCCGCCATGGTAGGCCGGTTCGAGCGGCTGGTTGGTGGCGGGATTGATAGCATGGACCGCGGCTTGCGTGCCGGCGACGGCGCGTTGGCCGATCAGCAGGTTACCTGAAAGACTCATGGGGCTCTCCTGAGGTCGGAAAAGACAGGTTCCCGCGCCAGGCGGGAAGAGGAGGGCGGCGCGCCAAGAGGGGCGCGCCGCCTCAGGGAGGTGACGCGGGGCGGGATCAGACCAGGTTGTTTTCGACCGACCAGCTGGCGTACCAGCGGCGGAACTGGGCGTACTGGTTTTCCGCGTAACGGCGCTGGCTGTCGCTCAGGACGTCGGTTTCGTTGAAGTGCAGGGTGTATTCCTTGTCGCCGTTCAGGACCATCAGATGCTTGTAGTACAGCACCAGGTCCACGCCTTCATCGAAGGACGACAGGATCGCCAGCGCGCCTTCGAGCTCCAGGGCCAGGCGACGGGCCTTGGCGTCACCGACCGCGGCTTCCTTGCACAGCTTGATCAGCAGCAGCACTTCGCGTGGCAGGGCGTTGCCGATGCCGGTGATGGCGCCGGTGGCGTTGCACTTGACGAAGCCGTGGAAGACCTGGGTGTCGACGCCGGCCATCAGGGTGACTTCTTCATCCTTGGAGGTGATGAACTCAGCGGCGTAGCTCATGGCGGCCGCGCCACCGAACTCCTTGAAGCCGATCAGGTTCGGGTGTTCGCGGCGCAGTTCGAAGAACAGGTCGGCGCGGGTGGCGAAGCCGTAGTGAGGGCTGTTGTAGATCACCGCCGGCAGGTTCGGGGCGGCATTGAGGATGGCCTTGAAGTGTTCCTTCTGGGCCGGGATGGACGAGCCGCGGGACAGTACACGCGGGATGACCATCAGGCCGTGGGCACCGACCTTGGCGGCGTGGGCGGCATGGGAGACGGCTTCACGGGAGTTGACCGCGCCGGTGCCGACGATGGTTGGGATGCCGGCGGCGACCAGGCGGGCCACGCCTTCCTGGCGCTCGGCTTCGGTCAGCAGCGGCCAATCCCCCATCGAGCCGCAGTACACCACGGCGCTCATGCCGATATCGATCAGCTCGCGGCCCTTTTTCACCAGCGCGTCGAAGTCTGGCTTGCGGTCCGGGGTGCAGGGGGTCATCAGGGCAGGAATGCAGCCAGTGAAGATATTGTCAGTCATTGTGGGCTCCTTGAAGCATTCATTCAGGTCGGTCGTGAAGGTGTACGCGCCGCGAGCGACGCGTGTGGTGGTTACTGGCAGATGCCCCAGGCGAAGGGGTCCTGCTCGTCGATCAGCAATTGGCTGTCGGCGGTGACATGGGCGCGGCCGGTGATGGAAGGGCGGATGCGTTCGCCTTCCTGTTCATAACGGCCTTCGAAGCGGCTGCCGGTGATGCTGGCCTGGACCCAGGTCTGGCCGGGGGCGAGCTTGCCGTCGGCGGCCAGGCACGCGAGCTTGGCGCTGGTGCCGGTGCCGCAAGGGGAGCGGTCATAGGCCTTGCCGGGGCACATCACGAAGTTGCGGCTGTCGGCCTGCGGGTCAGCGGCGAACAGTTCGACGTGATCGATCACGCCGCCGTCCTCACCGAAGATGCCGTTGGCTTCCAGCGCCTGGAGAATCGCCCAGGTGTAGGCCGTCAGCGCTTCGACGTTGCCGAGCTCCAGCACTTGGCCGTGGTCGGACACCAGGAAGAACCAGTTGCCGCCCCAGGCGATGTCGCCACGTACTTCGCCGTAGCCAGGCACTTGCACCGGGACGTCGTGGCGATAACGGTAGGCCGGCACGTTGCGCACGGTGACGGCGCCGTCGGCGTGCAGGGTGGCGTTGACCGGGCCGACGGGGGTGTCGATCTTGTGCTCGCCTGGCGCGATCATCCCCAGGTGATGCAGCGAGGCGACCAGGCCGATGGTGCCGTGGCCGCACATGCCCAGGTAACCGGTGTTGTTGAAGAAGATGACGCCGCAAGTGGCATCGGCGGAAACGGGCTCGCAGTACAGGGCGCCGACCAGCACGTCGTTGCCACGCGGCTCGAGCAGGGTTGCCCGGCGCCATTGGTCATGCTCGTTGCGCAGCGCGTCGCGCATCTGGCTCATGGTCTGGCCGGCGACGGCAGGGAAGCCGCTCATGACCAGGCGGGTGGGTTCACCGCCAGTGTGGGAGTCGATGACGTGGATGCTTTTCATTGAAATTATGGATCCTCTGAACGCATCAGCCGGTGGGCTGGGGTGGGCGGATTGAAGATTTTATACAATGTAGATTTTATACAATCAAGCCTCTCGTGCATTTCCCTCGCGATGATCGAACCGGCGGGAGCGGGTTTGTCCGCGAAGGCGGCGGTGAATTCAGCCCACTATGCGCGGGTGAATCCGCTCCCACACAGACGTGCCAAATCCAGGCGTCATGGGGTTCTTGAGGCGATCAGCTGCGTGTCGCCTGGCGGTACTGGCGTGGCGTGAAGCCAGTCATGGTTTTGAACTGGCGCGAGAACGCGCTGTGATCGGTGTAGCCGCAGCGCAGGGCGATCTCGGTGATCGGAAGGTCCGCGCGCAGCAACAGGTGCGCCTGTTCGAGGCGCGCCTTGTGGATCATCTGGCGGGGCGTCAGGTGGAAGATGCGCTTGCAGTACCGTTCCAACTGCGCCACCGAGAGGCCGGCGACGTCAGTCAGGTCATCGAGGGTGATGGGCCGGTGATAGTGCTCACGAATGTAGGTATCCACCGCCGACAGCCGCTGATAGGCCGGGTGGGCCTGGGCGGCCGACTGCAGGTCGACGGAAATGCCGATCAGCCCCATCACCTCGCCGCGGCGGTTGAGAATCGGCCGCTTGTGGGTCAGGCACCAGCCCGGTTCCTGGCTGCCATACAGGTGCACCTCCAGTTGGTCCTGCAGCACCAGGCCGCCCTCCAGGACGCGACGGTCCTGCTCGGTATAGCCCGGCCCGAGCTGCGCGGGAAAGACTTGTGCACTGGTGCGCCCGAGCAGGGGAGCGAGGGATTTCAGGCCGCAGCGCTCGACCAAGGTGCGGTTGGCCATCAGGTACCGGGCCTGGGCGTCCTTCACGAAGATCACCGCATTGGGGATGGCGTCGAGCATGGGCTGCATCAGCGAGATGCAGGCCATCAGTTCCTTCATGTCTTTCGGCCGATGGGCGGTGAGGCCTTCGCTGAAGGTGGAAAAGTGCTGCTCGGGCATGGCGCGGGTCCTGAAGGGGCGAAGGCGCCCTGGGGCGCTTTCGACAGGGGCTGTGATTGCCGTTCAGGATGCCTCGGGGCGTGGCCCCTGCGTCAAGTCGTGGACGCAAACTGTGCAGAAATCGTCATCAACGCTGATGAAAACCATCAAGCAATTGTTGCCGCGACCAGTCCAACCTAAAAAAGACAGAGCGTGCCAGACACCTCGTCGAACCCTGCGATCCACTGGCGGCCATAGACCACCCGCCTGTCTGGGACGCGGTTCGGTAACCCATCGCTGAAAACAGAGCGCCGCTCACCGGACACCCGCTGATCGCGCATTCTCGAATCGAGAGGCTGCAACTTCACCGCCCAAGCACACTGATCTCCAACACAGTTTCTGCCTATTTCAATAATCCACAAAAAAGGGCTTAGCTATGTCAGGCCAAGGTAAATTCAAGAAACAACTGTCGCTGATGGACTTGACGTTCATCGGCCTGGGCGCCATTTTCGGCTCCGGTTGGCTGTTCGCCGCCAGCCATGTGTCGGCCATCGCAGGCCCGGCGGGCATCATTTCCTGGTTGATCGGCGGCTTCGCCGTGCTGCTGCTGGGCATCGTCTACTGCGAATTGGGCGCCGCCTTGCCGCGCGCCGGTGGCGTGGTGCGCTACCCGGTGTTCTCCCACGGGCCCTTGCTGGGCTACCTGATGGGCTTCATCACCATCATCGCGTTCTCGAGCCTGGTGGCGATCGAAGTGGTCGCCTCGCGTCAGTACGCTGCGGCCTGGTTTCCGCAGCTGACCCATCCGGGTACTAATGACGCGACCCTGGCCGGCTGGCTGGTGCAGTTCGCCCTTTTGTGCCTGTTCTTCGTGGTCAACTACCGCAGCGTCAAGACCTTTGCCAAGGCCAACAACCTGATCAGCACGTTCAAGTTCATCGTGCCGCTGCTGGTCATCGTTGTGCTCTACAGCTTCTTCCGCCCGGAAAACCTCGAGGTCCAGGGCTTTGCCCCGTTCGGTATGTCCGGCATCGAAATGGCTGTCTCCGGCGGTGGCATCATCTTCGCGTACCTGGGGCTGACGCCGATCATCTCGGTGGCCAGTGAAGTGCGTAACCCGCAACGTACCATTCCGATTGCGCTGATTCTCTCGGTGCTGTTGTCCACAGCCATCTATGTGCTGCTGCAAGTGGCGTTCCTGGGCAGTGTGCCGACCGAGATGTTGGCCAATGGCTGGGGCCTGATCAACAAGGAATTCTCGCTGCCCTACCGCGACATCGCCGTCGCCTTGGGCGTGGGCTGGCTGGCATACCTGGTGGTCGCCGATGCGGTGATCTCGCCGAGCGGCTGCGGCAACATCTACATGAACGCCACACCACGGGTCATCTACGGTTGGGCGCGCACCGGCACCTTCTTCAAGGTATTCACCCGCATCGACGAGAAGTCCGGCATCCCGCGCCCTGCGCTGTGGCTGACCTTCGGCCTGTCGATCTTCTGGACCCTGCCGTTCCCCTCCTGGGAAGCGCTGATCAACGTGGTGTCGGCCGCGCTGGTGCTGAGCTATGCGGTCGCCCCGGTCTCGGTCGCCGCCCTGCGCCGCAGCGCGCCAGACCTGGAGCGCCCGTTCCGCGTCAAGGCCATGGGTGTGCTGGGCCCGGTGTCGTTCATCATCGCCTCGTTGATCGTCTACTGGTCGGGCTGGAGCACGGTGTCCTGGCTGCTCAGCCTGCAGATCCTGATGTTCGTCGTCTATCTGCTGGCCGGCCGCTTCGTGCCCACCGAGCACCTGTCGCTCAAGCAGCAAGTGCGTTCGTCGCTGTGGCTGGTGGGCTTCTACGCGATGATCATCGTGTTCTCCAAGCTCGGCAGTTTCGGCGGAATCGGCGTGCTGGCCCATCCGTTGGACAACGTCGTCGTTGGCCTGTGCTCCCTCGGCATCTACTACTGGGGCGCACGCACCGGCGTACCAGCACACCTGCTGCGCCTGGATGCCGATGAAGAGGAAGAACAACCGACCGTCCAGCCAACCACTAAAGGATTCACCACCGCCCACGCCCGCTGAGTCGCAGGTCGACTCCGCCACGCCTGGCATTTTCACGCACGCACCGCGGCAGCCTTGGGCTGCCGCGGTCGCATTCAGGGAGTAACAGCAAATGAATGACAGTGTCCACATGTCCCTCGAAGAGGTCCGTGCGCTGGCCGTCAGCGCACTGCTGGCCAACGGTATGTCCGACGCCCATGCCCAGGTCATCGCCGATGTGATCACCCAGGGCCAGCGCGACGAGTGCCATTCCCATGGCCTGTACCGGGTGCTGGTGTGCGTGCGCTCGCTGCGGTCCGGCAAGGTCGACCCGGCGGTGCTGCCGACGGTTCATGACAGTGGGCCTTCGATCGTCAAGGTCGACGCCCATCGGGGTTACTCGCTGCTGGCCTTCCAGACCGGCCTTCCTGTGCTGGTGGAAAAGGCCCGCCAGCAGGGGATCGCGGCCCTGGTGATTCGCAACTGCTTCCACTTCTCGGCGTTGTGGCCTGAGGTGGAGGCCATCGCCGCCCACGGGCTGGTCGGCATGGCGATGACGCCCAGCCACAGCTGGGTGGCGCCGGCAGGGGGCAAACGGGGCGTGTTCGGCACCAACCCGTTGGCGTTCGCCTGGCCGCGTCCGCATGGCGAGCCGTTCGTGTTCGACTTTGCCACCAGCGCGATCGCCCGGGGCGATATCGAACTGCATGCGCGCGAGGGCAAGCCGATTCCCGATGGTTGGGCTCTGAACAGTGATGGCCAGCCGACCAACGACGCCAGTGCTGCGTTGGCCGGCGCCATGCAGACCTTCGGTGGGCACAAGGGATCGGCCCTGGCGGCAATGATCGAGCTGCTGGCAGGTGCATTGATCGGCGATATGACCAGCCTCGAATCCATGGCCTTCGATGACGGTGCCGGTGCCACGCCGTGCCATGGCGAGCTGCTGCTGGCGTTCGACCCCAAGGCGTTTCTCGGCGAAGACCTCGAGGCCGGCTTGCTGCGAGCGGAGCACTTGTTCGCCGCCATCACCGATCAGGGCGCACGCTTGCCCTCCCAGCGACGTTTCAGTGCCCGCAAGCGTTCAGTGAGCGAAGGTGTCTGGGTGAATCGACAAGTCGTCGAGGACATTCGCCGCTTACTGTGAAGAGGGACTCTCGCCTCACGTGAGCACCATTAAACTCTGGTTGCATGCGCAAGTAACGTTCGAATAGTTGTTTTAGTCGAACGTGACTTGCGTTGCTGTTTGCGTGGATGTTCAGTTAAAAACAATCCAACTGGATAAGTGTGCGTGAGCTGCGCCGAGAAACTTGCCGCTTCTTGTTTTGAAGCAATGAAAATGGCGTTTATTTTTTTTGACAATGTGGTTAATATCGCGGCGCCATCAGTACGATGGTGAATTATAAATTAAAGGATTTAGTAATGAAAAAGCTGATCAAAGCCACCGCCGCTGTTGCTGTCATTTCGGGCGTGGCCCTGCTCTCCGGCTGCACCGGCCAAGTCTACAACCAGCCAAAGAACTGCTCGTACGACTACCTGTTCCACCCATCGGTTTCCATTTCCAAAGTTATCGGCGGTTGCGGCCCGATCGACAAGCTGCCACAGCAGCAGTAATTTTGGATGTACGGATTACACCTCGATTGGGTGTAATCAAAACCCCCTCTCTTAATGGAGCAGGGGGTTTTTTATTGCCAGCGCACATCAAGTAGTGGCGTTATGATATTGGTTGCGCTCGGGCCATCGCAACTTAGGGTCTGTATGAAAAGTCTTGAGACGAAGGTCAGGCAAGGCGAAAACAGCCGAGGAAGCGCAGTTTACGGGTTGTAAATGAGCATTCCGAGGCTGTTTTCAACGTAGCATCACCGAGTATCAAGGCTTTTCATACAGAGCCTAGAGCGCAACTTATCTAAGCCAGGGACTTGGCCATCTCGGCGGTGGCCTGCCAGCCCTGCGCTTCATATACCGGCCGGCCAACTTCTGTGGCGTGCAGCACGCCAAAGCCGATTCCCCGCGTGACGAACTCGGCCTCGGCCAGTTGCATCAAGGCCGACGCCAACCCCCGCCGCCGGTAGGCAGGCTCGACGAACACATTGAGTACATAACCGCGTTGATCTTGGCTCGGATGAGCAGGATGGGGCGGCCAGTCGATGCTCATCAGGCCAATCGCCGCCGCAGTGATCGCCCCGTCCATCAAGGCGAACCCGTAGTAACGCCCATCGGTCAGGCGCGGCAGCAGCCATGGCCGAAAGTGTTCGGTCATCACACGCAGTTGCGTCGGATCCCCGCCAGCCTCCAGGAACATCCGTTCTCGGTGTTCGCAGATCATCGCGTGGTCGTCCAGTTCCAGCCTGCGAGGTGTCAGGCCCGAGAAATCGATGTCGCCGGGAAATTCATTCATGCGCTGCACTCCGATGGAGTGACCGATGCTAGTGCAGGCCGGTGGCGCGCGTTAGTGACAGATCCGTTGGAAACGGGCCATACAGTGCGTTGGACCTGGATGAGCGCGATATCAGCCCCAGCCGATGGCTACAGCATCAACCGCCGGCTGAACTTGGTTTCCATGACGATATGCGAGGCGGTGTGCGCCACGCCCTTGATCATGTTGATGCGGGTGAGCTCGGCGTTGAGCTCGCCCAAGGTGTGGGTGGCCAGGTGGATGATGAAGTCTGTCTCGCCCGACACGGCGTACACCGCCTGGACCGCCTCCATCTTGCGCAAGGACGTCATCACATCGGTGTAGCTCTTGTTGGTGCAGGAGGTCATGGTGAAGCAGTTGATGGTCTGCTGCAGCTTGTCCTGGTCGATGCGCACGCTGTAGCCGGTGATCACACCGGCTTTTTCCAGGCGAGCGATGCGCTCCTGCACCGCCGAACGCGAGACGCCGAGCTTACGTGCCAGCGAGGCGGTGGGCTCGCGCGCGTTGGCTTGCAGCAGCGCGAGCAATTGCCGGTCTTTTTCGGTCAGGCTGAACAATGAACCGGGGGTGTGCGCATCCATGGACGAGGGCCTTGATCAGGGTGTCAGTACTTGATGGCCCGCCGTTGCGACCGCGCCTCCTGGAATTTGTCCATCAGCTTGAGGCCGGCATAGACCGTCTGTGCCGCCGCAGGGCCGAAGGGGCCACCATTCCATTCCAGGCCATAGGCATCGAACAGGCGGTAGCGGTCCGTTTCGCCGCAGATGGCCTCGGCGACCACGCGCGCTCCGACAGGTGCAGTGTTCATACCATGGCCCCCAAACGATGCACAAGACCACCGCCCCGCGCCCAACGGGCCGATGTGCGGCATTTTGTGGCGGGCGTAGCCCATCAGGCCCGACCAGGCCTTTTCGATCTTCAGACCGCGCAGTTGTGGGTAGACAGCGAGGATGTCCTGGGTCAGCAGTTGCCCCAGGCGCTTTTCATCCTGCAAGTTGCGCGTGGTGATGTGTCCGCCCCAGAGCAGACGATCGCCATCGACGATGCGGTAGTAGTCCGAGGCGCGGCGATTGTCTCCGACTGCATCGGTGGTGCGAATCACGTCCGCGAGGCGCTCGCCTAGGCGTTCGGTCAGCACCACGTAGGTGGCAATCGGCAGGAAGGCGCGACGCAGCGGGCCGAACTCTGGGCCGCCATAGCCGCCGCAGCAGTACACCACCTCAGCGCATTCGACGCTGCCCTGCGCGGTGATCACCTGATGGCGCCCGGCGCGGCTATCGACCCGTACCATCGGCGACTGCTCATGGATCCTGCCACCTTTTAGCTCAATCAGCTCGGCCAGGCCCAGGCAATAGTTCAGAGGATGGAAATGAAAACCATGGCTGTCGCGCAGCCCCTGGAAGTACCGGTCGGTGTTGAGTTTGTCGCGGATCGCCCGGGTGTCCAGGTACTCCATTTCAAAGCCGAACTCGCGCGCCAGACGGTCGCGTTGGCGCTGGAGGTTGTCGCCGTCCTCATAGCGCACCACGCTGAGCTTGCCGGTGGTGGGCGCGCAACCGGGTAGCCCGTGGTGGGCGATCATCGCTCGCACGATGTCTACGCCTTCGAGCGAGAGGCGGAACAACGCCCCGGCCGTGTGGGTACCGCAGCGTCGTTCGATGGCCGACAGGCCTTCCGACCAGCCCTGCAGTACGAAGCCGCCGTTGCGACCGGAGGCGCCCCAGGCCACCCGGGCCGCCTCCAACAGCACCACCGAGCGCCCTCGGGCAAGCAGCTCCCAGGCCGTGCTCAGGCCCGCCAAGCCGCCACCGATGATGCACACATCGGCCCGTGCCTTGCCCGCCAGTGCCGGGCGCGAGGGGGCAGGGCGCATGGTGGCGGTGTAGTAGTTGTTGGTGTAGCTGGACATCGGGTCGGTCATCCTTTTTTCGGGGCGCAGGCGGGCCATGCGCCCTTCGTGATGAAGGGCGTGGGCCAGGCAGTCAGGGGGTTACTGGACGCGGGTAAGGTCGGTGCCGTACCACTTCTCGGAGAGCTGCTTGAGCGTGCCGTCCGACTTCATGTCGGCGATGATCTTGGCCAACTGGGCATTGAAAGCCTCATCACCTTTGTCCACGGCAATGGCCAGGGGCTCGTAGTAGGCCGGCTTGCCCTCCACCGGCACGATCGGATACCCGTGCTTGATGGCCCCCATCACCGTGGGCAGAGCGGACAGCGTGGCATCCAGGCGCGTGCCGTTGCCCATGCGCAGGTCGTCGAGTGGGCCCATGCTGTCGCCATAGGTCTGCACGTCGCCGGGCTCGACGCTGTAGCTGAACGGCGGCACGTCTGCGGCGTCGATCTTCAGCCGGCGACTGATGTAGTCCTCGGAGGTTGTGCCCGCTTCGACACCGATGGTCTTGCCGTTGAGGTCGGAGACTTGGGTACCGGCGGCGTCTTTGTGCACAGCGAAGACGTATGGGGTGTAGTAGTAGATGGCAGGGAAGTCGAGCACTCGGCCACGCTCGGTGGTCGGTGTCATGGAGCCGACCGACAGGTCCCAGCGGCTGGACCAGTGCCCCGCGGTGATGATGCCGTACTCCGGCGTGACGAAAGTCACCCTGCTGCCGATGCGGCGGCCGATCTCGTTGGCCACATCGATGTCGAAACCTTTCAAGGTGTTGTCCTCGCCCAGGAATGACTGGGGCGGCCAGTTCGCGGCGGTGGCCACTTTCAGGACCTTGCTTTGCTGGATTCGGTCCAGGGTCGCGCCTGCCCAGGCGGCGCAGGTGGTGATCGACAAGGCGCTGGCGACGGCTGCGGCAGCGAAGATACGAGCAACTGAGGTCATCGGTACGTCTCCGGTTACACGGTGGTGGGTGTCGAATGCGTGTGGTAGCAAGACTTGCTTTCAGTGGCTGAGGATCTGCGAGAGGAACTCCCGGGCCCGCGCATGCTGGGGGTTGTCGAAGAAGTCGTTGGGCTTGGCCTGCTCGATGATGCGGCCTTGGTCCATGAAGATGATCCGGTCGGCGACCTTGCGGGCGAACCCCATCTCGTGAGTCACGCAGAGCATCGTGATGCCGTCTTGGGCCAGCTCGCCCATGACGTCGAGTACTTCCTTGACCATTTCCGGGTCCAGCGCCGAGGTGGGCTCGTCGAACAGCATGATGCGTGGGCGCATGCACAGGGCGCGGGCGATGGCGACGCGCTGCTGTTGGCCGCCGGACAGCTGACCGGGGAATTTGTCGGCTTGGCTCTTGATACGTACCCGATCGAGGTATTCGTAGGCCAGCGCGCGAGCCTGGGCCTCGCTGAGCTTGCTCACCAGCCGCGGGCCGAGCATCAGGTTTTCCAGCACGGTCAGATGCGGGAACAGGTTGAACTGCTGGAACACCATGCCGACCTGGCGGCGGATCCCGGCCACGCTATCGGCGCTGCGGGTCAACGGGACGCCGGCGATGAGCACCTGGCCTTTCTGGAAGTCCTCGAGCAGGTTCAGGCAGCGGATCAAAGTGGACTTGCCCGATCCCGAAGGGCCGCAGACGACCACGATTTCTCCGCTGGCGATCTCCAGGTCGATGCCTTTGAGCACATGGAAGTCGCCGTACCATTTTTGCAGGTCACGGATCGAGACCGCAGCGTGTGGCGCCGCGCAGGCGAAAGCTTGGTTCATCGTGATGCTCCTTGTTCAGCGGTGGGCGCGGTCGAAGCGTTTTTCGAGGCGGGCCTGGACGGTCTCCAGGACAATCGACAGCAGCCAATAGAGCACGGCGGCGGTGATGAGCATTTCCAGGTGGCGGAACTCGGCACGCCCCTGGGTGCGAGCCAGGAACATCAGCTCCCAGACACCGATCACCGAGACCAGCGAGCTGTCCTTGAGCATCGAGATGAACTGGTTGCCGGTCGGCGGAATGATCAGGCGCATCGACTGCGGCAGGATCACTCGGCTCATGGTCTGCCAGGGTGTCAGACCGATGGCCCGCGAGGCTTCCCACTGGCCCCGCGGGATGCTGCTGATGCCGGCGCGGAAGATTTCGGTCATGTAGGCGCCGTAGCACAGCGACAGCGCCAGGACCCCGGCGGGCACCGCGCCGACCACGTAGCCGAGCTGTGGAATGCCCAGGTAGATCAGGTAGATCTGGATCAACAGCGGCACGCCGCGGAAGAACGACGTGTAGAAACTGGCGATAGCAATGGCGAAGCCGTTGGCGGACAACCGCGCCGTGGCGCCCAGCAGGGCCAGGACGAACGCGATGGCGATAGACAGGGTGGAAACATAGACGGTGGTGAACACCCCTTGGGTGATCATGTAGCCGACCTTACTGGCGATGAAGCTGTAAGACAGGTTGAAGGTGTCGAAGAACAGCAAGAACAGCACCAGCAGTTCGCACCAGACCGTGATGATCTGCGCCCGCAACGGGAAGCGTCCGAGGATGAACAGGTTCAGGACCAGTGTGGTGGAGAGGGTGGCCGCCACGGCGATATTGCGCAGCAAAGGGGCTTGCAGGTCGAGCACGATCGGCCCCATGAGCCGGGCCAGGCTGCCTTCACCTACGCCAGAGAAGAGCGCGACGACGAAGATGGCGACAGCGATCGTTCCCATGAACGCGACGTTATCGGTCGCACGCGTTTTGACTATGTGGTCTTTGTACATTGTCTTCGTGCCTCTGCGGGGGGTGAGCCCCTTTGTTGTTGTGGGTCCATTATCGGTTGGCAAAACGCCGGGCGGCACCTTGCGATCTGCATGGGTTTGGGGGTTTTCTTAAGCGTTTGTAGGAGGCATACCCATACAGATGCAGGCGAGCCGGTGAAATCTGCCGGACATGGGGGCAAGCGAAGGCATAGCGTGCCGCAGGTCGGAAATCCGCCAGGAGGCTCAAGAACCGAGCGCGGGCAGCCGATAGATAAAGGCAGAACCCCGCGACTGCGGGGGCGAGCGTGCAACATAAAAAAAAAGAAAAATTACCCAAGGTCTCTGAACATGAACCTGAAATTCCGTCACAAGATTCTGCTCAGTGCCTGTGGCATCGTGGTATTGGCGTTTGCCTTGTTTACCCTCTACAACGACTACCTGCAGCGCAACATCATCCGCCAGAACATCGAATCCTCCGTGCAACAGGCTGGTGCCCTGACCGCCAGCAGTGTGCAGAACTGGATGACCGGACGCATCCTGATACTGGAAAACCTGGCCCAGGACATCGCCCAACAGGGCGCTGGCGAGAATCTGGTGGGGTTGATCGAGCAACCGTCCTACACCAGTAACTTCCTCTTCACCTACCTGGGCCATGCTACCGGCGTCTTCACCCAGCGCCCGGACACGCAGATGCCCGACGGCTATGACCCCCGCCAGCGGCCTTGGTACAACGCGGCAACCAGTGCGGGCCATACAGTGGTCACCGCCCCCTACCAGGGCGCTGTCGGTGGCCTGATGGTCACCATTGCCTCGCCCGTCAAGAGCCGTGCCGACGGCGCCTTGGTCGGGGTGGTCGGGGGTGACCTCACCTTGGACACCTTGGTGAAGATCATCAACTCGGTGGACTTCGGCGGCATCGGCCATGCCTTCCTCGCCGATCGCAGCGGCCAGGTCATCGTCAGCCCCGACAAGGACCAGTTGATGAAAAACCTCAAGGACATCTACCCCGAT
>NZ_JBLUPV010000048.1:0-21818 GCF_048068075.1 Pseudomonas sp. NY15354
GCACTACAACGGCGCCCCCTTCGGCACGCTGAAAGCCGAGGTCGAGTTGCTGCCGCTGCCTCCGGTCGCAAGTCACTCGAAGTTTGAAGTAAAGCCAGACACGATCAAGGCCAATTTAAAGGAATTCTCCACCCTGAACTTCACAGCCAAGGACATCAATGACACGCCGGTGAGTGGGTTGGCCGATGTCTTGACGTTCATCATTACTGGGGCGGAAAACAAACCGTTGCTACCTGGCGATTTCGAGCTGAGTCCAATTCAGGAAACCATTGAAGGCAACTACCGCAGCACTCTGAAAACCAAGATATCGGGCGACCTGACCATCACCCCTCGTGTCGAGAGCGACACGATGGACAGCCTGAAGGCTATTGTGACTGTTATGGCGCTACCGCCTGTAGAAGCCTATTCCCTTAGTCTTAGCCATCCTCCCCAGATATTGGCGGATGGTTATGAGCACACCTACAATGCGATATTAATGCGCAACGAACTTCGTTTACCTGTACACGACTGGCGTGGTCGCGTGTCGTATGCCGTGGTCAATAAAGATGGAAGTCCAGCTAAAGATTTCCAGCTAAAACAAATTCCATCGGTTAACGCCCACGAACTTATTGTTGAACTCCGGGGTGGAACACCAGGCTCCTATTATATTGTCCCATATGCCGATGGAGTCCCTATGATGAGTCGGGCAAACCCCGTCGAGCTTCTGACTACCGAAATCCGCGGCTTCCATAGGCATAGCCATCTATTTCCTACCCACAGTAAGTTTCCGACCAATGCTTTCATAGGCGCCACCATATCCCCCACCTTGTCCAATGGCGCGAAAGTTAAAGACTATGAGTGGACCTCAACGGCTGATTGGATAACCTATATCCCGGGGAGAAACGCATTTTATTTCGCCGAAAAGCCGGTTGGCGGTTCACGCACGGTCACGATTACAGCCAAACGTAAAGACAGCCACGTATCCCACAGCTACACATTCACATTAAACAAGTGGTTTACGCCCATAAAAGGCAATTTCACATGGAACGAAGCCATGCGCGAGTGCAACGCGCGCGGGCTCACGCTCGCCTCCAAGATCGATGTAACAACAGGTGACTCTAGTCGCGGCCTGGGCACATTGCTTTCCGAATGGAAGTCACTTAATCCAGCTTTTCTCGACGTCGCATGGATAAATGAGCCAGCAGGCGCTGGAAGATATATGGCGCTACACAGCATAGATACCACAGGTGCAATAGGCGTTCTGATGCCTTACAACAGTGCCAAGAAGCTCGCAGCGCTGTGCGTTGAGTCTCTAAAATAGTCCTTTCGCCTCTATGCTTTACCCCCTCCCTCACTTTTAGGTGACATCCCCCTGACACAACCCCATGAACCGCCGCGCCGCCCTCGACGGCCCGGCGGTTCATAGGGCATCAATATCGAGAAATGCCGCGTCAGCGGCTCGGGCGCAATGCCCCTTCCTTGCCCCTCCACCCCGGCAATCTCCAGCGCCACGCCCTCGCGGGCGAACGCGCGTTCCACCAACTGCCAACTGCCGTACCCTCGAGCCGCTTTCGCGCAGCATCAGCGGATACGCTCCGAGCGCTTGCAGCGTCTGCACCTGGGCGCCATCGCCCAGCGACAGGCCGTGCAGCGTGGCACCCGGGTTAACCGGACCTGGGGAGATGAGCAAAGCCAAGTGCCGGAGCGGCATTCGGCGGCAGACCTCGCGTGAATGCCAGGGGCTGCTCTGCAGCCCCACAATCCACAAAAACACCCTTCAAGACAGGGCCTGCCACAGGCCCCACCCTTATCGTCGGCACATGCACTGGCGCACACTTGCAGCGGACAAGACTGCCGCCGTGCAAATGACCATTGCCACGCTGCATGCCTGCGCCGGGCAAGGGCTTCTTGCTACACTCGCGCCACGAGTTTCCACCTGCATAACTGGTGACAGCATGATCGAGGTAACCGAGGTTTCCATTGCCGAGCTGCGCGACGCGCTCGAGTCCGGCCGTACGACGGCGGTTGAGCTGGTCAAGGCCTACCTGGCCCGCATCGACGCCTATGACGGAGCCGACACCGCCACTGCCCTGAACGCCGTGGTGGTACGCAATCCTGAAGCACTCAAAGAGGCCGAGGCCTCCGACGCTCGCCGAGCCAAGGGCCAAACCTTGAGCCCGCTCGATGGCATCCCTTACACCGCCAAGGACAGTTACCTGGTCAAAGGCTTGACCGCCGCTTCCGGCAGCCCGGCCTTCAAGGACCTGGTAGCCCAGCGCGACGCCTTCACCATCGAACGTCTGCGCGCCGCCGGCGCCATCTGCCTGGGCAAGACCAACATGCCGCCCATGGCCAACGGGGGCATGCAACGTGGCGTCTATGGCCGCGCCGAAAGCCCGTACAACGCCGCCTACCTGACCGCCCCGTTCGCCTCCGGCTCCTCCAACGGAGCCGGTACCGCCACCGCCGCCAGCTACTCGGCCTTTGGCCTGGCCGAAGAGACCTGGTCCAGCGGACGCGGCCCTGCCTCGAACAATGGCCTGTGCGCCTACACCCCCTCGCGCGGCGTCATCTCCGTACGTGGCAACTGGCCGCTGACGCCGACCATGGATGTCGTGGTGCCCTACGCCCGCACCATGGCCGACCTGCTGGAAATCCTCGATGTCGTCGTCGCCGATGACGCCGACAAGCGTGGCGACCTGTGGCGCCTGCAGCCATGGGTACCGATCCCGGCCGCATCCTCGGTTCGCCCTGCCTCCTACCTGGACCTGGCTGTCGACGCCAGCGCCCTCAAAGGCAAGCGTTTCGGCGTACCCAAGATGTACATCAATGCCGACCCCGACGCCGGCACTTCGGAAAAGCCTGGCATCGGCGGCCCGACCGGCCAACGCATCAACACCCGCGCCAGCGTCATCGACCTGTGGAAGCAGGCGCGCCAAGCCCTGGAAGCGGCCGGTGCCGAGGTGGTCGAAGTGGACTTCCCGCTGGTCTCCAATTGCGAAGGCGACCGCCCGGGCGCACCGACCGTGTACAACCGCGGCATCGTTTCCAAGGAGTTCCTGCACGACGAGTTGTGGGAGCTGTCTGGTTGGGCGTTCGATGACTTCCTGCGCGCCAACGACGACCCGAAGCTCAACCGCCTGGCGGACGTCGACGGCCCACAGATCTTCCCCCACGACCCCGGCACCCTGCCCAACCGTGAGGACGACCTGGCGGCCGGCATGGACGCGTACGTCAACATGGCCAAGCGCGGCCTGAAGACCTGGGACCAGATCGAGACCCTGCCAGACGGTCTGCGCGGCCTGGAAAAGACCCGCAAGATGGACCTGGAAGACTGGATGGACACCCTGGGCCTGGACGCGGTGCTGTTCCCGACCGTGGCCGATGTAGGCCCGGCCGATGCCGACGTCAATCCGCAATCGGCGGACATCGCCTGGAGCAACGGCATCTGGGTCGCCAACGGCAACCTGGCCATCCGTCACCTGGGTGTGCCCACCGTGACCGTGCCCATGGGTGTGATGGCCGACATCGGCATGCCGGTCGGCCTGACCTTCGCAGGTCGCGCCTACAGTGACAATGCGCTGCTGAGCTTCGGCGCCGCATTCGAGGCCACCGGCTCGCGCCGCATGATCCCGCCGCGCACACCAGCGCTGGGCTGATCCGCAGCCCCAAGGGTCGGGTTTACCTGCAAGCACCGCGTCGGTTGCTTCGCGGGTAAACCCACAAGGATCATCGCCCACCCCGTGGGAGTGGGTTTACCCGCGAACAGACACATCCCTGCTGTACCTGCAAAAAACCCGCTTGCCCCATGATTGCGTGAGCCGGAACAATGAGGCATCCCTTTGGAGAGCCATCATGTCCCTGCACATCCAGACGCCACTCATCGAATCCCGCCCCCTCTCCCTGCTCGCCGGCCGTTCGGTCTGGCTCAAGCTCGAAGCCCTGCAACCGTGCGGCTCGTTCAAGCTGCGTGGGGTCGGTCATGCCTGCCAAACCCATCACGCTCGTGGCGCCCGCCATTTCGTCTCGTCCTCCGGCGGCAACGCCGGGCTGGCGGTGGCCTATGCCGGTCGCATGCTCGGAGTGCCGGTGACCGTGGTGGTGCCTGAGACCACCACCGAACGCGCCAAGGCCCTGCTGCGCCTGGAGGACGCCAAGGTCGTGGTGCACGGCAGTTCTTGGCAGGAAGCCAACGAACTGGCGCAGACGCTGGTCGGGCCGGACGACGCCTTCATCCATCCGTTCGACGACCCGCTGCTGTGGGCCGGCCATGCGAGCATGATCGACGAGGTGGCCGCTGCCGGCGTCAAGCCCGACGCGGTGGTGCTGTCGGTGGGTGGCGGTGGCCTGCTCAGTGGTGTGGTGCACGGGCTCGAACGCAACGGCTGGGACGACGTGCCGGTGCTGGCGGTGGAAACCGAAGGCGCGGCCTCGCTGCATGCGGCCCTGCAGGCCGGGCATACGGTGGAGCTACCGCGCATCACTTCAGTGGCCACGTCCCTGGGCGCCAAGCGGGTCGCCGAACAGGCCTTGGCCTGTGCACAAAAGCATCCGCTCGAAAGCCGCCTGGTCAGTGACCGGGCGGCGCTCGAGGCATGTGAACGTTTTCTGCTGGACCACCGCGTACTGGTCGAACCGGCTTGCGGCGCGGCGCTGGCCTTGGCCTACCAGCCGGGTGCACTGGCGGCCTATCGCAACGTGTTGGTGGTCGTGTGTGGCGGCGCGACCGCCACGCTGGAGCAGATCCAGGCGTGGCGGGCCGCCTTGCCCGACGAGGCGTGAATCAGAGGGCGCGGACGCGCCCTGCTGACCTGTCAGCGAACACTGTATTGCACGTGCAGGATGACATTACTCAAGCGTTGCAACAGCGCCTTCTGTTCGCCCTTGGCGTCGGCGAAGGTCAGCGTCAGGGTGGTGGCGTCCTGCGGGTCGCTGGGCAGCGCGATGTCCAGCCCTTCGAACGGCAACCACTCTGCCCCCCAACGTGGGTGTGGATCGCTGCCGCTGCCCCCGAACAGGCCGTTGTCCTGCATCCCATGGGAGATGGCGCATTCCTCGCAACCGGCGGGCAAGTGCCTGGCGTTCGTACGCAGGCGTGCACGCACGTTCTGGTAAGGCCCCAACAAGGCCGGCAGGCTGACCGCGATGCTGCGCACCCGTCGGGTTTTGTCCTTGAAGTCGATCGCCAGGCCGAGCTCCTTCAGCCCAACCTGAATCACCAGGTCGCTGCCCACTACTGTGAGCCCGCTCAGCGGTAGCTGCGCGACCTTGGCCTCTTTGATCGCCCCCTCGACCAGCGCCTCGATGACATCCCCCAGCGCGGCGTCGCCTTCCAGCTTGCCCGCGAACAGCTGTGCCAGCGAGACGCTGCGGGTAACCTCCATCTCGCGCTTCTGCCATTTCACCCAGGCGTCTTCCATCTGCCCCAGGGCCAACATCAGCCCTTCGCCGCACAACAGGCCGGCCCAGGCACCGTTCCAGGTCCCCGTGCGCAGATAGGTGGTGCTGTCCCCCTTTTCCCATTGCAATGCTTTTTGCGCCATCAGGCAGCGCGAGACGGTCAGGTCGTAGTAGGTGTAGAAGATGGTCGCCAGGCGAGCGCGCAACCAGCTGTACATTGCCTTGCCCGTGAACTTGCCACGCAACAGGGCCATTTGCGCCTGGGCGTGGGCGGACTGGGTTTGCAGGTGGGCGATCTGCATGTTCATCGAGGCTTCACGCGCCGACAGGGTGTCGAGCTGCGACTGGATGATCCCCATTTCCCGCTCTGCGGCTTTCTCCTGGCCCCGCCACTCTACGTAGCGGCGGCGATACTCTTCTTCCTTGCTGACCCGGTCGGAAGCGATCTGCAGAGCATCCGCGTAGAGGGTGTAGCCGATACCGACCGCCTCGCACAGTCGCCCAGGTTTATGCCCGCCGTTGGCCAGGCCGAAGATGTTGGGCAGCGCATCCAGAACCGCCCCGGCCATGAAGGCCACCTTCGCCCCTGCCGCGATGGACTGGGATGCCGTGGACAGGTTCAAGGCATGCAGCTCACGGGCATTGATGTTTTCATCTGCAAGGCCGCGGTAGTAGTCGCGCCGGATAATCACGCCCTCGAGTGTTTTTTCCAGCGTCACCCGTTCGCTCGCCAGTTCCTTGAGTGACTGTTTCTGCAGCGCCACGCTGCTGGCTGCGAGCTCGACGCCTTGGGTGTTGACCAGTTCGGCCAAGGCCTCGGCATCCTGACGCTTCAGGATATTCTGCAAGGTCCCGCCGAACTGGATGAGCTGGGCGGCCATCGCACGCGCGCCTTCAAGCAACGGAGTGAAGCGCAGCGCGGGCAGGTTTTTTATTTCCGGCAACGAACGCGCGCCACCGCCCTGCGCCGCAACGGCCGCCGCCAGCAACGCTTTCGGGGCGGCAGGGGATGTATAGAACGGCAGACTCAAGGGCTGGCCATCGAGGCTCAGGTCATGGCGCAGGTTATGCAGCCGGATGCGCAGCGTTTCCCAGTAACCGAGCATCACGCGGTTGGCTTCCGGGAGGAACCGTGTGCCAGTCGCCGAGCGCGCCTTGTGCTCGCCCTTCACACCCTGGGCCAGCAGCGACAGCGCATCCATTCGCGCATCCAACGCCTCTGCCGAGGCCGCCTGGCCCAGCAGCGGATCACCCCAGGCGCTGTCCGGCAGAGTCCAAGGCGAGTCGCCCAGCAGGTCCTGGGCGCGCTGGTACCAGACCTTCGCCTCGGCGAGGCTGTCGCGCTCGAGCTTGCGATACGCGCTGTCCCCCTGCCCAAGCGTGATGTCCAGCAGGCGCATGAACACGTTGAGCCGGTAGTGCATCGGGTCGTTCTGGGCGATCGCGTCCGGGTCCAGGGACTTGAGCGGCTGATCGTTCCACGAGGTGTCTTCCTCCAGGGGGCGCACATTCCACATCCGTGATGTGTACTGCCCCCGCACGGTATAGCCCGCCGGGTTGAAGACATACTTGAGCCATTGCTCGGCGAGGTCGAAGCGCTCTTCCTGCAGGAAGCGCTGCATCACCATCATCGGCGAGTAATAGAACAGCTCCCAGAAATACAGGGCATTGGCGCCCTGAAAGTCCATCAGCGACGTCGCGTTGTGGCCCAGCACGAGCACGCTATCGATATTGCGCTTGTCGAGCTTGGGCTCCCCGACATCGGAACTGCGGATGACCTCGTGCGTTGCATGCTGGATCACCACGCTGAGGCCTTGCTCGGCGGTATGGTGACGGCCTTGGTAGCGGGTCTCCAGGTGGTAGGCCATCTCATTGCCACGTACCGCGTCAGGTGCGAACGAGAGTTGCGCGACCACCGTTTGCGTTTCGCTGAGTTCACCCGACCACAGCAATGTGCGTTGAGCCTGGTCGGTGCACAGCCAGACCTGCACCGACTTGTCCGTACCGTGGTAGTCCTTGTCGTAGACGGGCAGGGTCAGGCGAACGCCCACACCAATACCAGGCTCGGGGATCTGCTGGGTGTCGTAGCTCAGAATCGTGTCGATACCCGAGATGGCACGCTCGGTAAGCTGGCGTGCGAACAGCGTGTTCAGGCGTGTCACCCACCCCTTGCGTGCCAGGAACTGCGCACCGCTGTCGTGCGTCTGGATCACGGCGGTCTTGAGCGTGTCGGCCTCCCGGTAGACCTGGATGCTGTAGTGGCGTACATGACCGGCACCGAACTGGAACGTGACACGGTGAAGCCCTTCTTGCTTGTTATGCCATTCGTTCAAACGGCCGATCGGTATCACGCTGGTGAACGCCACCTGTTGCGGGCCTCTGCTCAAGTCGACATCGGTGCTGGCCGTATCGTCCCAATGAGCCTGCCCATCGACACCGAACGTGGTGCGTTTGATTTCAGAGGCAGATACCCGACCGATGCTTTCGACATACAGCCTAGGCGTTACCTGATCCTCACCGAAGCCCGCTGGGTGCTCTAGCAGGTCCGTGACCTTGAGTGGCCATTTGGGCACTACAAGCTCATTGTTTTGGCGAAAGCCGATGTAACGGGAGAGTAAGTCCCCGTTCCCGACCGGGAAGCGCCCCAAGTAGGCACGCCCCAGCGGCGTGTTCACATGATCGAAAGTGCCCCGCGCCCAGGAGGAATAAGTATCGAACACTTCGCGGATATAGCGGTGTTCCCGCGGGAAGAAATCTTCGAACCGCGCAGCGCTGATACACAGATACCCAAAGCGCTGGCCATCCTCTTCGCGCACCATGAACACACCTTTGTCACTGCGGGCCAAGGCGGGTATCTGCTCGGTCTCATACCGTAGCTGGCGGTAGGCTCCGATGAGTTCCTTCACCCAGATGTTTTCCACCTCCGGTCGTTTGGCCTCCACCGTCAGCAGCGTGTCGAGCGACAAACTGTACGAGCCGTCTTCTTCGGACACATCGACGACCTTGGCCTGCTTGAGCGCGGCGTCGAATTTCGCGAAAGAGGCCGGCACCGGAGAATCACCGTCAGGCGGCATTTGCTCGCGCGCCACCGGCATTGCCTCGCCGTCGAACACCGCGCACATGCCGGTACTGCCAGGTGTGTCCAACCAGTGGCTGACATGGCTCAGCATTGAAGCGATCGAGGCCGGCCTGCTGTGTAAGTCTTCGAAGATTTCCAGGCCCGCAAAGTCGGTGATCTGCCGCCCCCTGACCGTGTCGTGATCATAGATACCCACCAGCAACGTGTTACGCCCCGGCCGGGCCGACAGGAACAGCGAAAGGGGGGCCTTGGCTTGCCCCTTGCCCTCCAGTCTCTGGATGTCGTCGGCGGGCAGCGGGTAGTCCAGCGGCGCGCTCCAGCTCCCGTCATAGCGCAGCCAGGACAGCTTGTACGACCAACGCCACTCGTACTGTGTAGGCTTTCCCTGCGCATCGCGGGCGATGACGTGCTCCTGACGCTCCACCCACATCAGGTACAAGCGCTCCCGGTAAACCACAGGCCTGATCATCCGCCCCTGCACCTGCGCGGCCAGGTCGATCTTGGTCCACCCCGTCCAGGCATTGGCCGGCAGTTGACCGTCAGGGCCACGCTTGGCTTCGTCCACCGAGCGCCACCAGTATTCGCGAGGTTCGCCCCGGCTCACGCCGATGAGCCAGGACTTGCCTCGGTCAGCATCGCGGCTGTCGTGATAGCCACTGACCACCTCCAGATTGGCCACTTCCTCGAAGGCGCTGAGGTAGCCCTGGAACGCATCACCTACCGTGTCGGTGTTGATCTGCGCCTGCCCCAGCACTTGGAGCATCTCGTCCATCGCCTTGGTCTGGCCCTGACGCGTGGTCGGGTCAATGTAGTTTTCCGGGTAGTACATCAGCATCTGGCCCGCGGACCAGGTCGCGTAGCGCGCATTCCAACGGGTCCACTGGCGGAAGAACTCCCGGTCCAGCACACCCTGGCGCAAAGCGTTCTTGTCTTCGGGGCGGGACAGCGTGCGATGAATGAACATCTGCAAGGCTGCCGTGGCTTCGGCGATGCGCGTGGTCGTCACGTGCGCGCTGTTGAGGCTGTCGAGCAGCAGGTGCTGGTTGAGCACTTCCAGATTCGGGTTCTGGCCTACGGTGAGCACGCCTGCCAGCGCTCGGCTCAAGGGCGCCTCGACCGCCGCCTGCGCCTCTTTGGCCTGCGAGGATGTCAGGCCCGCCTGAAAGGCGTCCGCCACAGCGCCCCACTGCGCCCAGGTGGCCGGGGTGTCTTGGGTTGCATTTAGCTTGAGCATCGATTCGAGGGTATTGGGCATTACCCCGAACGCCGCAGCTAGGGTGACCCACTGGCGCACCACCACGATCGCCTGCCAATTGGTCAGGTGTGGAGCCTGCGCAACATCGCCGTCGCCCATGGCCAGGGTCGCCGCTTGCAGCACTGCCGCTTCCGGCAATCCGGCTACCCGCGCCAAGAGCGCGGGGCTGATGCCCTGGGGATCGCCCAGTGCCCCCAGCACTGCTCCACCCGCACCTGCCGGGTCCGGCAGTGCTTTGAGCCAGTCGCTGAAATCGGCCAGCGCCATTACCGTTTCCAGGTTGCATGCCAGGGTGGTGGCGCCCTCCTCACCCTGTACGGCCGCGTTCGTCAGCGTTTGCGGGCGCTCGACCAACAGCGCCAGGGCATCGGCGCTCAGTCCGGTGCCGTGCACGACCAACGCCATTTGCACCAGGCCGTAGGCGAACGCCACAACTGCCCGCATCCCGGCGTCGTCGGGGGCATCCTGTTCGAGGATGCGCCACGCCTGCTCCCAGGTCAGCCCACCGGGTTGCGCGCGCGTCGACCACGTCAGCAAGGCCTGTGCGGCAGTTTCGCCACTGAGACTGAAGGCCGACGCCAGCAGGGGGGTGATTGCACGGCCATAGTCCTGTGCTGTCGGTGCCTCGGGAAGCGACGCATTGACGATCACGGCCTTCATGTCATTCAGCAGATTGGTGATTTCGGTGCTGGCCGGAATGTGCGTCACATCGCGGGTCATCAGCTTAAGGTCCGCCACCGACCAGCCTCGGGCCCGCAACCAGCGGACCGTCGCATGCAGCCGCTCGAGCAAGGCCTGCCACACCGTAGCGTCTTCAGTGTGCAGGGCACTCGGCAAACCCATCATATCCAGCAGCTGTCGCAGCTCGGCCGGAGCGAGGCCATGCAGTCGCGCCCACAGGCTCAAGGTGTAAAGCCCGAAGAGGTATCGGGCCTCTGTCGTGAGCTTCAGCGCCTGACCTTGCGACGCCGCCAGTATCTGGCCCAGTTCGTACAAGCCTTCGTCATCGGTGCCACAGGCACGCTTGAGGGTGTCCTTGATCTGGGCCTGCTCGGCCGAATGCTGGGGATGCAACTGGAATGCAGTGTTTCCTACCGCCAGTCCACCCTCGACCAGCGGCGGATCATTGAACAAGCGGTTGAAGTGGCTCATCCGACCAGTCGCCGCGGTCTGGGATACCGGCCCCTTGTCCAGGACCAGGGCTTGCTCATGGGAAATGCCGTACCGCTTCATCAACAGGCTGGTGCGCAGCAGCACTGTCAGCGTCTGGTGGGTGATCTGCTGCGGGTCGACCCGCTGGATGATGTCTTCGAGTACCTGCGGCTCTATGCCGGTGGCCTTATAGAGCCGCACCCGCTTGTTCAGGTTGAGCGCGAAGTGACTGGCCCGGGTGGCGTCATCCACCGGCTCGTCCTCGGCGCCGAGCTCTGCCACAGCCACTGCGCCGCCAAACGCGGGATCGTCCACCTTGCCGATGAACGCTTGCAGCTCGGCGTCCGTGAGGGCGAACCAGTTGCGCAGCCGAATGGGTTGCAACAGGGTCTGGGGTGTATGTCCCGGAAAATAGTAAGTGAATCTTTCGTTGGCGTTTTCCAGGGTCACCGGGTCGGTCAGCAATGCCTGCAACGCAGGCGGGATGTCGTAGTAGATCGCTGCCATCGCAGCGCTCGGCCAGCGCTCGATGACATGGGAGGCGGCCAGGATCTGCTCGAAGTCCGGGTCTTTCTGGATCTGGACCTGGCGCAGGGTCTGATGGTGATGATGGTAGGGCGTGCCGATGCTGTTCACATGGCTCGCCAGCGCTTGCAGTACCTGATCGTCACTCACTGCATCAACGTTCTTCTGGGCAAGGACCGCACGGACCCTCTGCGTGAGAATGGCGTTGGACAGGCGCAGCGCGCCCACTGGTGTATCCAGGTTCGCCTGGCTCAGCACCAGCCGTTTCAGGTCAGGGCGGCGGCTGTCGATGTGCCAGGGATTACCCTCGGGGTAAAGCACCGTCGCCTCGCGGTACAACGCGGCCAGGTAGGCGGCCGGCGAAAACATCGAAGCGACGTCTCCTGGTGCCGCATATTGTGTGGCCCGACCACCGAACCAGGCCTCATAGTCCTGTTGCGAAACGTCCGACGGGGCGAGGCCCGCCTTCAAGGCGTTCGGCAACAGCGGCGAAGCGCGTGTGAGGATTTTCTTCTCGAGAATCAGCGACTCATCGTGTGCATCGCAGGCCGCCGCATGGAGGGCTTCTATCTGCTCGGGCGATACGTCATCGTGCAGACACGCGCGCAACTCGTCGCACGAAAGATGCCCCATGCAGGCGAGCGATGAGAATCCTGCTTTGTTGAGTACAGCCATATGAGTTTCAAACTGGTTTTGCATCAGATTTCACAACCCGTTTCACAGGGCAGGCCTTTACGCCTGACGAGGTAATAAAAGGGCAACGAATGCCCCGCGGCTCAGTCTTCAGATCGTTGGTTTTTCGTATTTCAGGGGGCCGCGGCCGGGCTGGCAGCGAGGCCCTGCGGCGACGCGGTCGGCGTTGTAAGCCTTTCCTGATTTCGATCCTAACGACTGGGTCTGAGGCGCTGAACTGACAGTCTTGCGGGTTTACCAATGCCTGAAACGGTGGCGGGGGCGAGCGACCAGAACGTTGTATGCAACAGCTGCCCGAGGGTGCGAACAGACCGTCACAATCCTGTGTTCAACTACGCGAAAACGCCCGGGGAAACGCTGCCGGAACAGCCCTGATGGCAGGTTGACAGCGAATGCGTGCATAACTCGGACGAAATGCGCCTTCCACCCTTTCGATTAGTGGCAAGTGAAGGCACAATGCGTGTCCTTTTTTTGGCCGGCCTGGCCGGGGGCCTTTAAATGATCAAGACGCCGTACTACCTCATCGACAAACAAAAGCTGCTGGGCAACATGGAAAAGATTGCCTACGTGCGCGAGCACTCCGGGGCCAAGGCCCTGCTGGCACTCAAGTGCTTCGCCACCTGGTCGGTGTTCGACCTGATGCAGCAGTACATGGATGGCACCACTTCTTCGTCGCTCTTCGAGCTCAAGCTCGGTCGCCAGAAGTTCGCCGGCGAAACCCACGCCTACAGCGTGGCCTGGGCCGACGACGAGATCGAGGAGATGCTCGAGAACTGCGACAAGATCATCTTCAACTCCATCGGCCAGCTGCAGCGCTTCGCCGAGCAGTCCCAGGGCAAGGTGCGCGGTCTGCGCGTCAACCCGCAGGTGAGCAGCTCCGACTACCTGCTGGCCGACCCGGCACGTCCGTTCAGCCGCCTGGGCGAGTGGGACCCTGAGAAGATCGAGCAGGTGATCGAACAGATCTCCGGCTTCATGTTCCACAACAACTGCGAGAACGGCGACTTCGGCCTGTTCGACAAGATGCTCTCGCACATCGAGGAGCGCTTCGGCCATCTGCTGCACCAGGTCGAATGGGTCAGCCTCGGCGGCGGTATCCACTTCACCGGCGAAGACTATGCCCTGGACGCGTTCTGCGCGCGCCTGAAGGCCTTCTCCGAGAAATACGGCGTGCAGGTCTACCTGGAGCCGGGCGAAGCGGCCATCACCCAGAGCGCCTCGCTGGAAGTCACCGTCCTCGACACCCTGTACAACGGCAAACACCTCGCCGTGGTCGACAGCTCCATCGAAGCGCACATGCTCGACCTCTTGATCTATCGCCTGAACGCCAAGATGGCCCCCAACGACGGCCAGCACACCTACATGGTCTGCGGCAAGTCGTGCCTGGCCGGCGATATCTTCGGCGAGTATCAGTTCGACAAGCCGCTGGCGATCGGTGACCGCCTGTCGTTCGTCGACGCCGCGGGTTACACCATGGTCAAGAAAAACTGGTTCAACGGTCTGAAAATGCCGGCCATCGTGGTCAAGCAGCTCGACGGCAGCGTCGAGGTGGTTCGCGAGTTCGGTTTCGAAGACTACGTTTCCAGCCTGTCCTGAGGCAGGCCCTTTCAGTAAGGAGCAAAAGGTAAATTGAAGAAGAACGTTCTTATCATTGGTGCAGGAGGTGTCGCCAAGGTGGTGGCCCACAAGTGCGCACAGCATAACGACGAGCTCGGTCGTATTGCGATTGCGTCACGGAACATCTCCAAATGCCAGGCCATCATCGACAGCGTCAAGGCCAAGGGTAGCCTCAAGGTACCCGCCGACATCCAGGCCTTCTCGCTCAATGCCCTCGATGTCGAGGCGACCAAGGCGCTGATCCGCGAAACCGAATCCCAGATCGTGATCAACGTGGGTTCCGCCTTCCTCAACATGTCGGTGCTGCGTGCCTGCATCGATACCGGCGCTGCCTACCTGGACACCGCGATCCACGAAGAGCCGGGCAAGATCTGCGAAACGCCGCCTTGGTACGGCAACTACGAGTGGAAACACCTCGAAGAGTGCCAGGCAAAGAACATCACCGCCATTCTCGGCGTCGGTTTCGACCCGGGTGTGGTGAACAGCTACGCCAAACTCGCGCAGCAACAGTATTTCGACCGCATTGACTCGATCGACATCCTCGACGTCAATGCCGGTTCCCATGGCAAGTACTTCGCCACCAACTTCGACCCGGAAATCAACTTCCGCGAATTCACAGGTCAAGTCTGGAGCTGGCAGAACAGCCAATGGACCAGCAACACCATGTTCGAGGTCAAGCGCACCGACGACCTGCCGGTCGTGGGCTCGCAGAACCTGTACCTGACCGGCCATGATGAAGTCCACTCGCTGTCGAAGAACCTCGACGTGCCGAACATCCGCTTCTGGATGAGCTTCGGCGAGCACTACATCAATGTGTTCACCGTCCTGAAGAACCTGGGCCTGCTCTCCGAGCAGCCGGTCAAGACCGCCGAAGGCCTGGTAGTGGTCCCCCTCAAAGTGGTCAAGGCCGTGCTGCCTGACCCGTCCTCGCTGGCCCCAGGCTACACCGGCAAGACCTGCATCGGTGATCTGGTCAAGGGCACCAAGGACGGCCAGCCACGCGAAGTGTTCATCTACAACGTGGCCGACCACGAAGAGGCCTTCGCCGAGACCGACAGCCAGGGCATTTCCTACACCGCTGGCGTGCCGCCAGTGGCCGCGGCCCTGCTGGTCGCCCGTGGTGAGTGGGATGCCAAGCGCATGGTCAACGTCGAGGAACTGCCGGCCGAGCCGTTCCTCAAGGCGCTGGACGTGATGGGCCTGCCGACCCGCGTGAAAGACGAAAAAGGCGATCGTCCTTGGGACGCTGAAGCCTAAGCAACACACAGAAGGGGCGCCAGATGGCGCCCCTTCTGCTTTCACAGGTGAACCCGTTCCCGATCAGCGCAGGCATGAACTCAGCACAGTACCGGCGACGAGGCCGGCACGAACTACACCTTACTTGCGCGCCTCCAGAATCAGGTTGAACGGCGTCTGTGTCGCCCGCCGGAACCGCGTGAACCCTGCCTCTTCGAACACTGCACGCAGCCGCGCCTCACCGGCCTGCGCGCCCAGCCCCAGCCCGACTTCCTGAGACAGCGAGTTGGGTGTGCAGATGAACGTCGACGCCGCATAGAACAGCCGTCCCACCGGGTTCAGGTTGCCCTCAAGCGAGTCTTCGGCATAAGGCTCGACCAGCATCACGGTGCCGTCGTCCTTGAGTGCGCGATAGGCGTGTTTGGCCGCCCCCACCGGGTCGCCCATGTCGTGCAGGCAATCGAAGAAGCACACCAGATCATGGTCGTGCCCTGGATAGTCCTTGGCCGAGGCCTGGGCAAAGCTGACCTGCCCGGCCACGCCAGCCTCTTCGGCACGCGCATTGGCGGTGGTGATCGATGGCCCGTGGTAGTCGTAGCCGATGAAGCGCGAAGCGGGAAAAGCCTGGGCCATGACGATGGTCGAGGCGCCATGGCCACACCCCACGTCGGCCACCTTGGCACCGGCCTGCAGCTTGGCCGTCACCCCCTCCAGCGCCGGCAGCCAATCGGCCACCAGGAAAGTACGGTAGCCGGGCCTGAAGAAACGCTCAGTGCCGCTGAACATGCACGGATGGTGATCCCCCCACGGCAGGCCACCATCGCCACGCATGGCTGCGACCAGCTTGTCCTTGTCGTGGAACAACGCCGCCACCACCGCCGCGCCGCCAGCCATGTAGGCAGGCGACTCCTCGATGGCCAGGGCCATGGCCTGCTCCTCGGGGAGGCTGAACGCGCCGTTCTGGTGGGTCATGTAGCCCGCCGCTACCTGGGCGCTGAGCCATTCGCGCAGTAGCCGCGGGTGGCAGCCGGTGCGTTGCGCCAGTACCTCAGGGGTCACCGGTTGGCTGTCGGCCATGGCGCGGTACAAGCCCAGCTCATCACCCAGGATCACATTGGCCAAGGTCGCCGCCGCGCCCATGTCGCCCACCAGCTTGCCCATGAACTCATGAAGCCTTGCCTCGTCCATGACCTGCCCTCCTCTGCAAGAAGGCCACCGTCGGCGACGTCCGGGCCGGGAGGCGGTGGTCGGATGGATGATTGCCGGGCCTGCGCGAAACAGGCCCGGGCTTTAAGTCTAGACGAGCATGACCGGTGGCATTGCCGCTACCGACGGCGCAGCCCTACCGCTCGGCGCTGTCCAGTTTCTCCACCAACGCCTTGGCCAGCGCCTTGTCGGAGAACGGGTTCTGGCCGGTGATCAGCTCACGGTCGATGACCACATGGGGCGCCCAGGCGGTGGCATAGCTCATGCTGCCACCTGCGGCGGCCATGGCCTTGGCCGGGTAGAACTGCAGGCGTTGATCCTTCAGCGAGCCTTCGAACACCTGTTCCTCGGGGTCCGAGAAGATGGTCATGCGATAGCCCTCGTATACCCAGTCACTGGCCGCCGGCGTCTCGCCACGGGCCAGGGCGGCACGGTAGCCGACAGGGTCTTTCTGGGCCGACAGCAAGGTGATCGGGCCATGGCAGATCGCGGCGGTCGGTTTGCCCGCCTGATGGAAGTGGCGCAGCAATGCCCCGACGTCAGGGTTGTTGGCCAGATCGATCAGCGGGGCATGACCACCGGGGATGAACAGGCCCGCGTAACGGTCCAGGTCGCCGGCCAACACTTCTTTTACCGACAAGGTGTCATCAATGCCCGGCAGGCCCTGTACGACCTTTTGAATGCGCTGCATCTCTGCCACGTCGCCACCGAAGTACTGGGGATCGACCGACCGCTCGTCGACGCGGGGCGCATTGCCCTTGGGCGTCACCAGCACCAGCGTGTAGCCGGCCTTGAGCAGTTGATCGGCCGGTACGCCGAACTCGTTGAGATAATAACCCGTTGGGTACGGCTTGCCGCTCTTGAGCGGCAATTGATGCTCGCTCGACAGCAGCACCAGCACCTCGCCTTTGGAGGCGGCGTTCGCCTGGCCGGCCAGCAATGCGCCGGCCACCATCAGTGACAGGGTGGAAATCTTGCTCATGGTCAGGCTCCGGTTCAGGCGATGGGGGCAATGTCGAGTGGATGGGCAACGCGGACCTGGGTCGGCGCGGCCAACCAGTCGGCGATGGTGGCGCGATAGGCCTGATAGTGGGCGCTGTTGCGGTGCGCCTCGATGGCTGGCGCATCGACATACAGTTCGAACAGGTCGAACGCCAGCTCGTCACCGTCACGCAGGAAGAGGTCATAGCGCAGGTTGCCGGGCTCGGCACGAGAGCGCTCCACCATGACCCGCAAGGCCTGCTCCACTGCATCGCGGTGTTCGGGACGGGGGAAAATAGTGGCGAAGATACTGATAGACATCACAAGACTCCAAGGTCGATAGCGGTCAGTGAGGCCATGCTACTCACTGCGCTATGATTCGATAATTCTAAAGAGCTTATTTCAGCGATCGAAAATATGAATATCACCAACAAGGACCTGAACCTGCTGCTGGTCTTCCAGATGCTCTATCAGGAACGCAACGCGTCCCTGGCCGCCGAGCGCATGGCGCTCAGCCAGCCGGCGTTGAGCCACAAGCTGAACAAGCTGCGCCACCAGTTCGGCGATCCGCTGTTCGTCCGTGCGCCTCGCGGCCTCACGCCAACGCCTCGCGCCCATGAGCTCGCGCCTCAGGTGCAGCATCTGGTGGAGCAACTGGAGCTGTTCTACGAACGCTGCGACGGCGCGGACGTGTTCACCCGCCCTGCCCGCCTGCACCTGTACAGCACCGACTACCTGGAGCAGACGCTACTGCCGCGGTTGCTGCCGATCCTGCGTAGCCAGGCACCGAACCTTGTGCTGGTCACCCACAACACCCGTGGCCAGCTGCCGCGCGAAGCGCTGGAGAGAGGCACCTGCGACCTGGCCATCGCCGGTTTTTTCACTGACCTGCCGGACACCTTCCACCAGCAGCGGCTGCTCAGCGAGGACTTCGTGGTGCTGGCGGCGCGAAGCAATCCGCACCTGGCTGGCGGCCTGGACCTGGAGGCGTTTCTGGCCTGCGAGCACGTGCTCACCACGCTCACGGGCGACCTCGACGGCCTGGTGGACCGAGCGCTGCGCGCGCAAGGTCACAGCCGACGCGTGGTCGCGGGATTGTCCAGCTTCCTCGCCCCGGCCCGCCTGGTCAGCGGTACAGACCTGCTGCTCACCTGCCTGCGCTCGCTTGCCGAGGACGCGGCGGCACGGGACCCGGCGCTTGGCGTATACCCCTTGCCTCTGGCGCTGCCCAACGTCGAGTTGATGCAGATCTGGCATGAGCGCACCCACGCCGACCCGTTGCGCCGGTGGTTTCGTCAGCAAGTCTGGGAAGTGGCGAATCACGTGCTATAGAGGCATCCCGTCGCGCGATGGGGCGCATAGCGCCCCGTTTCGCCGTGCCTGGCGGCCGCTCGAACACATTTCAAGGTGCCGCGATCTCGGTTTCGCCACTGTTGCTCGACGGCGGTACCAGTTCCAACAGCTCATTGGTGTAGGCCCACTCCTGAGCAAGCTGGTCCGGATGATCATTCAGATGGATCCCGTATGACGGAATGATCTGCCGGAACTTCTCCTGCCATGGCGAAGAGGCCGCCTTGTCCTTGAACACCTTGTGCAGCAGGTCGAGCATGATCGGCGGCGCGGTCGAGGCTCCCGGCGAGGCGCCCAGCAAACCGGCGATGCTACCGTCCTTGGCCATCACCACTTCGGTGCCGAGCTTGAGGACCCCACCCAGCTCCGGATCCTTCTTGATGATCTGCACCCGTTGCCCGGCCTGCCACAGGCGCCAGTCCTCTTTCTTGGCATGGGGGAAGTAGGTCTGCAACGCTTCGAAGCGGTCATCGTCGGACTGCATCAGTTGCCCGATCAGGTACTGCACCAGGTCGAACTCACGTACCCCGACGCGCACCATGGGCCAGGTGTTGTGCAAGGACATGCTGGCGAACAGGTCCAGCAACGAGCCCTCTTTGAGAAAACGCGTGGAGAAGGTGGCGAACGGGCCGAACAGGATCATGCGCTTGCCATCGAGCACGCGGGTGTCCAGGTGCGGGACTGACATGGGCGGCGCGCCGGTTGCCGCGATGCCATAGGCTTTGGCCATGTGTCGCTGGGCGATGGCGGGATTGTCGGTCACCAGGAACGAGCCGCCCACCGGGAAGCCCGCATAATCCTTGGCTTCAGGGATGCCCGACTTCTGCAGCAGCGGCAATGCCGCGCCGCCTGCGCCGATGAACAGGAACTTGGCGTCGGTCGCGGCCGTGGTGCCGTCCTTGAGGTTTTTGTATTCGACGTGCCAAGAGCCGTCATCATTGCGGGTGATGTCCTGCACTTCGCTCGAAAGCTTCAGGTCGAAGTTCGGCCGGCCTTGCAGATAACCCACATACTGCCGGGTGATCTCACCAAAGTTCACATCGGTGCCAATGGGCGTCCAGGTCACCGCGAGCTTCTGCGCGGGGTCGCGCCCCTCCATCATCAGCGGCACCCACTGCTTGATCTGCTCCGGGTCCTCCGAGTACTGCATGGGTTTGAACAGCGGGCTGGCCTGCAGCGCGTCATAGCGTTTCTTCAGAAAACGAATGTTGTCGTCGCCCCACACGAAGCTCATGTGCGGGGTGGTGTTGATGAACGAGTGAGGGTTCTTGAGCACGCCTTGTTTGACCTGCCAAGCGAGGAACTGTCGCGTGATCTGGAACGACTCGTTGATCTCGATGGCCTTGGTGATGTCGATCTTGCCGTTCTTCTCCGGCGTGTAGTTCAGCTCGGCCAGGGCCGAGTGCCCGGTGCCTGCGTTGTTCCAGCCGTTGGAGCTTTCTTCGGCGACCTTGTCCAGGCGCTCGACCATTTCCATCGACCAGCCCGGTTCCAGCTCATTCAGCCAGACAGCCAGGGTCAAACTCATGATGCCACCGCCGACCAGCAACACATCGACCCGCTTGGTCTCGGCGGCCTGGGCATTGAGCATGCCGCACGTGAGGCCCACCAAGGCCCATCCCAACGTCTTCGTGGTGTTCATGTTCCCTCCTGCGAGACGTGATGCCTCGTTCTGTACTCCCTGTTCAGCCCTTGAGCGCGGCCTCGATCCTGGCGACGTCGATCTTGCCCATCTGCATCATCGCCTCGAACGCCCGCTTGGCGGCCGCCCGGTCGGGGTTGTCCATGGCCTCGAGCAGCACTTGCGGTGAGATCTGCCACGAAATGCCCCACTTGTCCTTGCACCAGCCGCAGACGCTTTCCTGCCCGCCGTTGTCGACGATGGCCTGCCACAACCGATCGGTCTCGGCCTGATCCTCCGTGCAGATCTGGAACGAAAACGCCTCGCTGTGGGTGAACGCCTTGCCGCCGTTCAGGCCTACGCAGGGCACACCGGCGACGGTGAACTCCACGGTGATGACATCACCGGCCTTGCCCGACGGGTAGTCACCCGGTGCGTGGTGCACCGCCCCCACTGCACTGTCGGGAAAGGTCTTGGCGTAAAAGGTCGCCGCCTCCAGGGCGTCGTCGTCGAACCAGAGGCAGATAGTGTTTTTGCTGGGCATTGTGGCCTCCACGATCACGTCGCAAAGCCTAGAGTCTAGACCCTGACCGGTGATGGCGTTGGCCAGCGCTTCGGTCATCCAGGTGCAGGCGGGACTCACGGAGCATGGCGGGGAGAATTGAAACAGCAGTTGTCATACCCTGGACCTGCCCGATACCGCTGCATGATCATCCCCGGCGTACAGCGGCAGGCGCAACGCAACCCACGGTAGCCGCGCTTGTCGAAGCATCTTCCGAACGAGACGTACCACAGACCATGCATTTCGATCTGATTGAGAGTTTGAACCTGGCCGGCAAGGCCGATGTCCCCAACGACGACCGTATAGGCTGTGCCAGCCGCCACGCCTGGGTCATCGATGGCGCGACCGATCTGGGCGCGCCGGGCCTGCTGGGTGCCCAGGGGGGAGCAGCCTGGCTGGCAGCCGCGGCCCAGGCCGCCTTCGTCACCGCAAATGGGCCTTTGCAAGCGATCTGCGAACAGGTGTTCGACGCCCTGGCCGCTGCCTACGAGCGCGACCGCCAACGTGAACCGATCGCCAGCTGGGAGCTGCCCCGCGCAGCGTTCGCAGCGGTGGCCCTGGAAGGTGAAGAGGTGGTCTGCGCCCACCTGGCCGACTGCGTCGTACTCCATCGCAGCGCGCAGGGCATTGCCTTCCTCACACCCGAGCCGGACCGCGAAGCCGAGCGCGCCGAAGCCGTCGCCCTGGGCCCAGGCACCGGCGCTCACGGCGTGCGCACGCCCGCCGTGCAGGCAGACCGGCGCATTGCCCGTGAGCGCCCCAAGGCCGTGCTCAGCGTCGACGCCCAGATGGCCCGGGCCGGTACGGTCTACACCCGCACACCGGTAAGCCGCGGCGATGACCTGGTGCTGATGAGCGATGGTTTCGCGGCCCTGTTCGATACCTACCAGGCCTGCACTGCCGATACCTTCATGACCCAGTTGTGCGAGCGAGGCCTGGCGGCGCTCGCCCTGCAACTGCGGCAGATCGAGCAGGACGACGCTGCCTGCCTGCGGTACCCACGGTTCAAGATGAGCGACGATGCCTCGGCGATCTGGCTGAGGGTAGGCTGAAAAAAAGGTTCTTCACGGATTGCCGGGAAAGTCATTCTTGATCTTCATGAAGAAGAATTCGCTGTCCCGGTAGCCGTAAGCCATCCGTTTGATGACCTTGATCCGATTGT
>NZ_JBLUPV010000049.1:0-21431 GCF_048068075.1 Pseudomonas sp. NY15354
CTCTCCCGCGCCCGAGGCGTGCTGTCGACCTGAAATCCCACGGGGCTGCTGCGCAGCCCTTTCGCGGGCGACCGGCGCGCCCCCCCAAAAAGCGCCCAACGGGGGGGGGCGGGGGTGGGGGGTGGGGGGGGGGGGGCGGGGGGGGGGCGCGGGGGCGCCCGGCCCCCGCGAAAGGGCCGTGCAGCGGCCCCAGGATGTGGCGGATGGGGGCTGCGTTGCCCCCCTCGCAAGCTTCGCCAGCGCCTATACGTGTTTGCGCCGATTGTCAGGTCGACGCTTGGCCTTGTTCTGTGATGCCTTCTTCGCGGGTAAACCCACAGGCTCACCGACAAGCCCTGGAGCACCGCCGTATCTGTAGGAACGGGCTCAGCGATAGTTTCAAGGTCTCAGGAGAATCTGTGGGAGCGGGTTCACCCGCGAAGAAGGCTGCGCGGTGGATGGCGGTTGTAGGCGCTGGAGAAGCCTGCGATGGGCCGCGAGGCGGCCCTTGGGAGGGGGATCAGCCGGGGTAGCAGGCGGCCAGGCGCTCGGCGAGTGCTGGCAGTTGTGCGGTGTTCAGACGGTTGATGCCTGCGGCACGCACCCGGCCACCACCGCTGGGGAACTGGCGGCAGAAGGCGTCGGCGGGCCAGAGCGCGCCGTCCGGCACGCGCAGGCTGAACATCCAGTCGCCATCGGGCTTGGCGCTGAGCAGCCCCAAGGCACGCCCCGGTTCGGCGGCGGCCAGGTCATTGGCCAGCACACCGCTGACCCGCCGCGCCCAGGCCTGCTCCGGCAAGCGGAACAGGCGCATGCCCTGCCCTTCGCGCCACGGCGACAGACCTGCGGCAGCGGCCATGTCGGCGGCGTAGCCTGCGCGCAGCACGGCAAAGCTTTCGCTGTGCTGCACGAAATCCAGCGGGTCGGCATAGGGCAGCAGCTCGGCGGCCAAGGCCAGCGGGTCGAAGTGCAGGTCAGCGACACTGTCACCATAAGCGTTGTAATTGAGCAACTGGCCCAGCTCCGCCAGCGTCGTCAACTCAGGCTCGCCCAGGCCGTGGCGCTGCGCCAAGGCCCGTGCAGGCCCGGCCATGCCATCGCCAAACGCCGCCACCACCGCCCAGCGATGGGCCTTGCCCTGCAGCCAGGTGTCGACCAGCAAGCTGGTGCACACGTGCGCCGCCGTGTCGATGTGTGCGTCGAAGGCCGGGTGCTGGGGCAACTCACCGGGAAAGTGATGGTCGAAGTAACGCACCTGGACACCGTCGGCCAGCAAGCGCTGGACCTCTTCGCGGTTCTGCTCGTGGGCGATGTCCAGCACCGTCACCCGTTCCCCCGGCCGGGCCTTGACCCGGCCCAGCAGCGCGATGTCGCGCTTGACCCCACTGACCAAGCGCACGCCTGGGTCGAGCTCGCCCGCCAGACGCAGCTGCTGCAGGGCGCACAGGCCATCAGCATCGCCGTTGAAAGCGCAATGATCGATCATGTCCGCCTCCTCAATACATCACTTCGCCGCCATTGGCGTCGAGCTGCGCGCCGTTGATCGCGCTGGCATAGTCGGACGCCAGGAACAACGCCGCGCGGGCGCACTCCTCATCGGTGCGCATGCGCCCACCGGGGATGCCTGCGCTGAACTCAGCCTTGGCCTGGGCCTCGCTGATGCCCCGTGCCTCGGCACTCTGGCGCACCACTGCCTGCACCGGTTCGCCCCACATCCAGCCGCAAGCCAGAGCGTTGACGCGAATGCCATGCACGGCCTGCTCGCTGGCCAGATAGCGCACGCTGGCGGCCAGTGCCGCCTTGGACGCCGAGTAGGCCGCTCCCCCTTGGTAAGGCTTGCGCACACCGAGCGTATTGATCATCACGATGGCCCCCTCGCCCTGCTCGCGCATGGCCGGCAACACCGCCCGGGACATGTTCAGCGAGCCCAGCAGGTTGACCTCCAGGGCCTCGCGCAGCGGCGCGTTGTCGGCCTCGTCCACGGCCTGGAAACCACCATGGGAGAACGCGCTGTTGACCAGGGCATCGATGCGCCCGAAGGCGCGCAGGGTGGCCTCGGCGAACTGCGTACAGGCCTCGGGTTGGGTGATGTCGGTGGGCACACACAGCACCTCGCAATCGTGGCCCAGGGCGAGAATGCGGGCGCGGGCGTCTTCCAGCCGTTCGGCGCTGCGGGCACCGATGGCCAGGGCGCGGGCACCTTCGCGCGCCGCCTCCAGGGCCAGCTTGATGCCAAGGCCCGGGCCAATGCCGGAGATCATCACGACCTTGTCCTTCAATAGCATGGTGTATTCCTCTTCTTGTTGTTGTGGGATATCAGGCGCGGGCGCGCAGGTGGCGGTTGCGGTATTCGGCGTAGTCGCGCTGCAGGATGGCCTCGGTCAGGCCAAAACGCTCGGCAGTGTACTGGTGGCTGGCGCGCTTCTCGCGGCCGTTGTCGGCCAGCCAGCGCACGATGGATTCGCGCACCCCATCGCTCAAGTGCAGGCCAGCGAACTGATAGATGCGCTCGACCACCGCCAACGGCTGGCCAAGGGTGTCCTCGAAATGCACATCCAGCACACGCCCTGCGGGCAAGTGCTCGCGCACGTCCATGGCATGGCGCAGGGCCCGGGCCATGCGGCGGTTCCATTGCTCGCCGACGGCCTCGGCATCGGCCTGGTCGCTGTACAGCTGCCACAGGGTATGGATGAAACTCGCCAGTGACGGGATGGTGCTGGCGGGCTCGCGGTGGGTGAGGATCACCTGCGCGCCGGGGAAGACCTGGATCAGGCATTCCAAGGTGTGCAGGTGCTGCGGGCTCTTGAGCAGCCAGCGCTTGCCCGGTGCGATACCGCGCAGCCCCTGTTGCCATTGCAAGAACTGCAGGCAACGCTTGAGGTACTGGTACACCTCGGTCTGGTCCTGGCGGTCGAGCCAGGCGGTGTAGCTGGGCACGTTGACGTAAGAATCCATGGCACACAGGAAGCTGTGCTCCATCAGCATGAACTCTTCGTCGGCCTGCTCGGCGTCCAGCGGGTGGATAGCCAACAGCTGCGGCAGGTGCTCGACCATCGCCGCGACCTCGGCACGGGCACGCTGGATGCGGGCCTCAGGCTGGGCCGGGTCTTCGCCGGGCAGCGGCGCCGGGTAGCGCGTCTCCCACCACTGGGCTTTGCTGAATTGCGGATCGACCGCCAGGGTGCGTTGCAGCAAGGTGGTGCCGGTGCGCGGCAGGCCGACGATCACCAGCGGGTCGTCGATAGGTTGCGCCAGGATTTCAGGGAAGCGCTTGCAGTGGTCCTCGACCACCAGGCGGTTGGCCAGTTGCGCCACGAGCTTTTCGCGCAGCATGCCGCGACCGGCGGGCGACAACTGGGCCTCCTGTTCCAGCGCCTCGGCCAGTACCGCCAGGGCCTCTCGGTAGTTGCCCGGGCCGAAGTCCTGCAGCCCGCCGGTACGGGCGCTGGCGTCGGCCAGCAAGCGATCAGGGGCGAATTCACTGTTGATCATCAGGCAAGCTCCTCAAGCTCATGCAGCTTCACGACGCGGGTGTTGGGGTGGACGGGGGTTTTCGCGCCGACCCAGCGCAGGCACAGGGTGCCGTGGGGGTGGCCGGCGGTCTGCAGCCAGTTGGCAAAGCCCGGGTCACGGGCGCTGAGCACCATGCGCAGGCCACCGTTGTCGTCCAGCTGGGCCGAGTGCTTGTTCAGGCAGATGCGGTGGTAGCGGTAGTCCAGCGACTCCATCCAGTAGTTGTTGATCTGCAGGTTCCAGAAGTCGCACGCCGGCACCTGGTCGACCTCGATCAGCAGCGCCTCGTCGTCGGCCAACGCCCAGTAGCTGTGGTAGTAGAAGATGTTCGGGTCGCCCCCACCGACTGACACAGCGCCTGGTCGGCCGGCGGCAGCTCATTGGTGTGGGCCTGGTAGCCCTGGGCCCAGTCGGCGAACAGCCGTGCGGTGTTCTCCACGAACGAGGCCGCGCGTTGCAGGCCTTGCTGCAGGAAGGCAGGGTCCAGCGGCGCGGGCACCTGATCGGCGTCCAGGCGCTCGATGTGCAGTTGCGCCGGCTGCTCGGTGGCGCGGTCGAGAAAGGTCTGGCGCACGATCAGCGCGTTGCTCTCAGGTTCCAGGCGCAGCCAGTTGCCGGAGGCTTGCGGGTATTGGCTGAGGATGATCTCGAAGTTGCCCTGGGCATCGAGCTCAAGCTGGCCGGCGTCGATGAAGCCGGTCTGGATCATCTTGCCGTCGGTCTCGTAACCACCTTTCTGCGTGCCGAAGCTTAGGTAAGCGACGCTGCCACGATGGCCGCTGACCCGGTAGCGCTGGGCACCATTGAGCCGGGCATAGCGGTACAGGTTGTCGGGGTTGTCGGCGCCGATCTTGGCGGTTTCGTGGGAGGGGGTGATGAAGCCTGGGAAGTCCGGGTCGGCGAACTCCAGGTGCATTTCCAGGGCGATGCGCAGCAGGCGCGTAAGGTAGCGAAAGCCCTCGGCGCGGGTCTGTGCATCGGCCGGCGCCTCGGCGCGCAGGATCTGCTCGCCGCTGCGCCTTAGCTGTTCGCAGAAACGGTTCCAGGTTTCACCGCTGCACACCTGCTGCTCGATCGGGTCGTTGGCCATGATGGTCTCCTTGGGGGCGGGATGCCGCCGGTTGGGAGACCATAGGAATTGCGACCCTCGGGGTACTACGTCCGAGCGGACTAAAAGCCCTGGAGGCCACCTGGAGCACTATCGTGTCTTCGGCGCGTTCCACCTCGGCCCGACGGGTCTCAAGCGGGCTCCCGGCTCGGAGATGTTGGCGCCGATCACATAACCGGAAACCGATACGCTGACCGCGACATTCACCCGGGTTTGCTGGTCGTCATAGAGCACCGAGTAAACAGGACGATTGGTGCCTTGCGTACCGATGTGTTCGCCTTTCGTCACGGCGTTGATCACCAGTTCCCGGATCTGCTCGTTGCTGTTGGCCCCAACCCTGTGAAACTCTTCGACGTGACGGCCTATCACGTGATACATCCCGCCCTTCATGCCCACGTTCTGGATGTAGACATACAGCCCGGTGCTCCGGTCCACGCCGACGGCCTCGATATCCCGTGTTGAACTGGCACCCTGGGCGGTCAGCACGCGTTTGACCTTATCGCCTGGCTCCCGGTTGCTGATCAGGCCGACCGCCTCCTTCAACTGGCCTTTCCTGGCCGCCCATTTCGACTCTTTCATCACATCGGCGATCTGCTTTTGCGTCGCCATGCCTGCCACGTCGACAGGTGCCAGGGTTTGCGGCTGAGGCGCAGCCGCAGTGCCGGGGATGGCTGGGCTGTTCAGGACCTGTGGCCGGGGTGCTCCACCCCACGCGCTCCTGGCGGGCGGGGCCGCATTCCCTGTGGTGGCCGGTGCCCCTGCCGAGGGGCGCCCGCGCGCCCAGGCCGACGCACGGCCAGCACCCCAGGCGTTGGGGTTGGTTTCCATCAGGCCCTGGTCGTCGACCCGCGTCACAGGGTTGTTCCGCACCATCGAAAAGGTATTGAGCCCATCCACGGTCCCGGCCGGGTCCGGGCTCAGCCATCGGCCTACCCATGGCTGATAGTAGCGGTACCCGTAGTAGTACAGCCCCGTCGCATCCCGCTCCTTGCCCGAATAGCGAACCGTCTTGTAGCTCGCCTCCACCGCGTTGCGGTGAGTCCAGACCGCCGTACCGCCGTAGGGGTAGTACTCTTCCTGGCTGATCAGGCTGCCTGCGCCGTCCACTTCGAGCGCACTGCTGCCCAGCAGGTTGTCGTAGCTGTAGCGCACCTGGTCGTTGGCGAGGTCGGCGGGCTTGCCGGCGATCCAGTGCAGCACCCGCACCTGGGCGCGACCGGCCTCGCCCACGGTGATGACCTGCAAGTTTTCGCTGAGCTTTTCGGCCTGGTGCGTGGTGCGCAGCTCGAGCCCGGGCAGGTAGGTGACCTGCTGGATCTGCGTGGTGCCGGCGGCCTGCCGGGCCCAGGTTTTCAGCACCCGTTGGCGGTCGCTGTCGTAGCGGTAGCTTTCGTGGTCGTCCTGGCCGCTTTCGCGCTTCACAGGCGTGACCTGTTGCAGTTCCCCGCGCGGCGTCCAGGCCAGGGGTTGACCCGGCAGCAGCAGACGCTGCTGACCGCCTGCGCGGAACAGCGCCTCCACTTCGGTCGGACTTTTCGCCAGCGTGCTCAGCACCGCGCGGTTGCTGCGATCGCTGACCGTGATGTCGGTGGTATGGCTGTTGCCGGTGGCCGGTGCGTTGTGACGGATCTGGCTCAGGTTGCCCGCCGTGTCGTAGGTATAGGTGCGGGTGTAGCGGATCGTGGTACCGGGATCGGCCATCTCCCGCCCGGTGGCGCTGACCAGTTGATAGAGGCTGTCGTAGGTGTAGGTGTTTTCGGGCAACACCTTCTGGTTGCGCCAGAAGCGCGTGGCTTCGGCGTCGTTGCGCACGCTCAGTACATTGCCCACCGGGTCGTAGGCGTAGCGCAGGTCCTGCAGCACTTTGGCGGTGCCTGTCCGACGCTCGGTCTTGATGGCGGATAGCCGCTGGGTGTCGGGCTCGTAGGTGTAGGTCGTCACCACCCCGTTGCCGTGTTCCTCGCGCAGCTTCTGGCCGGCAGCCGAGTAACTGAGGGATTTGACGATCACCTGCTCGGCGCCGCCCTTGAGCATCAGCCAGCTGCTGGCGAGCTGGCCGGCCACGTCGTAGGCCAGCCGTTGCCGGTGACCTGCGGCATCCTGGGTGCTCAGCACTGCCCCGGTGGCATCGGTGGTGGTCAGGGTGGTGTGGGCGACAGGCTCCAGCCCGGCGTCGTCTTCGCCCTGCCAATCGGCGACGGTGTCGGGGTTTTCGGCGTCCTTGAGCAGTTGTCGGGTCACCGAGAGCGGCACGCCGGTCAAGGCCATGCGCTCGGTCCTCACCCGCCCGGCGGTGTCGTAGTGGCGAATGCACCGGCCAACCAGGTTTTGCGCCTGGGCTTCTGGCGTGGGGCCCGCCCAGACCAAGCGTTCGATGATACGCGCCGGCGCACCGGCCACCTGCTCCGTCACGCTGATCGGGCGGCCCGGCAGCGAGGCGTCCTCGTACTGCCAGGTGCGGGTCACGGGCGGGTCGTCCTTGTCGGGGCTGACGTTGTGCAGGGTCAGGCACGGCCTACCGGCGACATCGCTCAGGGCCAGTGATGTGCCGGCATCGACGCTTTGCGTGCGCAAGACCTCGCCGGCGAGGCTCGTCAGGTAGGTGAAGTTGGCCAACCCGGCCTCGTGCAAGCGCGGGTCGGTGCTCTGGGCCAGAAAGCCACGGGCATCGTGGCGATGGTAGGTGATGCGCGTGTCCGTCACTTGCGGGGTGTCGGGATGGCGGTGGTAGACGACATTGCGTACAGGCAAGCCGCGATTGTCCAACACTGTGACGGTGGGTGTGTTGCTGAATAGGGAAATGTTCAAGACTTGCTCCTTCAGTCATAACGAGATAACCCGCCCCTTTTCAGCATCCTAAGCCCCCCCACATGCAGTGAAAGCTCAGCGATCTAACAGCCTTGTGGTTTGCCCCCTTCTCTCCGGGCGCCTGTTTCTCCTACAGCGGATTCCACCGAGCCTCCGGTGCGCGTGTCGTGTCGTCAGGCTGCGAGATGTTCGCGCCGATGACATACCCATTGGCAGAGACACTGACGGCAACCCGCACCAATCCACAGTACTGGACCTCGTAGACCGGACGGTTGCGCCCTTGCGTGGCAACGTGCCTGCCCGTTGTCACTGCATTGATCACCAACGCCCTGATCTGCTCGTTGCTGTAGGCACCGACTTTATGGAAGTCATCCAGGTGCTTGCCCACGACGTGATACATCCCACCCTTCATCCCAGCGTTCTGGATGTACACATACAGCCCGGTGTCCTTGTCGCGCCCTACGGCCTCGATTTCATGGGTGCTCTTAGCGCCTTGTGCGCGCAACACCCGTTTGAGTTTTTCACCTGGCTCACCGTTGACGATGAGGCCGGCGCCATGGCCGAAACGCTCCTTCCTGGCCTGCCACGCCGACGCCATTCTGGCTTTTTCCACATCTTTCGCTGTCGCCATGCCAGGAAAGTCCTGTGACGGTAACCTCGGCGAAGTCGCCGCCCTCGGCCTCGATTCCCCCGCTGCATTCGCCTGCGTCGCGGGAGGCGACGAAAACAACGATTGCTCGCGCGGCCTGCTCCAGGCTGAGGGTGTATTGCCGTTGGGTAGCATGTCCATGATTCCTTGTTCAGCGTTCAGTGGCGTGGGATTGTTCCTAACTTTCGATCAGAGTTCTGCACGCGCACTGCACCACAGCAGGCTGATTTTGCCGCCTTTCATACGGAACAATGCCTAGCCACCAGTAGGATTACTTCGGCCCTGTCGACATGACGCGCTGCGATCTCATCCAAACGGACGAGGAGCGCCTCATCGCAACTGGCGACGATCCCCCGTTGGGCCACCCGGCTCTCCCGCGCCCCCTCCGGGTGTGGGGCCACCCAACGAGGACACCTTGATGACAACGGAAAAAAACCTGGTTCGCTCCGTCACCGTGGACATCGCCGCCCCCGCCGAACTGGTCTGGTCGATCCTTATCGACCTGCCCCGCTACCCCCAGTGGAACCCCTATACGGTCAAGGTCGAGTCCACCTTGCGCCTGGGCGAGCCGGTCAACCTGTACCTGCCCAACCCCGCCCAGCCCGGTGAGCTGCTGCACGTGATCGAGCACCTGGCCGACTTCGAGCCGCACCGCCTGCTGGCCTGGGAGATGCACGCCAGCGCCAACAACCCCGACGCCGCCCGCCGTGAACAACTGATCGAACGCACCGGCCCAGAGAGCTGCCGCTACCACACCACCGACCAGTTCCTGGGCCCGACCGCCGACACGGTCATGGCCAACCACGGCCCCTGGGTCAAGCAGGGCTTCGACGCCGTGGCCTTGGCGGTGAAGGCCCGCGCCGAGTCGCTGCACGCCGCGGCGAGGTGATTTTCACGCCCTCGGCGCACTTCGTCCGAGCAGACGAAGAGGCACCGGGGGCGCATTGCCTACCTTGGCGTCAACCGGGCCCGAGCCCGGACGATCACGAGGAGGTATCCAATGTTGACTCATCTGCAATGGCTGGAAGCCGAGAGCATCCAGATCATCCGCGAAGTGGTGGCCGAGTGTGAAAACCCGGTGATGCTCTATTCCATCGGCAAGGACAGCGCGGTGATGCTGCACCTGGCCATGAAGGCCTTCGCCCCGGGCAAACCGCCCTTCCCCCTGCTGCACGTGGACACCACCTGGAAGTTTCGCGAGATGATCGATTTTCGCGACCAGACCGCCAAGCGCCTGGGCCTTGAGCTGCTGGTGCACATCAACCCCGAAGGCGTGGAAAAGGCCATCGACCCTTTCACCCATGGCTCGGCGCTGCACACCGACGTGTGGAAGACCCAAGGCCTGAAGCAGGCCCTGGACAAGTACGGCTTCGACGCAGCCTTTGGCGGCGCGCGGCGCGACGAGGAAAAGTCCCGGGCCAAGGAGCGGGTGTTCTCCCTGCGCTCCGAGCAGCACCGCTGGGACCCCAAGCAGCAGCGCCCGGAACTCTGGCGCCTGTACAACACGCGCAAGCGCAAAGGCGAGAGCCTGCGGGTGTTCCCGCTGTCGAACTGGACCGAGCTGGACATCTGGCAATACATCTACCTGGAGCAGATTCCCATCGTGCCGCTGTACTTCGCCAAGGAACGCCCGGTGGTGGAGCGCGACGGCACCCTGATCATGGTCGACGACCACCGCCTGCCGCTGCGTGACGGCGAAACCCCCGAAATGCGCAAGGTGCGCTTCCGCACCCTGGGCTGCTACCCGCTCACCGGCGCCATCGACAGCGACGCCGACGACCTGCCGGCGATCATCAGCGAGATGCTGGTCAGCCGCACCTCGGAACGCCAGGGCCGCCTGATCGACAGCGACTCGGCCGGTTCCATGGAGAAGAAAAAACAAGAGGGGTACTTCTGATGAACGCCATCACCCACGCCCAGCACGACGAACTCACCCCCTACCTGCAGGCGCAACAGCACAAGCAACTGCTGCGCTTCATCACCTGTGGCAGTGTCGACGACGGCAAGAGCACCCTGATCGGGCGCCTGCTGTACGAATCCAAGGTGCTGTTCGAAGACCAACTCGGCCAGCTCGAAGCCGACTCGAAAAAGCTCGGCACCCAAGGCGATGAGCTGGACTTCGCCTTGCTGGTGGACGGCCTGGCCGCCGAGCGTGAGCAAGGCATCACCATCGATGTGGCGTACCGCTTCTTTGCCACCGACAAGCGCAAGTTCATCGTCGCCGACACCCCGGGCCATGAGCAATACACCCGCAACATGGTCACCGGCGCCTCCACCGCGGACCTGGCGGTGATCCTGGTGGATGCCCGCCAGGGCCTGCTGACCCAGACCCGCCGCCACAGCTACCTGGTGTCGCTACTGGGCATTCGCAAGGTGGTGCTGGCGATCAACAAGCTCGACCTGATGGATTACTCCCAGGCCGTCTTCGATCGCATCGAGGCCGACTACCGCGCCTTCGCCGCGCAGATCGGCCTGGATGACATCCAGTGCATCCCGCTGTCGGCGCTGCGCGGCGACAACATGCTCACCCCCAGCCCGAACACCCCGTGGTACACAGGGCCCAGCCTCCTGGCGTACCTGGAGGACGTGCCACTGGAGCAGGCCCGCGCCAGCGAAGCGCCGTTCCGCCTGCCGGTGCAGTGGGTCAACCGGCCGAACCTTGATTTTCGCGGCTTCTGCGGCAACGTCGCCGCCGGCAGCGTGAGCGTCGGCGAGCGCATCCGCGTGCTGCCTTCAGGCCAGCAGAGCGAGGTCAGCGAAATCCTTGGCGCCAGCGGCCCGCAGCAACGCGCCGAGTGCGGCCAGGCCGTGACCCTGGTGCTCAAGGACGAGATCGACATCAGCCGCGGTGACCTGATCGCCCTGGCCGACGCCCCGCCCGCGGTGGCCGACCAGTTCGAGGCCACCCTGGTGTGGATGGACGAGGACGCCCTGCTGCCCGGGCGCCCCTACCTGATGAAGATCGGCTGCCGCACCGTGGGCATGAGCTGCGCCAACCTCAAGCACCGCGTGGACGTGAACAGCCTCGAGCAACTCGCCGCCAAGACCCTGGAGCTCAACGGCATCGGCGTGTGCAACCTGCACCTGGACCGGCCGATCCCGTTCGATGCCTACGCTGACAACCGTGACACCGGCGGCTTCATCGTCATCGACCGCCTGAGCAACCGCACAGTGGGCGCCGGCATGCTGCACTTCGCCCTGCGCCGCGCGCAGAACGTGCATTGGCAAGCCATCGACGTCAACCGCGAGGCCCACGCCGCGCTCAAGGGCCAGAGCCCGCGGGTGCTGTGGTTCACCGGGTTGTCGGGGGCAGGCAAGTCGACCATCGCCAACCTGGTGGAGCGCAAGCTGCACGCCCTGGGCCGGCACACCTACCTGCTCGACGGCGACAACGTGCGCCACGGCCTCAACCGCGACCTGGGCTTCACCGAGGCGGACCGGGTGGAGAACATCCGCCGCGTGGCCGAGGTGGCCAAGCTGATGCTCGATGCCGGGTTGATCACCCTGGTCTCGTTCATCTCGCCGTTCCGCGCCGAGCGCGACATGGCCCGCAGCCTTGCCGGGGATGGCAATTTCCTGGAGATCTTCATCGACGCGCCGCTGGCCCTGGCCGAGCAACGCGACCCCAAAGGGCTGTACCAGAAGGCCCGGCGTGGTGAGTTGAAGAACTTCACCGGTATCGACTCCCCCTACGAGCCGCCGGTGAACCCGGAGCTGCACATCGACACCCAGCGCGAATCGGCCGAAGCCGCCGCCGAGCGCATCGTCGAAGCCTTGCTCAACCTCTGAGCGAAGCGGGCGCGGCGCCACGCCGCCGCGTCCGCACCTGACGTTTCAGCGGGTGCCGAACTCGAACGAGGGCACGAAACCCGAGCCGAGCAAGTAGGGGCAGTTCGAGGCGACGAAGTCGTCGCTGAGCATATCGTCCGCACTGTTGTAGCCGTCGGTGTACACCCCGGTGAGCCCCAGCAGCGTATGCGGCAGGGACGAAATGCTGACCGGTTGATCTTCGCGTTGCCGCAGTTTTTCCAGCTTGGCGCTCTGGTGCCGCGACACGTTGTCGGTGGCCCAGACGAAGGCCGAGACCGACAGGTCGTATTCATTGCCGATGCCATGGCCCAACAACCCACGATGATCGTCCATGAGGTTCTCGCCGTGATCGGAGGTGTAGACCAGCACTGACGGCTTATTGCTGGCTTCCAATTGGTTCATCAGCGTGTGCAGGAGCCAGTCGGTGTAGAGCACAGTGTTGTCGTAATGGGCGGTGATCCTGTCCTTGGCGCTGTCGGTGGCGGGCTGGAACTGCCTGAAGCTGTCCGGATACCGGCGCGCATAATCGAAATGGCTGCCCTTGATATGAATGAAGATCGCCCGCTTGGCTGGGGGCGAATGCAGGATTTGCTCGTGCACCGGTAACAACGCGGCGTCATAGCTGCGCTCGAAGTACTGCCGGCTGTGCGCTTCGGCGGCGATCTGCGGAATGATCCCACCAAAGCTGTCGACCTCCTGGACGGACAACCAATGGGTCTTGTAGCCCGCCGCACGGTAGATGCCCACCAGGGATTTGGTCGAGGCGATCTGGTCCCAGTCGGAGATCGGCGACAGGCTCAGCATCGACGGCACGGCGAACGAGGTATAGGGCGCGGTGGTGCACATGCGGTTGAATTTGAACAGCCCCAGGCGTTTGTCCAGGTTCGGCGTGGTCGGTTTGTCGTAGCCGTAGAGCGACCAGTTGTGCGGCCGTGAGGACTCACCGATCACAAAGACGAGGGTTTCGATGTTCGAATCGTTCGCGACGCGGGTGATGTTGACCGCGGAGTCCTGGCGCTGCTTGATGTACTGCAGGGTTTCGGCATGCAGGTAGGCGGTCAGGCCGATCTGCGACAGGTAGCCCACCGGCGTGCTCTGGTCCTTGGCGGCCAGGTCCAGCACGGCACCTTTGCCCAGCGAGTTGAGCTGGATGGTCTTGTAGAAGTACGCGCCGTACCCCAGCAGCAAGGCGCCCAGGCTCAGGGCGAACAGCAACCGGTTCTTGGGCAGCTTGCGTCGATACAGGCCGGCCAACCCCAGGCCGTAACAGGCCATGAATACCAAAAGGACGAAGGCGATGGACTTCCAATAGGTCAGCAGGAAGTCATTGGCCTCTTTGTAGTTGGTCAGCCCGATGAACAGGTAGGCCGCCGTCAACCGGGAATTGAAATTGAGTGTCAGGAACAGGTCGATGGTGGCCAACAGATAGAACGGCAAGAGTACGACGTGAAGCTTGAACTGGTTGGATGACGCGAAGCGGATCGCCGCCAGCCACAGCACCGAGATGGCAATGGTGTAGAGCGCCAGCAGGTCGATCTTGGCGTATGGGTTGGCGAGGGTCCGGATGAAAATGGGCGACAGCAGAAACGCCCAGAGCACCAGGTTTGGCCATTCCTGCTTTAACGTGGGTATCTTCATTTTTTAGTTATTCTCGACGGGCGCCCATGGGAGGGTGCTTACCTGAGCAATAGCCAATTGCTGGCATACGAACGAGCATAGATCATCGAGCTTCTCCTTGGATGGAGGCGCTGACGGTTGGGGCTGCGTTGTCTGCCCTGGGCTCTCAAGGCAAACCACGCTGCAAGAAGCCCCCGCAGAAGGGCCGGATTTGCGTAGCTTTCTTCGCGGGTAAACCCGCTCCCACAGGCACAGCGGTGTTGTCGAGAACACCGCAAACCTGTGGGAGGTACGGCGGTGCTTCGAGGCCTGTGGTTGAGCCTGTGGGAGATTCTAAGGTGCCGGACAAGCTCGAATCGCCTTCGGTCGGTATTCCTTCACTTTTCAGCCCGTGCAAACACCAGCCCTGGCGCAGTTCCCACAGGTACAGCGGTGTTGTCGAGAACACCGCAGAACCTGTGGGAGCGGGTTTACCCGCGAATAGGGCAGAACTGCCTACAAATATTCAGCTTTTTGCCACGCGATGGTCCAGGCGCCTCCACCCGGCCTCCTGAGCTCGCGATTGGCGGCCGTATCTGTACATGACAGTTAGTCCAAACAGACGATTTACCCGACGACTCCCCCATCAATACTGCCCTTCCCGATACCCGCGAGGCGCAGCATGATCGCTCACCATCCGGCTCCCATCGCCACCGACGCGCTCAGCGCCTTGCTCGCCCAGGTCTATCAAGGCCCCCTCGAGTCCACCCCCTGGGGCAGCTTTCTCGAACAGCTACGCCAGCGCCTGGACGCCAGTTTCATCACCCTGGTGCTGCGCAACCCGGAGCACGAACGCCCCGGCCTGATCGTCAACGCCTCCAGCCATGGCCCACTGCTGCCGGGCGAGCCGTCCTACAGCGAGTACTACTATTCCATCTGCCCCTTCCTCGACTGGCCTGCCGATCAAGTCGCCACGGCCGACCAGGTAATGGGCAGCGCGGTGTGGCTGGCCCATGATTTCTACCGCAACTACCTGCAGCCGCTGGACCTGCGCCACGTGCTGGTGGCCAACATGGTGACCAACGCCGGCATGCACTGCGCCCTGTTCGCCAGCCGCGGGCATGCCGGGGCGGACTTCGATACCGAGGAAATCGCCCTGGTACGCCTGCTGCTGCCCCACGTGCAGCAGGCCGTGGACCTGCACTCGGCCGTGGACCAGCTCGACTCCGAGCGCCAGCTGTATGCCGCGACCATCGACCGCTTGATGGTCGGCACGGTGATCCTCGATGAGAACGGCCGCAAGCTGCGCTGCAACCGCGCGGCGCAGCGCTTGTTCAATGAAGGCGATGGCCTGGTGTGCCGACAAGAAAAGCTCTGCGCCTACCTCAACCACGAGAACCGCGCCTTGCAGCAGGCGGTCCAGACCGTGCTGCGCCAGCGCCAGCGCGGGTTGGACGAGCTGGAAGTGCTCACCCTGTCCCGGCCCAGCGGCCAAATGCCGCTCAACTTGTTGCTGCGGCCCATCCCCCTGAACTACCAGGCCGGCAAAGGCACCCGCAGGCCGGCGGTGGCGCTGTTCATCCGCGACCCGGCCGACTCGCCCCAGGCTTCGCGGCACCTGTTGCGCAGCCTGTTCCAGCTCACGCCCATGGAAACCGAGGTGGCGATGCTGGTGATGGATGGGCAGACCCTGGACGAAACGGCGGACTTGCTGCACGTGTCGCGCAATACCGTGCGCGCGCACCTGCGCGGGGTGTTCGCCAAGACCGGCGCCACACGCCAGGCGCAATTGGTGAAGACCTTGCTCAACAGTGTGGCGTCATTGGGCTGAACACCGTTCAGTCAAAATGCAGCCAGGGGCGCAGTGCGTCCCGGTTGGCCAGCACCAACTGCTGGGCCTCTGGCTTTGGATCGTGCACGTTGGGGTTCACGTGGAAGCGTCGTACCACGTATTTCACCAGGGCCTGGCGGCTGGGGATGACCAATTGCCCGTCGATCATGCCGAAATCCATCTCGATGATCGCCTTTTGCGCCGCATTCAGGCGCTCGTCCGGCTTGAAGATCACATCGATCCGGGTGTTCCACTCCTCGTCCTGCTCACTGCCGTTGTCGGTCTGGTCATCGCGCAGTTCCGGCTCGCCGCGAAAACGGCTGAGCACGAAATCCCGGTATTCTCGGTTCTTCTCGCAATAGGCCCGCACGTGCCAGCGCATGCCGGTGTAGACCAAGGTGTGCGGTGCGATGGTGCGGCCCTCGAGCTCGGGGCTGTTGAATGACACATAGTCGATGTCCAGCCGCCGCTTCTCTCGACAAGCCTTGAGCAACGGCCGCAGCACCTCGGGCCTGACCGAGCGATCGGGCACTTTCAGCACCTCGGTATGGGCATAGGCCAATGCCAGGCCTTCGATATGCGGCGCGCGTTCGTTGTTCTGGTTGAGCAAGTTGAGGTAGGCACTGGCGCTGTCGTCGATGAACAGCGGCTTGAACTGCCGGGTCGGCACGTAGCCCTTGAGCTGCTTGTCGTAGACCAGGTTCTTCGAGGCGTAGTCGGTGATGTAGGTGTTGATGTCCTTGGAGGCTTGTTGGCGGCTGATGCCGAAGCTCTGGATCAAGTGATTGGTGGTCAGGCGCCCTTCCCACCACACCACGGTCTCGATCAATCGGTAGCGCAGGGCCAGGTCCCAACGGGTTTGCTCCATACGTTGCGTGCGTTTCATCGACTGTCCTTGGCCTGCGTTTGGTTGGATGACGTGTCGCCAAAGACTACGTGTCTTGGCGGTTGCCAATCAAGAGACTAAAACATGTAAACAAAACGGACATATCGATGTGCCTTGCAGTCTTTCGCATCCACTCCCCACCAGGTGTGCGCCAGCCCAGGTGCACCGTGGCCCAGGTGATATCACATCGCCTCCACTCGATGAGCCAAGCCTATGAAGTCGGGCCTGCGAGCAGGCCTTGAACCTGCGCAATTGCTTTACCTGTACAAGTCTCCATTATCGACATGTAGTGAAACTAGACATATCGTTCGACCTGCATACACACCCTTGCTCTTCTCAAGGAAGCGAAACATGGAGAACATTGATCTGGTCCTGCTTGGCGTCACCGCTTTCATCGTGTTGATGCTTGGCCTGCAGCATGCCCGGCTCAGCGAGATCTGGCGGCTTTTGCGCAGCAACCGCGAACTGGAGCGCACCGCCCGCATGCAAAAGCAGGAAAACCGCGAACTGCGCAGCGCGCTGCGTGCCGAGCGGGAACATGTGGCACAGTTGCAGCGTCAGGTCCACCTGTTGCTAGGGGTGGCGCCGCTGTGAGGATGGCCTGAGGATGTTGGCGCCGCTCTGCAGCCCAAAAGGCTTTGATACCGTTTTTCAAGGAGGCCGCATGCCCTACCCCATCGAGCAGAAACTTGTCGTCGGCGTCGCCTCCAGCGCGCTGTTCGACCTGACCGTGTCCGACGACATCTACAAGACCGAAGGGGTCGAGGCGTACCGTCAGCACCAGGAGCAGAACCTCGACGAGCCCTTCCCCAAGGGCGTCGCCTTCCCGTTCATCCGGCGCTTTCTGAGCATCAACAAAGCCTTCCCCGCGCAATTGCCGGTGGAGGTGGTGCTGCTCTCACGCAACTCGCCCGAGACCGGCCTGCGGGTATTTCGCTCGATCGACCACTACGGCCTGGACATCACCCGGGCAGCGTTCATGTCTGGCCGTTCGCCCTATGAGTACATCCCCGCCTTCAATGCATCGCTGTTTCTGAGCGCTCACGAAGAAGACGTCCAGCGCGCCATCGATGCCGACTACCCCGCCGGCCTCGTGCTGCCCACGCGCATCTACGACGATGAAATCGACACCGAGCTGCGGGTGGCTTTCGACTTCGATGGCGTGATCGCCGATGACGAGGCCGAAAGCGTCTACAAGCAGCATCACGACCTCGATGAGTTCCTGGCCCACGAGCGCGACCGAAAGGCCATCCCCCATCAGCCGGGCCCGCTGGCGGACCTTTACCGCAAGCTCTCGCACATCCGCACCCTGGAGGACCAGAAACTGGCCCAATGTCCGGATTACCAGCGCATCCTGCGCATCGCCATCGTCACCGCGCGCAACGCGCCATCCCACGAGCGGGTGGTGACCACCTTGAAGAATTGGGGCGTGTCTCCGGACGAATCGTTCTTCCTGGGCGGCATGGAAAAAGACCGGGTGCTATCGATTCTCAAGCCGCACATGTTCTTCGATGACCAGCGCAGCCACCTGACGTCGGTGGCCGGGGATCTGCCGATGGTGCATGTGCCGTTTGGGGTGGCGAACAAGCGCCGGGAAGCGGGCAACGCGCTGGCCGAACCTGCACCGTTGCCCGTGGTGACCTCGGATAACGGCTGAGTTATTCCCGGTAGCTCTCGATCAGGGCGTCCAGATCGCCGTCCTCGAGTTCAATGAACTCGCCGGCGGCGGCTTCGTGGATCAGGGCGGCGAATGCGGGGCTGTATTCCGGGTCCTGTGCTACTGCCCCCGTAACGCCGATGCACTCCAGTGCTTTGAACAGCTGATCGTCGAGATCCGTGAGGGTCTGGCCGAAGAACGTCTCGAACAACTCGGTCGGGTGTCCGTTGGCGATCAGGTCGAAGTGCTCGCCCAACGTGCGACCTAATCTGAGGATCAACTTTGCCGTGCTCTGTTTACCCGCGAAGCCTGCCCGGAGGATGAGCTCTGCAGCGGGTACCGAATGTTCACGCGCCATTTCCGTCGCACGACCAGACAGATAGACATTCACCAGATACACCTGTTCGTATTCATCGCCAGCGATGAACTCGGGGATGCCACCGCTGAGCACTTCCAGGCCCTTTGCGCCGCCGTTGGCAATGGCCTCGATTTGCGGGAGGCTGAATCTGACAATGTCGAGTTCGCTGTGCTTGAACGCCGTGGCGTAATCCCGGGCAGTGCTCGGCTCTCGCCCTTTGACTTGTACCTGCCACTGCCTGAAATCGGACAGTTCGACGCTGTAACCGGCGCCCTGGCTGCACTCGAGGTAATCCCAGAAGACCTGCGGAAACACCGTGCTGGGTTGCACCCAAGTTCCACGAAGCCTTCTGGTTCGCTTGCCCGCTTTGACCGCATCGCCTGGCACAGCAATCACATCGGCATCCGGCACCAGGCAACGCAGGTCATAACCGATCATGAACAGCGCCGCTTCGAAGCAGTGGCTGCGCTCGGCCAACGAGCCGGAAAACATCCCAGGCAAGCGCGCGAGCACCGCCTGGATGATCCACCCTAGCTCGACCTGGCTTCGTGCCCAGATGTGGTCCGTGACCTTCGAGGTGAAGAACCGCGGCGCAGCCGCGTAGCCAAGTTCGCCCGGATCACGTATCTGCTTGCCCCGCGCGGCACCGCTGGGGAACTTCAGTTGCGCGCGCCCTTGGGCATTTTCCCGGTAGCGTGCGTACAACATGGCAATGGCCGCGCCGACACGGCTGTCATAGATCGGCGAGCCGGTCGTGTCGATCAGGGCATGGATCTTGGTCAGCCCCGCGTCGAAGCGCTGGATGCTGCGCTCGCTCAGGTCCGAGAGTTTTTGGTCCGTATCGAGGCTGAACAACGGCCGGCACGCATTTAGGTACTCGACCAGTTTGCCCTTGCGTCGCAATTCGCCAAGAAACGGTACGGCTCCCCAGACACCGCCCCATTGCAACACCGCGCGGCAGGCCTTGTAGGTCGCATCGTCACAACCCGAGGCCAGCGCGCTGGCCAAGCGGCTGCGCAGCAGATCGAGCGAGGCCTTGGTGCTGACCCAGTCCGTGGAAGCGACCCACTTCCCGGTCTGGTAGTCCTGCCACCCCGCACCCCACCGATAGGCCGCATGCACCTGCTCCAGGCCCACCACTTGCAGATCCAGGCCACCCCTCACCTGCTTGCTGCGCCGCAAGCGCAGGTGCACCTGCAGATGCCCAAGCGTTGCCTGGAGCCACTCGATGAAGCCATTCACATCCGGTTGCGCGAGAAACGTCGTCCGATCCATCTGCTTGCTGCCCTGAAAAGTCGCTGCGTTGATTGACCGCCAAGGTACAGCAGCGCCGCGCACGCACCAACGGTGAGTATTCATACACGTCAACTTTTCGAGCAGATCATCCGCCTTTGCTCACCTTGACCACCCTCCCCCCAGCCTCCATGCTCAAACGCTTCCACCACGACTCAAGGATCGATACATGAAGCTGGAAACCCTGGCCATCCACGCGGGCTTCAGCCCCGACCCGACCACCAAGGCCGTGGCCGTCCCGATCTACCAGACCACCTCGTTCGCCTTCGACGACACCCAGCACGGGGCCGACCTGTTCGACCTCAAAGTCGCCGGCAACATTTATTCGCGCATCATGAACCCCACCAACGACGTCCTCGAGCAGCGCATGGCCGCGCTGGAAGGCGGCGTCGGCGCGCTGGCCGTGGCTTCGGGCATGGCCGCCATCACCTACGCCATCCAGACCGTCGCCGAGGCCGGCGACAACATCGTCTCGGTGGCCAAGCTCTACGGCGGCACCTACAACCTGCTGGCCCACACCCTGCCACGCATGGGCATCCAGACCCGCTTCGCGCCGCACGACGACATCGCCGCCCTCGAAGCGCTGATCGACGAACGCACCAAGGCGGTGTTCTGCGAGTCCATCGGCAACCCCGCCGGCAACATCGTCGACCTCCAGGCCCTGGCCGACGCCGCGCACCGCCACGGCGTGCCGCTGATCGTCGACAACACCGTCGCCACGCCCATCCTGTGCCGCCCCTTCGAGCACGGTGCCGACATCGTCGTGCACTCGCTGACCAAGTACATCGGCGGCCACGGCACCAGCATCGGTGGCATCGTCATCGATTCCGGCAAATTCCCCTGGGCCGACAACAAAGCACGCTTCGCCCTGCTCAACACCCCCGACCCGTCCTATCACGGCGTGACCTACACCGAAGCCTTCGGCCCCGCCGCCTTCATCGGCCGCTGCCGCGTGGTGCCGCTGCGCAACACGGGTGCGGCGCTGTCGCCGTTCAATGCGTTCTTGATCCTGCAGGGGCTTGAGACCCTGGCCCTGCGCATGGAGCGACACACCGAAAACGCCCTGAAGGTCGCGCACTACCTGCAAGGGCACGAACAGGTCGCCTGGGTGAAGTACGCCGGCTTGCCAGACCATCCGGAGCACGCACTGGCGCGCCGCTACACCGGCGGCAAACCGGCGTCGATTCTTTCGTTCGGGATCAAGGGCGGGCAAGAAGCCGGGGCGCGCTTCATCGATGCGCTGCAGTTGGTGGTGCGCTTGGTGAACATCGGCGATGCCAAGTCACTGGCCTGCCATCCCGCGTCCACCACCCATCGCCAGCTCAATGATGAAGAGCTGGAGAAAGCTGGCGTGCCACGGGACATGGTGCGGTTGTCGATCGGGATCGAGCACTGCGACGACATCATCGCGGACCTGGCGCAGGCGCTGGAGGCGAGCCGCGGGTGATGACTCGCTATCGCTGACAGGCCCCGACTCCATAGGCCCTGCGCTGTTGTCTGCCACGCCGCGGGAGCGGCCAGGCAGGAACAACGCTTTTGTGTTGCGGCACGGGCCTATTCGCGGGTAAACCCGCACAGGTTCACCGCTGCCCATGAGAGCGGCGCTGTACCTGTGGGAGCGGGTTTACCCGCGAATGGGCCGGCACAAACAACAAATAATTAGCTTGTTTGCCGTTGCCGTTGATGCGCGATGGACCAGGCACCACCAATCGCGACCTCAGGAGGCCGAGTGGAGGTGTCTGGAGGGGCAGGCGCGTAGCGCCCTTCGGCGAGAGCCGAAGTCGCGAGATGGAGGCTGGCGCAGCCAGCCGGAGGCCGCGAAGCCCCGCAAGACACCGCAACGAGGGAATCCCGGCGCGCAGCGCCGGGGCCGGATGTGGGAGCCAGGGGTTTTTGCCTACTTTTGCCCAAGAGAAAAAGTAGGTCGCCGTAAAGGCGAAAAG
>NZ_JBLUPV010000050.1:0-20552 GCF_048068075.1 Pseudomonas sp. NY15354
TACGATGCGTTGGGGGATATCTCGACGCTGGCCGATCCTGGGGTGGTGCAGCATCTGATCGATACCCACAAGGCGATGGCGTTGGCGTCGGCTTGAGATCGGGCGGGGCCGTTTGGCGGCCCTTTCGCGGCACGAGGCCGCTTCTACGGCTATCACCAAGCCCTGGAGTCGGCTTGCCCCGCGAACGGGCCGCATAGCAGCCCCAGGGCGTTCAAGCCTTACGCTCGAGCTGCCGCTCGATCATGTACTTCACCGCCAGGCGCCGCTCCTTGAGGCGGCGCAGATCATCGTCATCGGCAATGCCTGCCGAGATAGACTCGGCGGCCAACACCTGGTTGTCGATGTCCATGTATTCATCCAGCAACCGATCCAGCTCCTTGTCCTCTTGGCGCCTCTGCTGAACGATTTCGCGGGGGTAGTGCAGGTCTTGGTAAAGGTCATGGGAAACTGGCATGGCGCCCTCCTTGTAATGCGCAGGTTTTGCTTACCTGATTGGAAGGGGCGAATAGGCTGTTGTTAAAGCGAGGCGCAAAAAATACGACGGATGGCCAGGGCAGATTGCGATGCTGAACCAGGTCTGGGAACTAACTTGCTGTTTTAAGGCAATTTTTTTCACTCCAGGGGTTCCCAGGTAAAGAGAGTGTTGGTATAGTGCCGCCCATTCCAGCACAGCGGCTCAACGTCGTTGTCAGCGAACCGTCAGAGCGACAGTGCTTCTGCACTCGTCGCATCCGATTACAGGGGCGTCGCCAAGCGGTAAGGCAGCAGGTTTTGATCCTGCCATGCGTTGGTTCGAATCCAGCCGCCCCTGCCATTTCTCTCAAAAATCCCTCTCGATTTTATGTGTGCGTAGCGCACAGTCCCTTTCTAGTCTTTCGTTTTCAAACCATTCGGTTTCGTGGCGCCAATCCGGCCGCCATCGCGGAACAAGGCGCAGCACTGGCTCCCTGTAGGAGCGGGCTTGTCCCGCGATCGCGTCAGACGAGGCTTTAACGCAAATCCTTGACCATCTTCGACAAGGTTTCCAGCACTGCACCGGCCAGCGCTTTGGAACGCTCGCCCGACCAGCCAGTGATGGCGTTGGGCGCGTCGTCGTGGTCCTTGAAGGGCATCTCCAGCGTCAGCGACAGGCAGTCATAGGCCTGGCCCACGGCATTGCAGGCCAGGGTCATGTTGGCCTGGCCAGGCTCGTCGCGGGTATAGCCATGCACGGTCTGGAAGTCCGGGGTGATGCTGCAAAGCGTCGTACGGAACTGCTCTTCCAGCTTCGCCAGACGTGGCGAATAGCCCGGATTGCCTTCACAGGCAGCGGTGAAGACGTGGGGGATTTCCTCATCGCCGTGGACGTCGATGAACGCATCCACACCGTGTTGCTTCATCTGGCTCTGGGCGAAGAACACCTCGGGGCTGAGCTCGACGCTGGCATCCTGCCAGGCGCGGTTGAGGTCCTTGCCCTTGAAGTTGGTGCGCAGGTGGCCGAGGAAGGCGCCATCAGGGTTCATGTTGGGTATCAGGTACAGGTCGGCAGCGGCCAGCAGCGCCTGGACGGTGCTGTCGTTGGCTTGCAGGCGGTCGATCACGCCCTCCATGAACCACTCGGCCATGTGCTCGCCCGGATGCTGCTGGGCGATCAGCCACAGCTTGCGTTTACCCGGTGCGCCGTCGCCTGCGCGCAGCAGCGGGATGTCGCGGCCTTGCACGCTACGACCACAGGCCAGCAGCTCGACATTCGGCAGTTGCTTGGCGCGTTCGATCAGTTGGTTGTGGCGGGCACGCGGGTAGGGTTCGAAATAGGCGAACCAGGCTTGGGGGGCTTGGGCTTGCAGTTCGAACACCAAGGCTTGGCCGTCGAACTGGCTGGGGATGCGAAACCAGTGCTGCTGATCATAGGACGCCACGGCTTGATAGCCGTGCCAGGCCTTGTTGTAGGAGGACTGGCTGGCGTTGTCCAGGCTGAAACGGTGGGTATGGCCCGGCGTCAGGCCACTGGCCTTGAAGTGGAACCACTGGAAATGGCCACTGTTGGTGTCGGGGCGGATCGCCAGGCGCACCCGGCTCGGGTCGCGGGTGTCCAGTACCTGAATATTGCCGGAATCGAAATCGCAGTCGATCTGCAGCGGGGACAGCGTCACGGTCATTGCCAGACTCCTGTGGCTTTGTTGTGGCGTTACTCTACACCGCTTGGCTCGAATGCTGGGTGACTAAATCCTTGTAGGAAATGGCTGGGCTGTAAGCGGCGAGGGCGGCTGCTCTGGATTGCAGGGCCGAACTCATTCGCGGGTAAACCCGCTCCTACCAAGATCACCGTCGAGCGGGTTTGCCCGCGAATAGGCAATACAACGCAGTTGGTGGGATCAGGCCCAGAACGCGAAAAGCGCCAGTGCCGCAACGCCCAGGCCGACGGCCACCGAGCAGCCGCCCAGCGACAATGCCGCCCGGCCATGGCGGTACCAGCCGTCATGGCCCAACTGGCGAGCAGGGGCGAGCAGGCTGCGCCAGCGCAGTTCGGTGTCGTGGAAGGCGTGCAGGTGGTCCGGAACGGTGTCCAGCCAGCGGCGAAAATCGATACGTTCGCAGGCGGTGGCTTCCGGACTTTGCAAGTGGATGTACCACTGTCCTGCAGTACGGGCGAGGGCGTTGCCTGGTGCGCAGGTGGTCTGTAGGGCTTGGTTCAGGTGGCGCTCGACGGCCAGCAAGGGCAGGTCGAGGCGCTGGGCGATGCTGGCCAGGTCCAGTTGGTCGAGGCGATTGAGCAGAAAGACCTGTTGCACGCGTCGGGGCAAGCGCTTCAGGGCGTGGAGCTGGGCGTCTACGTGAGGTGCTCGCGGGGCGGTGTCTTGTTCAAGGGGCAGTAGCAGACGGGCCATGGACAGCTCCTTGCTCAAGGTGGGAGGAGGGGGCATCTTCCTTGATGCGCCGATAGATTAGTCGTAACGATATTGATTCTCAAGTGCTGATTTCGCAAAACGCTGTAACACCCGTTCACGAATTGACACACCTTTGCTATCATCGTGACCATCAAGCGGTACCGATCTTCATTAGCCTGAAGAGCCAAAAAAAGACCCGGCAAAAAGCCGGGTCAAAAACCGTGATTAGCCTGATGAGGAGATAATCTGAGAGTCCGACCTAAGGGCTGTCAGGTTATCCAGCGGGTCTCGCGACCAGCTGAGCGCATTAATAATCGTTATCATTTGCCAGTCAAATGAATTTTCTCCTACCTGGTAAAAAAATATTACCGGGTCATGTCTCAATTGCCGAAAAACGGGCTCTTCACCGCTCGTCGGCTATCACGTCTCCTTCATCTTTCGGTCTTTCCTGACGCCTGCTCATGCTCCAGCAGCGCCCTGGCCATATTCATCATGTGCATCAAGGCGAACATCACTTCCCGGGTCATGCCTTGGGGCTGGTGATTGGCGGTTTCGTGGGCGGTGGCCGCCGCACAGCGCAACAGAGCCAGGGCATGGTCACGGGCCTGTACGGCGCTTACGCCTTCGTGCAGTGTCCAGATCTTGGTGTCCAGATTGGGCCGGGGCGGGGAGGGATTGAGGTAGTAGTCCAGGGCGCGGCGGGCTGCTTCGCTGTCGAGATCTGTTTCGTCGTTTTTCGATGGTTTCATCCTGATACCTGTTGAGATTCACTTGGGAGTGGTGAATACGGAGCATAGGTCAGCATGTATTATTTATCTCATTGAAGATAATTCGGGATGTGTATTGATGCGGCAGGTGCAGTCCGTATTGTTCTCCGCCATGGAAAACTGGAACGAATTTCTCGCGCGCTACAAGCGTGAACACAAGCTCAACCAGCTCAAGCTCGCCGAACGTCTGGGGATGACCCAGGGCGGTGTAGGTCATTGGTTGCGCGGTACCCGAAAACCCACGCTGGCGACGATCAACGAAAAGCTGGAAAAGCTCGGGTTGGTGTACCTGCAGGCTCAAGTCATGGTGGTGGAGCGCAACCTGTTGCGTGAAACGCCTGGGGTCTACGCGCCAGGACGGCCGATATCGGGCGAAGCCTTGCGCTATGCCAGTTTTCGACTTCCGGTGCTGGCTTGGAGCGATCTACAGGGCACATTGCCTGAAACCGCCGATGTGCATGAGCAGAGCGACTACATGCCAGCCGGTAACGCATTCTGGCTACCGGTTGAAAACGACTCGATGAATGCCGCAAGCGGTACGAGTGTGCCTCAGGGGATGCTCATCCTGGTGGATACCGGTCTGGATGTGATACCTGGCAAACTGGTGATCGCCCGCCAACCGGGGAAGGCCGCGGTGCTGAGGCAACTGATCGAGGAAGGGGGGGAGCGAATGCTCAGGCCGCTCAACACCCGCTACCCCACTGTCCTGTGCGAAGAGGGCTGCGAGTTTCTCGGAGTCGTGGTCCGGGTGCACGGCAAGTTCTGATTTGCAGAGGCCGCTATCCTCCTATCGTGGGCAGGATAGCGGCCCCTTTGTGCTTACTCCGTCAACTCCACCAGCACCGACCCTTCGCTGACCATATCTCCCTCCTGGCAGAACAGCGCCTTGACCGTGCCGTCATGGGGCGCGCGGATGCTGTGTTCCATCTTCATCGCTTCGAGCACCACCAGCGCGGTGCCAGCCTCCACGGCCTGGCCCGGTTCCACCAGCACACGCACGATACTGCCGTTCATGGGCGCGCTCAGGCCGCCTTGGTGGCTGTGGCTGGCTTCGGCCTCGGCAATCGGGTCGTAGGCGCTGACCGCGTGCATTTCGCCATTCCATTGCAGATACAGGGCATCGCCCCGGCGAATGGCCAGGTGGCGGCGACGCAGGCCATCGTGCTCATGGCACAGGTGCTCACCCTGCAGTTGCCAGGTGGATGGTGCGCTGTATTCCAAGGCCACCGCCTGATCCTGCCCACCACTGACCAGGTGCAGGCTGCTGCGCGCCGGCAGTCCCAGGCGCAAGCCATCATGCCGTGCCCAGGGCGAGCTGGGATCGTCCTGGCGCTGTAGTGTGGGGCTGCCCTGCAGCCAGGCCTCGGCAGCGGCTTGCCAGAAGTCCGCTGGCAAGGCAGCGGGTGCTGGCAACAGCTCGGCCTGGTGACGTGGAATGAAGCCTGTGTCCAGTTCGGCCGCGGCGAAGGCCGGGTGCGCCAGGATGCGGCGCAGGAAAGCGATGTTGGTCTTCAGCCCGCCGATGGCGAACTCATCGAGCATGGCCAGAAGACGCAGGCGGGCTTGTTCGCGGTCCTGGCCCCAGGCAATCAGCTTGCCCAGCATGGGGTCGTAGAACGGCGAGACGACATCCCCCTCACTGACGCCGCTGTCCACCCGGCGGCCTTCGCCTGGGGCCGATTCGCGGTACAGCGCCAGGGTGCCTGTGGCCGGCAGGAACTCATTGGCCGGATCTTCGGCGTACAACCGCACTTCGATGGCATGACCGATCAGCGGCACCTGTGCCTGGGTGATCGGCAGCGGCTCGCCACAGGCCACGCGAATCTGCCAGGCCACCAAGTCCAGGCCAGTGATGGCTTCGGTGACCGGGTGTTCCACTTGCAGGCGGGTGTTCATCTCCATGAAGAAGAACTCGCCGCGGGCATCGAGCAGGAACTCCACTGTACCGGCGCCGACATAGCCGATGGCCTGAGCGGCGCGTACCGCCGCCTCACCCATGGCCTGGCGCAGGTCGGCAGACAGGCCCGGGGCAGGGGCTTCTTCGACCACCTTCTGGTGACGGCGCTGGATCGAGCAGTCGCGCTCGTTGAGGTAGAGGCAGTTGCCGTGCTGATCGGCGAACACCTGGATTTCCACGTGGCGAGGCTTGAGCACGTATTTTTCCACCAGCATGCGTGCATCGCCGAACGACGATTGCGCCTCACGCTGCGCCGAGGCCAGGGCGTCGGCCAACTGGCTTTCTTCCTCGACCACCTTCATGCCCTTGCCGCCGCCGCCAGCACTGGCCTTGAGCAGCACGGGGTAGCCGATACGCTCTGCGGCGGCGCGGAAGGTTTCCAGGTCCTGGGCATCGCCGTGATAACCCGGCACCAGGGGGACACCGGCGCTTTCCATCAGCGCTTTGGCCGCCGATTTGCTGCCCATTGCGTCGATGGCGCTGGCCGGTGGGCCGAGGAAGATCAGCCCGGCTTGTTCGATGGCGCGGGCAAACCCTGCGTTCTCCGAGAGAAAGCCATAGCCCGGGTGGATGGCCTGGGCGCCGCTGGCCTTGGCGGCGGCGATGAGCTTGTCGATCACCAGGTAGCTTTCGGCAGCCTTGGTGCCGCCCAGGTCGATGCGGATGTCTGCCTCGCGGCTGTGGCGGGCGTCGCGGTCGGTGGCGCTGTGCACGGCGACGGTGGTCAGGCCCATGGCCTTGGCGGTGCGCATGACCCGGCAGGCGATCTCGCCGCGGTTGGCGACCAGCAGGGTGGTCAGGGTGGGGCGGCTCATGGGCGCGGTTCCTTCTCGTTGGCTTGCCAGGCGGGGCGGCGTTTTTCCAGGAAGGCGCGCAGGCCCTCCTGGCCTTCGGGGCTGACGCGGATGCGGGCGATGGTGTTCTCGCAGTAACGGCGCAGGGCCGGGCTCAGTTCGCCATCGTCGACTTCGCGCAGCAGGTCCTTGGTGGCACGCAGGGCTTGGGGGCTGTTGAGCAACAGATTGTCGATCCAGGCCTCGACCTGAGCGTCCAGCTCGCTGGCCGGATAGACCTCGGCCAGCAAACCGAGCTCGCGGGCGCGCACGCCGCTGAAGCGCTCGGCGGTCAGGGCATAGCGGCGGGCGGCACGCTCGCCGATGGCCTTGACCACGAACGGGCTGATCACCGCTGGGGCAAGGCCGATGCGCACTTCTGAAAGGCACAGTTGCGCGTCCTCGGCGCCGATGGCCATGTCACAGCAACTGATCAGGCCCAGGGCGCCGCCGAAGGCCGCGCCTTGCACCACCGCCAGGGTGGGTGTCTTGAGCCGGTGCAGGGCATACATCAGCTCGCCCAGCTCCCGGGCGTCGTCCAGGTTGGTGTTGAAGTCCAGCTGCGCCGATTGTTGCATCCAGGCCAGATCCGCACCTGCGCTGAAATGCCGACCCCGGCCGCGCAGCAGCACGAAGCGCAGGCTGGTGTCCTCGGCGAGCTGGTCCAGGGCGACGATCAGTTCGCGGATCATCTGCGCATTGAAGGCGTTGTTCTTGTCTTCGCGGCTCAGCCACAGGGTGGCGAAACCGCGAGGATCCTTGATGACTTCCAGGGTGCTGAAATCGCTCATGGGTCACATCCGGAAAATGCCGAAGCGGGTCGGTTCGATCGGGGCGTTCAGCGCGGCGGACAACGCCAGGCCGAGCACGTCGCGGGTCTGCGCCGGGTCGATGACGCCGTCGTCCCACAGCCGTGCGCTGGAGTAGTAGGGGTGGCCCTGGCGCTCGTACTGGTCGAGGATCGGCTGCTTGAGCTTGGCTTCTTCCTCGGCGCTGAAGGCCGTACCGGCGCGTTCGCTCTGCTCGCGCTTGACCTGGGCCAGCACGCCGGCAGCCTGTTCCGCGCCCATCACGCCAATGCGTGCGTTGGGCCACATCCACAAGAAGCGCGGGTCATAGGCGCGGCCGCACATGCCGTAGTTGCCGGCGCCGAAGCTGCCACCGATGATCACGGTGAACTTCGGCACCTGGGCGCAGGCCACCGCAGTCACCAGTTTGGCGCCGTGCTTGGCGATGCCGCCTTCTTCATACTTTTTGCCGACCATGAAGCCTGTGATGTTCTGCAGGAACAGCAACGGAATGCCGCGTTGGCAGGCCAGTTCGATGAAGTGCGCGCCTTTTTGCGCGGCCTCGGCGAACAGGATGCCGTTGTTGGCCAGGATCGCCACCGGGTAGCCATGCAGGTGGGCGAAGCCGCACACCAGGGTGGTGCCGAACAAGGCTTTGAATTCATCGAACACCGAGCCGTCGACCAGGCGTGCGATGACTTCGCGCACATCGAACGGTTGCTTGGCATCGGCCGGGACCACACCGTACAGCTCCTGGGCGTCATACAGCGGGGCGATGGGCGCCTGGCGCTGCAGTTGGCCGAGCTTGCGCCAGTTGAGGTTGGCCACGCTGCGACGGGCCAGGGCCAGGGCGTGTTCATCGTTGTCGGCGTAGTGGTCGGCCACGCCGCTGATGCGGCAGTGCACGTCGGCACCGCCCAGGTCCTCGGCACTGACCACCTCACCGGTGGCGGCTTTCACCAAAGGCGGGCCGGCGAGGAAGATGGTCGCCTGCTGGCGCACCATGATCGCTTCGTCGGCCATGGCCGGCACATAGGCACCGCCAGCGGTGCACGAGCCCATGACCACGGCGATCTGCGGGATGCCCAGCGCGCTCATGTTGGCCTGGTTGAAGAAGATTCGCCCGAAGTGCTCGCGGTCGGGGAAGACCTCGTCCTGGCGGGGCAGGTTGGCGCCACCGGAGTCCACCAAGTAGATGCACGGCAGGCGGTTCTGCAGGGCGATGGCCTGGGCGCGCAGGTGTTTTTTCACCGTCAGCGGGTAGTAGGAGCCGCCTTTGACCGTGGCGTCGTTGGCCACGATCATGCACTCGACCCCTTCGATACGACCGATGCCGGCGATCACGCCCGCGGCGGGTACGTCCTCGCCATAGACCTGATGGGCAGCCAGTTGGCCGATCTCGAGGAAGGGCGAGCCCGGGTCGAGCAGGCGATCGATGCGCTCGCGAGGCAGCAGTTTGCCTCGCGACGTATGCCGCTCCTGGGCCTTGGGGCCACCGCCCTGACTGACCTGGGCGAGCAGGGTACGCAGGGCCTGGACCTGTTCGAGCATGGCCGCGCTGTTGGCGGAGAACTCCGTCGAACGCGGGTTGATCTGGGTGTGCAGGATAGCCATGGACGCCGGTTCCTCGTGCTCAGCGGGTTTCGTTGAACAGTTCGCGACCGATCAGCATCCGGCGGATCTCGCTGGTGCCGGCGCCGATTTCGTACAGCTTGGCGTCGCGCAGCAGGCGACCTGCCGGGAATTCGTTGATATAGCCGTTGCCACCGAGGATCTGGATCGCCTCCAGGGCCATTTGAGTGGCGCGCTCGGCGGTATAGAGGATGACCCCGGCAGCGTCCTTGCGGGTGGTCTCGCCACGGTCGCAGGCCTGGGCTACGGCATAGAGGTAGGCGCGGCTGGCGTTGAGCTGGGTGTACATGTCGGCGATCTTGCCCTGGATCAGCTGGAACTCGCCGATGCTTTGGCCGAACTGCTTGCGGTCATGGATGTAGGGCACCACCAGGTCCATGCAGGCCTGCATGATGCCGGTCGGGCCGCCGGAGAGGACCACGCGCTCGTAGTCCAGGCCGCTCATCAGCACACGCACGCCGCCGTTGAGTTGGCCGAGGATGTTTTCCTGGGGGACCTCCACACCATCGAAGAACAGCTCGCAGGTGTTGGAGCCGCGCATGCCCAGCTTGTCGAACTTGTTGCTGCGCGAGAAGCCTTTCCAGTCGCGCTCGACGATGAACGCGGTGATGCCGTGAGGGCCCTTGTCCAGGTCAGTCTTGGCGTAGATCACATAGGTGTTGGCATCTGGGCCGTTGGTGATCCAGGTCTTGCTGCCGTTGAGCACGTAATGATCGCCGCGCTTCTCGGCGCGCAGTTTCATCGACACCACGTCGGAGCCGGCGTTGGGCTCGCTCATGGCCAGGGCACCGATGTGCTCGCCGCTGATCAGCTTGGGCAGGTACTTGAGCTTCTGCTCATGGGTGCCGTTGCGGTTGATCTGGTTGACGCACAGGTTGGAGTGGGCGCCATAGGAGAGGGCCACCGAGGCCGAGCCGCGGCTGATTTCCTCCATCGAGACCACGTGGGCCAGGTATCCCAGGCCGGCGCCGCCGTACTCCTCCGGCACGGTGATGCCCAGCAGGCCCATGTCGCCGAACTTGCGCCACATGTCGGCGGGGAACAGGTTGTCGTGGTCGATCTGAGCGGCGCGGGGGGCCAGTTCGGCGGCAACGAAGGTGCGCACCTGGTCGCGGAGCATGTCGATGGTTTCGCCCAGGGCGAAGTTCAGGGTGGGGTAATGCATGCGGGGGCACCTTCTTGTTCTTGAAGTTGGGTTACACCGTAGCTCAAGGGCTTTGCGCCAGCCCTGTGGAGCGAGGGTTGCCCGCTCGCACAGGATTGGTGGTACGCCGTCCAGCCCGATATCGTTTTTCACCTTTACGTTAACGTAAACATGGCGCTCGGCACTGTCAATCGACCTGTGACCTTTACGTTAACGTAAATCTGCGCCAGAGTAGCGTCGCTTGCTTCAGTCATGCCCAGAACAACCACAAGAAGGGACATTCATGAGTCAACCAAGCTACACCCGCGGTCGTCAGGACCGCCCGTTGTTGACCCTGACCATCGGCCAGGCCTTCGATGCCACCGTGGCCCGCCACCCCGACGGCGAAGCCTTGGTCGTTCGCCACCAGGGGCAGCGCTACAGCTGGCGGCAACTGGCCGAGACCGTCGATGGCCATGCCCGAGCGCTGATGACGCTGGGTGTGCAGCTGGGCGACCGAGTCGGGATCTGGGCGCCCAACTGTGCCCAATGGTGCATCCTGCAATTGGCCAGCGCCAAGGTCGGCGCGATCCTGGTCAACATCAACCCGGCCTACCGGGTCGGCGAGCTGGAGTACGTGCTGCGCCAGTCCGGGTGCAGCTGGCTGGTGTGCGCCGATGCCTTCAAGACCTCCGACTACCACGCCATGCTGCTGGATTTGGCACCTGAACTGCACACCAGCACGCCCGGTCAGCTGACCTGCGAGCGGCTGCCTGCATTGCGCGGGGTGATCAGCCTTGCCGCCAACCCGCCCGCCGGCTTCCTGCCCTGGGCTCGCCTGATCGAGCGGGCAGGGCAGACCGACCTTGCCGCCTTCGAGGCCCGTCAGCGCAGCCTGCAGTTCGACCAGCCGGTGAACATCCAGTACACCTCCGGCACCACCGGCGCGCCCAAGGGCGCCACGCTCAGCCACTACAACATCCTCAACAATGGCTACATGGTCGGTGCGAGCCTGGGCCTGACGGCGCAGGATCGCATGGTGATCCCCGTGCCGCTGTACCATTGCTTCGGCATGGTCATGGCCAACCTGGGCTGCATCACCCATGGCAGTACCATGATCTATCCCAACGATGCCTTCGACCCGGGCCTGACCCTGAAGGCCGTGGCCGAGGAGCGCGCGAGCATTCTCTATGGCGTGCCGACGATGTTCATCGCCATGCTCGATCATCCCGGTCGCGCCGATCTGGACCTCTCCAGCTTGCGCAGCGGCATCATGGCCGGGGCCACCTGCCCGATCGAAGTGATGCGCCGGGTGATCGAGCAGATGCACATGGCCCAGGTGCAGATCGCCTACGGCATGACCGAGACCAGCCCGGTGTCGTTGCAGACCGGCCCGGACGACGAGCTGGAGCTGCGCGTGACCACGGTCGGGCGCACCCAGCCGCAACTGGAAAGCAAGCTGGTGGACGAGCACGGCAACATCGTCCCGCGTGGCGAAATCGGCGAGCTGTGCACACGCGGCTACAGCGTGATGCTCGGCTACTGGAACAACGCGCAAGCCACCCAGGACGCTATCGATCCGGCCGGCTGGATGCATTCGGGCGACCTGGCGGTGATGGACGAGCAGGGCTACGTGCGCATCGTCGGACGCAACAAGGACATGATCATTCGCGGGGGTGAGAACATCTATCCGCGCGAGCTGGAGGAGTTCTTCTATACCCACCCCGCCGTGGCCGATGCCCAAGTGATCGGCATTCCCTGCAGTCGCTATGGCGAAGAAGTGGTGGCCTGGATCAAGCTGCACCCCGGGCACAGCGCCACGGCCGAAGAGCTGCAGGGCTGGTGCAAGGCGCGCATCGCTCATTTCAAGGTGCCGCGTCATTACCGCTTCGTCGAGGAGTTCCCGATGACGGTGACCGGGAAGGTGCAGAAGTTCCGCATGCGCGAGATCAGCATCGCTGAGATCAATCTGTAGCCGATTTTCGGTATCACCCCCTCCTTGGGCGCAACGGTCTTGCTCCGTGGCGATTGCTTCGCGGGTAGAGCCGCTCCCACAAGGACCGCGTAAGTCGTGAGAACGACGCAATCCCGGTGGGGGCCGGCGCAGGCTCCGCCAGCTCCACACAGGTACGGCGGTGTGATTCAGAGCACCGCCGCCCCGCGTTCCCACTTTCCATACCGTGCTTGTCACATGACCTTGTCTATCCTTTGCCTTTCACCGGTGGCTCCTCGCTCGGCGGATCCCCCACGGTCGGCGGCACGGTCGGTTTGATCGGCAGCTCGTCCGGCTCTTCCTCCGGCAAACGCGGTGGCAGGGTGGGGGCGTCGATGTTCGGGTCGGGCGTCTCCGGTGGAATGGGAATGTTCATGCCAGGCCTCCCATGGGAATCAAGCGTCGTTGCAGGCTTTGACTTCGCCCTGCACCGTTCGCTCATTTTTTTGAACCCCAGGCAGCGCCCGCGGCTCTGAACCCTTACCGCCACTGCAAAAGGGAGCATGGTTCGATGTCCGGAAATGAGCCGTTCGATAGCGTGCCCATGGCCAACGATCACCCGGATCAGGCCCTGAGCCTGTCCCAGGCGCTGCTGGCGCCGCGTATCGTGGTCGAAGACACGCAACCGGTACTCGATGCTGGCACTTTCGCCACCAAGGCGGTACGTGGCCAGCGCGTGGCGGTGAGCAGCAAGGTCTACAGCGACGGCCATGATCGTCTGGCGGTGGTCCTGCACTGGCGCCAGGCCCACAGCCGGCGCTGGCACACCGTGCCCATGCATTCACCTGGCAATGACCTGTGGCTCGCCGAGTTCACGCCGCTCGAACTGGGCCTGCACCTGTTCTGCATCGAGGCTTGGATCGATCCTTTCGCCACTTACTGCCACGACCTTGAGAAGAAGTATCACGCCGGTGTCGACATCAAGCTCGAACTGGAGGAGGGCCGGTTGCTGCTGGGCAAGGGGGTCGAGCGCAGCAGCGGCCCGCTGCACGAGCAGCTCGAACAGCTCCAGCAACGCCTCCCGACACTGACCGCCGATGACCAGGTGGCGCTGTTGCTGCACCCTGGTACCGCCGCGCTGATGGTCGACGCCGAGCACCGTAGCTACCTGACCCGCAGTGTCGAGTTCCCCGTGGATGTGGACCGCGAGCAGGCCCTGTTCGCCAGTTGGTACGAACTCTTTCCGCGTTCGATCACCGACAGCGCCGAGCGCCACGGCACCTTCAACGATGTGCACCAGCGCCTGCCGATGATCCGAGACATGGGTTTCGACGTGCTGTACTTCCCGCCCATCCACCCCATCGGTGCCAAGCACCGCAAGGGCCGCAACAATGCCTTGCAGGCCGAGCCGGGTGATCCAGGCAGCCCGTATGCCATCGGCAGCCCCGAAGGCGGCCACGATGCCATCCACCCGCAGCTGGGCAGCCGTGAGGATTTTCGCCGCCTGGTGGCCGCTGCCGCCGAGCATGGCCTGGAAATCGCCCTGGACTTCGCCATCCAGTGTTCCCAGGACCACCCCTGGCTGAGTGAACATCCCGGCTGGTTCAGCTGGCGCCCCGACGGCACCATCCGCTACGCCGAGAACCCGCCGAAAAAATACCAGGACATCGTCAACGTCGACTTCTATGCCGCCGAGGCCGTGCCTTCCTTGTGGCTGGCTTTGCGTGACGTGGTGGTCGGCTGGGTCGAGGAGGGCGTGCGCACCTTCCGCGTCGACAACCCGCACACCAAGCCGCTGCCGTTCTGGCAATGGCTGATCGCCAATGTGCGCAGCCGCTACCCCGATGTGATCTTCCTCGCCGAGGCCTTCACCCGCCCGGCGATGATGGCGCGCCTGGGCAAGGTCGGCTACGCCCAGAGCTACACCTACTTCACCTGGCGCAACACCAAGCAGGAGCTGCGCGAGTATTTCCAGCAGCTCAACCAGCCACCGTGGTGCCACTGCTACCGGCCGAACTTCTTCGTCAACACGCCGGACATCAACCCCTATTTCCTGCAGACCTCCGGGCGCGCCGGCTTTCTGATCCGCGCCGCCCTGGCGACCATGGGGTCGGGGCTGTGGGGCATGTATTCGGGTTTCGAGCTGTGCGAAGGCACGCCGCTGCCGGGCAAGGAGGAATACCTGGATTCGGAGAAGTACGAAATCCGCCCGCGGGACTTCACCCAGCCCGGCAACATCATCGCCGAAATCGCCCAGCTCAACCGCATCCGCCGGCAGAACCGCGCCCTGCAAACCCACCTGGGCGTCGAATTCTTCAACTGCTGGAACGACAACATCCTGTATTTCGCCAAGCGCACGCCCGAGCGGGATAACTACATCCTGGTGGCCATCAGCCTCGACCCCTACAACGCCCAGCAGGCGCACTTCGAACTGCCGCTGTGGGAGCTGGGCCTGGACGACAACGCCGACACCCTCGGCGAGGACCTGATGAACGGCCACCGCTGGACCTGGCACGGCAAGACCCAGTGGATGCGCATCGAGCCCTGGCATCTGCCGTTCGGCATCTGGCGAATCGAAAAAGCCCACTAGAACGGCGTCCCCTGTGGAGCGGGTTTACCCGCGAACGCGCCAGCAGGAGCACCACCCGTATTCGCGGAACCGCTCCCACAAGCGCCACCGGACAACCGTTGCAAGCTGAATCCGAATTGAAAGGAGTCGCCCATGGCCAAGCGTTCCCGCCCACAAGCCTTCATCGACGACCCGCTGTGGTACAAGGACGCAGTGATCTACCAGCTGCACATCAAGTCCTTCTTCGACTCGAACAACGACGGCATCGGTGATTTCGCCGGGTTGATCGGCAAGCTCGACTACATCGCCGAACTGGGCGTCAACACCCTCTGGCTGCTGCCGTTCTACCCCTCGCCACGGCGCGATGATGGCTACGACATCGCCGAGTACAAGGCCGTGCACAGCGACTATGGCACCCTGGCCGATGCCCGTCGTTTCATCGCCGAGGCCCACAAGCGCGGCCTGCGGGTGATCACGGAGCTGGTCATCAACCACACCAGCGACCAGCACCCTTGGTTCCAGCGCGCCCGGCATGCCAAGCCTGGCAGCAAGGCCCGGGACTTCTACGTCTGGTCGGACAACGATCAGAAGTACGACGGCACGCGGATCATCTTCCTGGACACCGAGAAGTCCAACTGGACCTGGGACCCGGTCGCCGGCCAGTACTTCTGGCACCGCTTCTATTCGCACCAGCCGGACCTGAACTTCGACAACCCACAGGTGATGAAGGCCGTGATCGGCGTCATGCGCTTTTGGCTCGACCTGGGTGTCGACGGCCTGCGTCTGGATGCTATCCCCTACCTGATCGAGCGCGACGGCACCAACAACGAGAACCTCCCCGAGACCCATGACGTGCTCAAGGCGATCCGCGCGGAGATCGATGCCAACTACCCCGACCGCATGCTCCTGGCCGAGGCCAACCAATGGCCCGAAGATACCCGGCCATATTTCGGCGAAGGCGATGGCGACGAATGCCACATGGCGTTCCACTTCCCGCTGATGCCGCGCATGTACATGGCACTGGCCATGGAGGACCGCTTCCCGATCACCGACATCCTGCGCCAGACCCCGGAAATCCCGGCCAACTGCCAATGGGCGATCTTCCTGCGTAACCACGATGAGCTCACCCTGGAGATGGTCACCGACCGTGAGCGCGACTACCTGTGGAACTACTACGCCGAGGACCGCCGCGCCCGCATCAACCTCGGCATCCGCCGGCGCCTGGCGCCGCTGTTGCAGCGCGACCGCCGGCGCATCGAGCTGCTCACCAGCCTGCTGCTGTCGATGCCCGGTACGCCGACCCTTTATTACGGCGACGAGCTGGGCATGGGTGACAACATCTACCTGGGTGACCGCGATGGGGTGCGCACGCCCATGCAGTGGTCGCCGGACCGCAACGGCGGATTCTCCCGCGCCGATCCACAGCGCCTGGTGTTGCCGCCGATCATGGACCCGCTCTATGGCTACCAGACTGTCAACGTCGAGGCCCAGTCCCACGATCCGCACTCGCTGCTCAACTGGAACCGCCGCCTGCTGGCGGTGCGTAAGCAGCAAAAGGCCTTTGGCCGCGGCACCCTGAAGATGCTGACCCCCAGCAATCGACGCATCCTCGCTTACTTGCGCGAGTACACCGATGCCGAGGGCAACAGCGAAATCGTCCTGTGCGTGGCCAACGTCTCGCGTGCAGCCCAGGCCGCCGAATTGGAGCTGTCCGCCTACGCCGACAAGGTGCCGGTGGAGATGCTCGGCGGCAGTGCCTTCCCGCCCATCGGCCAGTTGCCATTCCTGCTCACGCTGCCACCTTATGGCTTCTATTGGTTCCTGCTGGCCTCGCGGGACCGCATGCCCAGCTGGCACATCGAGCCGAGCGAAGGCTTGCCGGAGTTGACCACCCTGGTGCTGCGCAAGCGTATGGAAGAGCTGCTCGACGCACCCTCCAGCGACACTCTGGAAACCACCATCCTGCCCCAGTACCTGCCCAAGCGTCGCTGGTTCGCCGGCAAGCAAGGGCCGATCGACCAGGTGCGCCTGAGCTACGGCGTGCGCCTGGCCACGGCCACCACGCCCGTGCTGCTCAGTGAGCTGCAGGTTCACAGTGATGGCGTGGTGCAGCATTACCAGCTGCCGTTCGGTCTGCTGCCCGAGGAGCAGATCAACAGCGCCTTGCCCCAGCAACTGGCGCTCTCGCGGGTACGCCGGGGGCGGCAGGTGGGGCTGATCACCGACGCCTTCGTGCTCGAGCCGTTCATCCGCGCCGTGCTCAGCAACTGCCAGGCACGCACCCGTCTGCCGTGTGGTGCGGGTGAGCTGCGTTTCGACTGCACCGAGCAACTGGCCAGCCTTGCGCTCAATGAAGAAAGCGAAGTGCGTTATCTGAGCGCCGAGCAGTCCAACAGCTCGGTGGTGGTGGGCGGCAGCCTGGTGCTCAAGCTGATCCGTCGAGTCAATCCAGGTATTCACCCGGAGCTTGAGATGAGCGCCTACCTCACCGCCGCCGGCTTTGCCAACATCTCGCCGTTGCTGGGCTGGGTCAGCCGGGTCGACGACCAAGGCACGCCGCACCTACTGATGATTGCCCAGGGCTATCTGAACAACCAGGGCGACGCCTGGGACTGGACCCAGAACACGCTGGAGCGCGCCGTGCGCGACGAGATGGAGCCGGCCAGCGTCGAGCCCGAGGCGCACACCGACGCTTTGGTGGAGCTCACAGGCTTCGCCGCCTTGCTCGGCCAGCGCCTGGGCGAGATGCACCTGCTGCTGGCAGCCCCCAGCGATGACGCGGCGTTCGCCCCACAGCCGAGCACTGTCGAGGACTGCGCCCGCTGGAGCACGCAGATCAGCGCGCAACTGGACCATGCCCTGGACCTGCTGGCCCGGCACCGCGACAGCCTCGACCGCGACAGCCAGGCCTTGGTCGACGACCTGGCGCAACAACGTGACGGCCTGGCCCAGCACATCGACACCCTGGCCCGCCAGGCCCAGGGAGGGCTGCTGATGCGCGTGCATGGCGACCTGCATCTGGGCCAGGTGCTGGTGGTGCAGGGCGATGCCTACCTGATCGATTTCGAAGGCGAGCCTGCGCGGCCGCTGGAGGCACGCAGGGCCAAGCACAGCCCGTACAAGGATGTCAGCGGCGTGTTGCGTTCCTTCGACTATGCTGCAGCGATGATCTTGCGCAGCGCTTCGGCGGTAGACCTCTCCGACGCTGCTCGCCAGGCTCGGCAGCGAGTTGCCCGGCAGTACTTGCACCAGTCGCGTCATGCCTTCGTCGAAGCCTATGGCCTGGCCACCGCCGCCATGCCCCACGCCTGGGAACAGGCCGAAGGCGAGCGCGCCGCACTGGAGCTGTTCTGCCTGGAAAAAGCCGCCTACGAAATCACTTACGAAGCCGAAAACCGGCCAGGCTGGTTGGCTGTGCCTTTGCATGGGTTGCATGGGCTGATCAGTACTTGGGGGGAGGGCTGAGCCTCTTTGCAGACGATAGGCGTCCTCCGTGGGAGCGGGTTCACCCGCGAAGCAGACGACTCGGTGGATGGCATCGGCTCCGCCGGTGTTCGCGACGGTTCGACGCCTCGATAAACCCGCTCCCAGACGAGGGCGTGGGTTATTTATTTCAAACATCAACGGATAGGGGCAGTGAGATGAATGCAACCACGCGTGATAACGGCGGCCTTCGGCAACGGGACCTGGATGCCCTGGCCCGCGCCGAGCACGCCAATCCCTTTGCGGTGCTCGGCCCCCATGCCGATGGCGCAGGCGGGCTGTCCATCCGCGCCTTCCTGCCCAATGCCCTGAGTGTCCACGTGCTGGCGCGCCATGATGGACGCGTGCTGGCCGAAATGGTGCAGGGCAGCCTGCCTGGGCTTTTCACCGCGCACCTGGACGAAGCCCACCCATACCTGCTGCGCATCGGCTGGGCCGGAGGGGAGCAGATCACCGAAGACCCCTACAGCTTCGGCCCCCAACTGGGCGAGATGGATCTTTACCTGTTCGCCGAAGGCAACCACCGGGACCTTTCAGGGCGTTTCGGCGCCCAGCCGATGTGCGCCGATGGCATCGATGGCGTGTGCTTCTCGGTGTGGGCGCCCAATGCCCGGCGCGTGTCGGTGGTGGGCGACTTCAACAATTGGGACGGACGCCGCCACCCCATGCGCCTGCGCCATGACGCCGGCGTGTGGGAGCTGTTCGTGCCGCGCCTGGGCGTGGGCGAGGCCTACAAGTTCGAGGTGCTGGGCCACGACGGCGTGCTGCCGCTCAAGGCCGACCCCCTGGCCCGCGCCACCGAATTACCACCGAGCACGGCGTCCAAGGTATCCGGCCCCCTCGCGCACACCTGGCAGGACCATGACTGGATGCAGCAGCGCGCCGCGCGCCACGCCTACAGCGCGCCGCTGTCGATCTACGAGCTGCACGCCGGCTCCTGGCGCTGCGAGCTCGATGACGCGGGTGAGGTATCGCGCTTCTACAACTGGCGTGAACTGGCCGAGCGCCTGGTGCCCTATGTGCAGGAACTGGGGTTCACCCACATCGAGCTGCTACCGATCATGGAGCACCCGTTCGGCGGCTCCTGGGGCTATCAGCCACTGTCGCTGTTCGCGCCGACCTCGCGCTACGGCAGTGCAGAAGACTTCGCGGCCTTCGTCGATGCCTGCCACCAAGGGGGTATCGGTGTGCTCCTGGACTGGGTGCCGGCGCATTTCCCCACCGATGAACACGGCCTGGCGCGTTTCGACGGCACCGCCCTGTACGAGTACGACAATCCGCTGGAAGGCTTCCACCAGGACTGGAACACGCTGATCTACAACCTGGGTCGCAACGAAGTGCGCGGCTTCATGATGGCTTCGGCGCTGCACTGGCTCAAACACTTCCACATCGATGGCCTGCGGGTCGATGCCGTGGCTTCGATGCTCTATCGCGACTACTCGCGCAAGGCCGGCGAGTGGGTGCCCAATCGTCATGGCGGGCGCGAGAACCTCGAAGCCATCGATTTCATCCGCCATCTCAATGGCGTGGCGGCCGTCGAAGCACCAGGCGCCTTGATCATCGCCGAGGAGTCCACCGCCTGGCCCGGCGTCAGCCAGCCGGTGCAGCAGGGCGGGCTGGGCTTTGCCTACAAGTGGAACATGGGCTGGATGCACGACACGCTGCACTACATCCAGAACGATCCAGTGCACCGCGCCTATCACCACAACGAGATGAGCTTCGGCCTGATCTATGCCTACTCCGAGCATTTCATCCTGCCGATCTCCCACGACGAAGTGGTGCATGGCAAGCATTCGCTGATCGACAAGATGCCCGGTGATCGCTGGCAGAAGTTCGCCAACCTGCGCGCCTACCTCACCTTCATGTGGACCCACCCCGGCAAGAAGCTGCTGTTCATGGGCTGCGAGTTCGGCCAGTGGCGCGAGTGGAACCACGATCATCAGTTGGACTGGTACTTGTTGCAGTACCCCGAGCACCAAGGCGTGCAGCGCCTGGTGAGCGACCTCAACCGCCTGTACCGCGAGCTGCCCTCGCTGCACGAACAGGACTGCCAGCCCCAGGGCTTCCAGTGGCTGATCGGCGATGATGCGCACAACAGCGTGTATGCCTGGCTGCGCTGGAGCAGCGCCGGGGAGCCGCTGTTGGTGGTGGCCAACTTCACCCCGGTGCCGCGCGAGGGCTACCGCATCGGCGTGCCGTTCGGCGAGTGCTGGCAGGAGCTGCTCAACAGCGATGCCGAACTGTATGCCGGGTCGAATGTGGGCAATCTGGGTGTGGTGACCAGCGAGCAGGTGGCCAGCCATGGGCAGCCGTTGTCGCTGGCCCTGAACCTGCCGCCGTTGGGGGTTCTGGTGATGAAACCGGCCTGAGGGCTTGGGGCTGCTGTGCAGCCTATCGCAGGCTTGGCCAGCTCCCACGAAGCCTGCTATTTCAGGCCTACCGTGCCACCCTTTTCGCGGGTAAACCCGCTCCCACAGGGGCACCGCCGTACCTGGACTGCCCCCCAAAAGTTGGACAATTCTAGCCAGCAACCTGAGTCCTGTATGCGACAGGACTCAGGCCATTGAGCTTCGGTTTGATGCGGGCATGGTTGTAGTAGT
>NZ_JBLUPV010000051.1:0-19718 GCF_048068075.1 Pseudomonas sp. NY15354
TTACCCGCGAACACCGGCGCAGCCGGTGCCATTCACCGAGGCGTTTGCTTCGCGGGTAAACCCGCTCCCACAGGTTCTCCGGTGTTCTCAACAACACCGCTGTGCCTGTGGGAACCGCGCCAGGGCTGGTATTTGCACGGCTGAAAAGTGTCAAGGGATAGCAACTGAAGGCGATTCAAGCTTGTCCGGCACCATAGACCACAGGCTCACCGCTGTCCTTGAGAACGGCGCTGTACCTGCGGGTTTACCCGCGAATAGGCCGGAACTGCCACAGACCACGCCGTAGCTACGCGATAGTCCAGGCGCCACCAATCGCGACCTCAGGAGGCCGAGTGGAGGTGTCTGGAGGGGCAGGCGCGCAGCGCCCTTCGGCGCAGCCGAAGTCGCGAGATGGAGACTTGCGTAGCAAGTCGGAGGCCGCGAAGCCCCGCAAGGCACCGGAGCGGAGGGAACCCCGGCGCGCAGCGCCGGGGCCGTATGTGGGAGCCAGCGGTTTTTGCCTACTTTTGCCCAAGAGCAAAAGTAGGTCGCCGTAAAGGCGAAAAGCGCCAGTGGCGCCACCACCAACACCGGATATTCACACAACCTGAAAGCCCAAGCCCAAGCCCAAGCCCAAACCCAACTCACCCCCGCTGCGCAAGCACCCCCATGGCCATGAACAACGCCGCAATAGCCCGCGCCTCATGCAGTTCACCCTTGGCCACCAGCTTAGGAACCTCCGCCAACGCCACCGACAAACACTCCAAAGGCTCCGGCTCATCACCACCGTCATTGCTGCAAGGGCTCAGCTGTTCAGCCAGCACCACCCGACAGCGGTGGCACAGATGCCCCGGCGCCAGGGTCAGCTCACCCAGCTCGGTCAGCCGACCGGCCCGCAGGCCGACTTCCTCGCCCAACTCACGCTGCGCCGCCTCCAGGTAGCTTTCCCCCGTATCGGCACCGCCCTTGGGCAAACCGAGAATGGTGCCTTCGACCCCCACCGCGTACTCGCGCACCATCAGCACATGCTCCGGATCCGGCATGGCCACCAGCAGCACCGACCGGTAGCCGGTGCCGCGCAGGCGCTCGTAGACCCGATGCTGACCATTGCTGAAGCGCAGGTGCAGGGCTTCGATCTGGAAGTGGCTGCTCTGGGCCAGCAGCTCGGTCTTGAGAATGGTTGGGCTCTGGCGCATGGCGGGGGCCTCTGGCAACGGAAAGCGACGAGGCTACTGTGCGCTGCCGGCCGGCGCCTGCCATCGTCCGAGCGGACGATGACCAGGCAGGCGGGTAGGGGGCTTCAGCCCAGGGTGGCGACGCTGCGCAGGATCAACCGCACAAGCATGGTCTGGCGTGTGACGCCGGTCTTGGAGAAGGTCGAGCGCAGGTGCGCACGCGAGGTGTTGCGGCTGATGCCCAGCTCCTCGGAGGCTTCGTCCAGGGTCAGGCCGTTGGCCAGTAGCATGGCCAGCTGGGTTTCGGCCGGGGTGAAGTCGAACAGGGCACGGACGATCTCCTGAGGCGCCGAAGACTGCTGCTCCGGGTCGCTGATGAAGATCACCACGGTCGGGCATTGCTTGCCCTCGCTCCAGGCCGACAGCGGCACCGAGCGCACGATGATGCCCAGGTCCGCACGCCCGGACGGGCGCTTGACGCGCATGGCCTCGACCACCGAGGCCAGGTTGCCCTTCTGCGACAGCATGGCCTGGCGCACCAGGCGACGAAACTCCTGGGTGTCCCGGGCGCTGCCGACCTGCAACCCATCGTTGACCTGCTTGATGCCGTCCTTCTCTTGCAGCAGGCGCTCGGCCACCTGGTTGGTCTGCAGGACCTTGCCGGTGTCATCGAGGATGATGGTGCCCACGGCCATCTGGTCCACGGCACCGGCGTACAGGTTGCGCTCGGTCTCGATGCGGTTGAGCTGCATGTGCATCTTGATCGAGCGTTCCAGGTGCGGGATGAACCGCGCCAGCAGGCATTTTTCCGACTCGACGAAGGGCGCATCGTCACGCCCGCGGCTGATGCGCAGGCGGCACTGGGCGCCGTCGCTGGTGTTGATGTCCACGCCCAGGATGTGGAACACATCCGCCGGCTCCAGGAAGTTGCGGAAGAACTCCGACTGCTTGAGTTCGGCCTCGGGCATGAAGTCGGCCAAGGCGACCACTTCGCGGTTGGGCAGCCCGACGAACGGGTCCAGGGCGAAGAAGTGCTTGTTATAGGACGCGGTGGCGTCGCTGGAGGTGCCATTGGTGCTGACCATCAAACCGTCGACCTGGGTGCTGGGCGGACGCAGGATGAAGGTGACGTACTTGCTGTGCAGAAGGCTGTTGAGTTGATTGAGGAAGGTGACCCAGGGGATGGATTCCAGCGGCCCCTCGTAGAGCTGGCCGACCAGCTCGCTGAAGTCTTCGAAACTGAGAGTCTGCATCGATGGTTACCGCTTCTTATTATTAGCATTGGCGTCGGCGAGCATATAGGGAGCCCTTGTCCGCGCGCAATGTCATGTTGCGGGGGCCCGACAGCGGGTTGCCTGGACCGCTGCCGGGTTGTGCCAGGGGTGATGCGGTCAGGCGCGTTCGCTGCTGCGCACGACGAATTGCTTGCTGTCGCGGGTCTCGTCGGCCAGCAGGGCGACGTCGGTATAGAACTGCTCGTACCAGCGGCGCAGTTGGTACACCGGGCCATCCCCGTCGCACAGCAGCGGGTTGTCGACGCGGGTCTTGGTGTGCCAGATGGCGACGTCTTCGTAGAAGGCTTCCTGGGCCTGCTTGACGTAAGCCTTGGCGATGGCCTGGTTTTCTTCCTCGGACAATCCCGGAATCTTCTTGACCAGCACGCCATAGCGCAGGGTGAAGCTGTTCAGGTCGATCGGCACGTGGCAGTTGAGCAGGATCGAGTGGATCGGCTGGCCACCCATGGCGCCGGTCATTTCGGTGATCTGGTAGGCCGGGCCGTAGTAGGTGGCCACGGTGGTCAGCTCGCTGTCGCCGGACAGCCGCTCACTGCGCGCGCGCATGATCTGGGCGGCGGTGTGGCCTTCGAAAACGTTGCTGAACTCATCGACCGGCGCGCCATGGACTGAGCCGAAGTGCGCCATGTCGGCGACGTTGTCGATCAGTTCCCGGCAGTTGGTGTCGATCTTGAGGTCGGCGATTTCCCAGTTGGCCCAGGTGTCGTCGAAGCAGGCGTCGATGCGCGGGATGGCCTGCTCGTCGATCGGTGCATTGCCTTCGGGGTCGTTCCAGACGAACAGCAGGTGGTTCTGCTCCATGATCGGCCAGCGCTTGATCTTGGCCCGTGGCGGGATGCGCTTGGCGTAGGGGATGTCGTCGCACACACCGTCCGCGTTCCAGCGCCAGCTGTGGAAGGGGCAGCGGATGGCGTTGCCTTCGACGCAACCGGTGCTCAGGTCGGCGCCCATGTGCGGGCAATAGCCGTCGAGGATGTTCAGCTGGCCGTCTTCGCCCTGGAAGGCCACTAGGCGGGTGCCGAACACATCCAGCCGGTGCGCCTTGCCATCACGGTACTGAGCCGCCAGGCCCAGGCAGTGCCAACCGCGCGCGTAGCGGTCTTCCAGCAGTTTGGCTTCGATACGGTGCAGCGTGCTCATGTTGTTGTTCTCCAGTCTTTGTTGGGGCCGCCGGCCGTACCACGCCACCTCGGTCACTGGCAGCTCGGTTGGCGGTACTGATGCACCGGAGTGATTCTGCCGCGCGTGACGCATCGGTCATCGTCTGAACGGACGATGGCCGCCGTTGACAGTGCCGATCTACTGACGTCCATCCGTACCCAGTGACGTTCAAGGAGAGCGCCATGCCCCTCGATACCCAGATGGCCGCCGTGCTCCAGGGCTTCACCGCCCAGGGCGAGCCGGACTACGCCACCCTCGATGCCGTGCAGTACCGCCTGCACGCCGACAACCTGATGCCGCCGCTGCCAGGGGCGGACATGGCCGAAGTGCGCGACCTCCAAGTGGGCGGCGCGGCGGGCCTGCTGCCGGCGCGCCTGTACCGCCCGATGGCCCGCGATGACCTGCCGCTGCTGGTGTTCTTCCATGGTGGCGGCTTTGTCATCGGCAACCTCGACACCCACGACAACCTGTGCCGCGCTCTGGCCCTGGAGACCAGCGCGGTGGTGGTGTCGGTGGGCTATCGCCTGGCGCCGGAAGCACGCTTCCCGGCAGCGCCCGAGGACTGCTACGCCGCCACCTGCTGGTTGGTCGAGCAGGCCGATGAGCTGGGGGTGGACGCCCGCCGCCTGGCAGTGGCCGGGGACAGCGCCGGCGCCAACCTGGCCATCGCCGTGAGCCGGCTGGCCCGGGAGCGCCAGGGCCCGGCGATCCGTCATCAATGCCTGTTCTACCCGGTGACGGACGCGGCGTGCGACAGCGCGTCCTATCGCGACTTCGCCGAGGGCTACCTGTTGTCGCGGGCGATGATGGGGTGGTTCTGGGCGCAGTACCTGGAGCATGCCGAGCAGGGCACCGACCCCTTGGCCTCGCCGCTGCGTGACGAGCACCTGCAGGGCCTGCCGGTCACCACGCTGCTGACTGCCGAATACGACCCGCTGCGCGATGAGGGCGAGGCCTTCGCCGAGCGCCTGCAGGCGGCCGGGGTGGCGGTGCGCTCGCAGCGCTGCGACGGCATGGTGCATGGCTTCATCAGCATGGCGCCGTTCGTCGAGGCGGCCGCCCGTGCGTTGCAGGGCGCTGCGGCGGACATCCGTCGGGCGCTGTCGTGAAATTGATCCGCCTCGTCCGTTTGGACGAGGCGGGCCGAGCGCGTCGCTTCTAGGGTCTGTATGAAAAGTCTTGAGACGAAGGTCAGGCAAGGCGAAAACAGCCGAGGAAGCGCAGTTTACGGGTTGTAAATGAGCATTCCGAGGCTGTTTTCAACGCAGCATCACCGAGTATCAAGGCTTTTCGTACAGAGCCTAGTCTGGCTTCACAACGTCTCCCTCGCTCATAGAGGCATGGCCATGAAAACAACAACAAGATTTTGCCTGACCCTGATCGTGTGTGCCTTCGCCGCCGCCTATGTGGCCGCAGTCACACGCCCCTTGCCCATGCCGCTGAGCATGGCCTACTACTGCCAGCCCAATTATCAGCCGTGCTACATGCCGGTGCCCAGTTCCATGCGCCTGTTGCCCTGACGGGCTCAGGCACTGATGGGGCGCAGCAGGCGCAGTTGCTTGCGGATCTGCTCCGGCGCCTCGGGCACCAGGCAGTAGGCCAGGCATAGCCGGCTGATCAGGGCGATGCTGTCGTCCAGGCTGACGCTGGCGCCGTGGCGCTCGACATGGCGCTCGAAGGGGCCGGCCAGCAGTTGCTGCCACAACGGCGCGATGTCCTCGAGGATGTAGGCGAACACCTCGGGGCTGGCCGCCTTGGCCAGGTAGCCCTGGTGAAACCCGCCCCGGTGCTGGTCGCGATAGCGCACGGCAAAGCACAGGCATTCTTCCAGGTAGCGCTCGAAATCGTCCTCGAAGCCGACCAGCTGTTGCTGCATGGCACTGAAGAACCCGGCGTTCTCGCTGCTGATCACCGCCTGCACCAGTTCCTGCTTGGTGGCGAAGTAGCGGTACAGCGTGCGCCGGGAAATATTCGCCCGGCGCGCCACGTCGTCGATGGCAAAACCATCCGGGCCCACCTCGCTCATCGCCGCCAGCGCGCATTCCAGGATCTGCTGTCGCCCTTGCTCGGCACTGTCCATACGGCTGGCATCGCCCCAGCGCAGTTGTCGGGTCATGGCGGAACCTTCTGTGGTCATCGGGATTGGCAGCGATTGTCGCACTTAATGGCACGGCTGCAAGTTTTTGTGTCATCACAATGACGCATAAACAAAAATATGTGACATAGTGCGGGCTCCATGGAATCGCGGCCAGCGGCCGCCAGCGGGGAGGTGCATCGATGAACAATGACAATCAGCAGGCTGTGCACTGGGACGCCGTCTACGACGTGGTCGTGGTCGGCTCGGGGGCCGGCGCCATGACGGCGGCGTTGCGGGCCCACGACCAGGGGCTGTCGGTCCTGATGGTGGAAAAGGCCGCCGAGTACGGCGGCACCACGGCCATCTCCGGTGGCGGGATCTGGATCCCCTGCAACGACCAGATCGAAGCGCTCGGCGGCAACGATTCACGCGAGGAGGCCCAGGCCTACCTGCGGGCCACGGTCGGCGAGGACTACGACCCGGCGCGCATCGACGCCTACCTGGAGCATGGCCCGCGCATGGTCGGCTACCTGGCCGCCCAGGCGCAGACGTACTTTCGCGCCGTGAAGCGCTACCCGGACTACTACCCCGAGCGCGAGGGCGGTAAACCCGGCTACCGCACCATGGAGCCGGCGAGCTTCGATGCGGCGCGCCTGGGGGATGAGTTCCAGCGCCTGCGCGCGCCGTCGCCAGCCACGCTGATCGCCGGGCGCATCGCCATGACCCAGGTCGAGGCCCACACCATCCTGGCCAAGGAGCCCGGTTGGCTGTGGCTCACCGCCCGCCTGGGCCTCAAATACATGGCCGACTTTGCCTGGCGCCGGCGCACGCCGCGTGACCGGCGCCTGACCTTGGGCAATGCCTTGGTCGCCAGCCTGCGCGCGGCGATGCAGGTGCGGCAGATCGAGCTGTGGTTGCAAGCGCCGATGCGCAACCTGTTGAGCCATGGGGGCAAGGTGACGGGGTTGGTGGTCGAGCGCCAGGGCAAGCCTGTGAACGTGCGCGCGGCGTTTGGAGTGATCCTCGGTTGCGGGGGCTTCGAGGCCGACCAACTGATGCGCGAGCAGTACCTGCCCAGCCCGACCCGCGCCGAATGGACGGCCGCGCCGCCGATCAATACCGGCGATGGCATCCGCGCAGGCCTGGCCCAGGGCGCGGACGTGGCGCTGATGGACCATGTGTGGGGCGCCCCGACCGTGCGTGTGCCGGGCGAGGAGAAGCAGCGTGCGCTGTTCGTCGAGCGGGCGTTTCCGCGCTGCATCATGGTCAATGGCCGCGGCGAGCGCTTCGTCAACGAGGCCGCGCCGTACACGGACATCATCTACGCCATGTACGCCGACCAGGTGCGCACGGGCGCCAACGTGCCGGCTTGGCTGATCTTCGATGCCGAATACCGCAAACGCTACCCCTGCGGTGTGCTGCTGCCAGGCTCCGTGCAGTCGGACAGCAAGATCCCCGAGGGCTGGCTGGACAATGTCATTTACCGCGCCGACAGCCTGGCGGCGCTGGCGGCCAAGATCGGCGTGAGCGCGGCGGGGCTTGGGCAGAGCGTTCAGCGCTTCAACCAGATGGCGGCCCTGGGCGTGGACACCCAGTTCGGCAAGGGCGACAGCCTGTTCGACCGCTACTACGGCGACAGCAACTGCCGGCCCAACCCGTGCCTGGGGCCGGTGGAGCGCGGGCCGTTCTATGCCTTGCGCATCGATGCCGGGGAGCTGGGTACCAAAGGCGGTCTGCGCACCGACGCCGACGCCCGCGTATTGCGCGCGGACGGGGCGGTGATCGAAGGGTTGTATGCCATCGGCAATACCAGCGCGGCGTTGATGGGCAAGACCTATCCAGGGCCAGGGTCGACCATTGGGCCGGCGATGACGTTTGGCTTCATTGCGGCCGATCATCTGGCGCGGCAGGTGCCGATCGAGCAGGTGGAGCGGGTGGGGGTGGGGGCTTTGTAATTTGTACTCAGGGCGATGTGAGGCAAAGCTGGTCACATCTTTCAATAACGGAATCTAAAGAGCCCCGGCAGAGCCGGGGCTTTTTCAAGGAGCTTCAGAAATAACAAAGTAAGCGGGTTGGCTTTGTTTCATCTTCGGGCGGCAGGGAGCTATCTTGTGTGGCCGATACTCGAACCCATTCCGTTGTTCCATATACTAAGAAGAAGTTATCGTTAGTGTCAGGCAGAATGCTTTGCCATTCCGGCAGCAGTCCGTCTACCCTCGTTACTCCAGTACCCCGAGTATATAGCCAGAGCGGTACCGACTGCATTCCTTTTTTTGTACACTTGGCCCCAACCTCAACGGGTGTAGTCACTACACTCTCGTTGCCGATATCATACCAATATCGGTTATTGAAAACATATGTGTGCTCGACACTGCTTCCCTTTCGCTTGGCCTTGATCGTCACACTCCTCTTCGCCGGGCTTTCCTGAGGTGAGGCTTTGAATTTGAAGCTGCCTGCTTCTTGAGGTTCCAAAAAGCCCTTGTTGGAGGATGACCAGTCGTAGTCATTAGGGTCGGCATTGTTTCCAAGCAAGAGAGTGAACTTTGCACCCAGGTAAGCTGTACTTGGAAATCCGGAGTCTTTCGGGAAATTGAACGCCGTACCGTAATCATTACGGGCGCCGGAAAATGCCGTGCTGAGCAATTCGATAGATGTGGATTTGTTCCAGGTAATATCCGCGATGTTTGCAATAATTGTGTATTCGCCTATTTCGTTACCATATGCACCGCCATTCACCGAAGCAGTATAAATGCCCGAGCTGCCCTCTTCAGTGACTTTACTGAAATGGATGTTGTATTCGGGTACGTTGCTACTGTCCATGGCAACAAAGGTGATGTCATCCGCGAGACCACTAACGGGGCTGTTGGCGTCATCCTGTACTGTAAAGATAACCTTGCTCTGATCGAAACCGTCCGCGAGGATCTTGTCTTTACTGAGCTCGAGCTTCGAGTGAGCCTCCGCGGGTGGAGCGACCTTATACAATTCAACCGTCGTCGCCAGGGCTTTCAGCTCCACGGTGTCGGCCTGCGGGGTCACGGTATAGGTGCCTACCAGCGTGCCACCCAGCGATGCCTCGTACACACCGGTAGAGCCGATTTCCGTGATCGCGCTGACATCGACGTCACCTGGCGCCGGCATGCCGGCAGTCCCTTCGACCATGAACTTCAGATTGCCAACAAGGCCGGTGACCGGATTGTTGTGCGCGTCCTGGGCGGTGAAGATCAGCTTGCTGGTCTCTGTGCTGCCAGCGAGCACGCGCGCTGGGGTGGCGGTGAAGCTCGACGTGCCTGGCGCGACCGCGCCTACGGTCAGGGTCACCGTGTCCTTCAGGCTCCCGACAGGGGCCTTGTCGAACATGGGCGTTACGGTCCAGGTATCGGCCTTGGTCCCGCTCAGGTCTGCCTCGTAGATACCGTCCGAGGCTTCTACCACGTTGGTGACGGTAACGTCCGTGCCAGCATCGCCATCGCTGCTGCTCTTCACGCTGAAGGACAGTTTATCGGCGATGCCGGTGATCAGGTTGTCATGGGCGTCCTTGGCAGTGAACTTGAGGCGCGAGCTGTCTTTGCCGTTGGCTTCTAGGGTTTTCGGGTTGGCGACAAACTCCGACAGGCCCGCATCCAGTGCACCAGGGGTCAGGGTCACGTCGACCTTGAGGCTACCGACGGCGGTGCCCTTGAGCGTTGGTGTGACGGTCCAGACACCGGCTTTGGTGCCGCTGAGTTTAGCGGTGTAGGTGCCTGCGGTCGCTTCCTGCAGAGCGTCCACGGTCACGTCGCCACCTGCTGCGCCGCCACTGCTGTCGGTGACCTCGAAGGTGAGATCGCCTACGAGGCCTTTGACCGGATTGCCTTGGGCGTCCAGGGCGATGAACTTCAGTTCGGACTTTTCGGAGCCACCCACTGCGATGCTCGGCGGGTTTGCCGAAACACTGGAGCGGCCTGCGTCCACGGCATCAGGGGTCAGGACCAGCTTATCGTTCATGCCGGTGGCGGCGCCGTCGAGCCAGACTTCCACGGTCCAGGTATCGGCCTTGGAGCCTTTCACGGTGGCGGTATAAGTGCCGGCCGCAGTTACGCTGACGCTCCCGAAGATGACGCCTGTGCTGGCATCCTGGCCATCCTCGTTGTGCGCGCGGAATGCAAGTTTGCCTTCGAGGCCGGTGATCGGGTTGTCCTTGGCATCCTTGACGATGACCTCGAGCGTCGCGCTGTCGCGGTTGTTGGCGATGATGGCGTCCGGTGCGACGGTAACGCTGGAGTGCCCGGTGTCCAATGCGCCGGGAACCACGGTCACCTTGGTGGCAATGCTACCGAGGGCGGTGCCGTTGACCTGTGGGGTGACGGTCCAGACATCGGCCTTGGTGGCGCTGAGCTTGGCGGTGTAGGTGCCTGGGGTGGTTTCCACGATGTCCTCCACGGTCACGTCGCCACTGGCGGCGCCGGCCACGTCGAAGGTGAGGTTGTCCACGAGATCTTTGACCGGGTTGTCTTGGGCATCCCGGGCAGTGAAGGTCAGTTCGGACTTTTCGGAACCACCGGCTTCAATGCGGTCCGGTTTTGCCGAAAGCGTGGACTTGCCGGCATCCACGGCGCCAGGAATCAGCTCCACGGTATCGCTCAAGCCGACGGCGGTGCCGTCGAGCATCAGGCTCACGGTCCAGTTATCGGCCTTGGTGCCTTTGAGGATCGCGGTATAGGTGCCTGTTGCAGTTTCGCTGATGTTCTCGATGGTGACACCTGCGGCGGCATCCTCGCCAAAACCGTTCGTCACGCTGAAGCTAAGTTGCTTTTCGAGGCCGGTGAGCGAGTTGTTCTCGGCGTCCTTGGCGATGAGCTCGATCAGCGAGCTGTCGCTGCCATTGGCTTTGATGGTTTTTGGCTTGACGGTAAAGGCGGAGCGTCCAGTGTCCAGTGCGCCTGGCACCAGGGTCACGTTGGTGGCGAGGCCGCTGAGCGCGGTGCCGTTGACCTGTGGGGTGACGGTCCAGACATCGGCCTTGGTGCCGCTGAGCGTGGCAGTGTAGGTGCCCGGGGTGGTTTCCTTGAGGTTTTCCACGGTCACATCGCTACCCCCGGCGTCGCCGGCGTCATTGTGTACGTCGAAGGTGAGGTCAGCCTCGATACCGACCAACGGGTTGCCTTGGGCGTCGTTGGCGTTGAAGGTCAAGTCGGACTTGGCAACCTTGTTCGCCGCAATGGTGTCGGGGTTTGCGGTGAACTTGGAGGTGCCCGCATCCACGGCGCCAGGGGTGAGGACCACTTTGTCGCTCATGCCGGTGGCGGTGCCGTCGAGCACGACCTCCACGGTCCAGGTATCGGCCTTGGAGCCTTTCAGGGTGGCGGTATAGGTGCCTGCCACGGTTTCGTCGATGTTCTCGATGGTCACGCCTGTAGCGGCATTCTCGCCCTTGTCGTTCTTCACGCTGAAGGTGAGTTTGCTTGCGAGGCCGGTGAGGGGGTTTTCCTTGGCGTCCTTGGCGATGAACTCGAGGGCCGAGCTGTCCTTGTTATTGGCTTCGATTTTTTCCGGTTTGGCGGTAAAGAGAGAGCGTCCGGTGTCCAATGCGCCGGCAAGCAGGGTCACGTCAGCGGCGAGGCTGGTGAGAGCGGTGCCTTTGAGCTGCGGGGTGACGGTCCAGACGTCGGCCTTGGTGCCGCTGAGCTTGGCGGTGTAGGTGCCTGCGGTGGTTTCTTGCAGGGGGGTGATGGTCACATCAGAACCTACCGGCGCGCCGCTGCGGCCCTGCACGGCGAAGCTCAGGTCTGTTGCGAGATCGGAAACAGGATTGCCCTTGGCATCCTTGGCGTTGAACGTAAGTTCCGATTCGGCACCCCCTACCACGATGGATATTGGGTTGGCGGTGAAGTCGGAGGTGCCGGCGTCCACTGCGCCCGGCGTGAGGACGACCTGGGTCTTGATGTCCAGGGCGTTGCGATCGAGCAGTGGCGTTACGGTCCAGGTATCGGCCTTGGTCCCGCTCAACTCGGCTTTGTAGATACCAGGCGCGATTTCTGTCGCAGTGGTCACAGTGACCTGCGAGCCGGCGTCGCCGCCGCTGGCGTTCTTCATGCTGAAGGACAGTTTGTTGGCGATGTCGGTGATCGGATTGTCCTCGGCGTCCTTGACGGTGAGTGTCAGGGTCGAGATATCGCCGCCGCCGGCTTCGATGTTGTCCGGCGCGGCGGTGAGGGTCGAGCGAACGGCCGCGATCGGGCCGGCAGTCAGCGTCACGGTGTCCTTGAGCCCGCCGAGGGCGGTGCCTTTGAACTGTGGGGTGACGGTCCACACGCCGGCCTTGGTGCCGGTGAGGCGAGCGGTATAGCTGCCAGGCGTGGTTTCGGTCACCTGGCCGAGGGTGATACCGGTGCCTGGCGAGGTGCCGGCAGCATCCTTGATGACGAAGGTCAGTTGGTCGGCGATGTCGGGTACTGGGCTGCCATCCGCATCATTGGCCGTCAAGGTGAGGGTGGCCACGGTGGTGCCACTGGTATCGATCTTGTCGGGAGTGACGTTGAAGGTGGAGGTGCCGGCGTCGGGTACCCGGTCCATGATCGCGATGTTGGCCTGAGCCAGTGCGGTGTTCTGGATGGACGGCTTGAGGGTCAGGGCTTCCGGCAGGGTGCCGGCGGTGACGGTCACCTCGTACACACCAACCGATTTACGGCTGAAGTCCGAGACCTTGGCGCCGGTGCTGGCGGTGCCACGGGTAACGGCCAGGCTCAGGTCGCTCAGGGGCACGTCGATCAGGCCGTCCTGGCCGTCGCGCACGGTCAAGGTCATTACTTGGACGCCGCTCTTGGTGGGCACGACGCTGTCGGTGGGCAGGAAGGTGCTGCGCGCGGCGTTGAACACAGGCGCGTTGACGGTGATTTGGGTTTCGCTGCGGTTGGAGCGGTTGCCTTGCTTGTCCACGGCCACGCCGTGCAGGGTATAGGTGTTCACCGCCTGGGCGCCAGTGCGATAGAACGGCAGGGTCAGCTGGTAGTCGCTGCCGCCCAGGTGCTCGATCTTGCCACCGGCTTGCAGCAGGGTGGCGGCGCTCCAGTCGATGCGCTCCAGGCCGTACTTGCTCTGGACCGTCACCTGCAGGGATTTACGCTCGCCACCGGCCCCGGCCAGTTGGCGGGCGACGTTCAGGCGAATGACTTCTTTCTTGCGGTATTCGAGGACGATGTTGTTGTTGCGCTCGACCAGATCGTAGCGGCTGCCGGCCAGGGTGCGCATGGCGGCGACTTGGCTTGGGTCGGTCTGCTTGCTCCAGCTTTGGCCCAGACTCCAGTTGAACTGCATGCCGAACTGGGTATCACTGGCACCGGCATCGCCGCGACGTTGCTCGGCGCTGAAGGTGAGCAGCGGAATGGGGGTGTAGGTGACGCCGGTGGTGACGGCGTGCGGGTTTTTCTTGCGGTTGTCTTTGCCGAACAGGCCCACTTCGCTGCCGTAGTATTTTTCGTAGGTCAGCTTGCCGCCCAGTTGCGGCATGGACGGCAGCCAGCCTTCGGCGCGCACGTCCCAGCCGTTGGCCGGGCGTTCTTCGTAGTCGACCACGTCAGGCGAGGTGCGCCAGTCGCTCAGGCGGTGGTAGCTGTTGGCGCTGAGCTTGAGGTAGTCGCGCCAGTACTCCACACCTACGCCCAGGCGCGAGTGGCTGCGGGAGAGATCGTGGTCGAAGAAGGTGTTGACGCCGACCATGTAGCCATCGTTGAAACGGCGTACGCCCACACCCAGGTTGGCCTGGTTGCGGTCGTCGGTGCGGTGGATGCTGCCCTGGGTGAAGAGCAGGTGTTTTTCTTCGTCGCGTACCGGCAGCAGCAGGTCGAGCGAAGAGCTGGCCAGGGACAGCTTGTCGTCGACGTTGATCTGCACGCGGGCGGTGCCGTAGCGGCTCAGCCATTCCTGGGTCTGGGCGCTGACTTCGCTGGACGCCATGCCACGGGCCATGGAGGCGGCCGCATCGCTCTTGTTGACGTCAGCGGTGAGGAAGTTGGCGGTGCCGCTGGCCATGCCGGCGAGTTTGCGGGCTTGTTCGTCGTCCTGGGTGTCGAGGGTCTCGCGGGTCACACCATTGGAATTGAGCTCGGGCAGGGCCATGCGTGGGGCGCTGGGCACTTCGAGGCGGTCGCCTGGGCGCAGGTTGTCGAAGCCATTGGTGAAGACCCGGCCCTGGTTGAGCGTGCGCAGTTCGGCGACGGTCATGTTGAAGCGCGCGGCCACGCGTTCGACGGTTTCGCCGGGGGCCAGGGTGTGAAGGAAGGTACGTTGAGTTTGCGCGGCGCCAGGCTTTTGATTGCTGGCGGCACCGGCGTGGGTGGGGCTGAGGGCGACGGTCAACGGCAAGGTGGCCTGGATGGCGATGTTCATCCAGGCCAGCGCTCGGGTGGGGAGTGACAGTTGCGAGTGCGATTTCCTAATCATTAGATAATCCCGAAAGTTCTCCAAACGCCAGGTACTGGCGAAAGCCCGTATCACCCACCGCGCTTTGCAGGCGGCCAGGAAAGTTGCAGGGAAAAGGTGCCCCTGCCTTTTTTATTGGGTTGATGTGCCGGCGGTGTCATCCGCTTGGGCGATGCAGGCAAGTATCTGCAGCCCACATGACGCGCGCGCTGCAGCGCCTGGGCGCTGAAATGCATGTGCCTTGTTGGTTGCAGGTTTGATATTCGAAGCTATGGGCGGAGAGTACGGGGATTAGGTGGATAGATCTGTAGGAATTATCCGAAGTTGTAAGGGTGGTAATCTTTTGAAGGATTGTAGGACAGTTCTGCGGCCGAGGAGCTGGAGGTAGAATCAGTCTTCTGATAGAAAGCCGCCATTTTGGCTGCTTTCTATCAGAAGCGAAGGCCGCTTATTCAATGCTTCTTTAAAAAGCGCTGCGGCGGCACAGAGCCCCAAGACTATTCGTACTGCCATTCTGATAGCCGTGAGATTCAAAGTCTCCGGTTATGACATTGAGGGTGCTGTAAAAACCAGGCGAACTTTCCTCTGCGGTCCAGTAAAGAGGGATGAGCCCCCCCTGAAAGTCAGCGGTTGGGTATTGAGTCAGATTTCCCCACTCGGAATAGAGTGTGCCCAGACCTCGTTTATCTACACCCTGACTTAGTTCATCAACACGCTTCGACAAAGCGAAGTCGTACCCTAAGGCCGTGCAGAAACGGTCCGCTCCTGCCTTGTTACTGCTAGTTTTGCCGCTGTTTTTATACCAGTTTTTAATTGTGAAGGCGTAAGTTAGTGTGCCCAGTCCTCTCTTAGGTGTGGCGCTAATAGTAATTTTGTTGGTCTTGATTTCATCGATAAAATTTACTGTTCCGGTGCTGCCAACCGTCACGCCACTTTCATTACTGCTCCATGTGTAATCGGCCGCATTGGCTTTTTCCAACGTGATTGCGAAGATCGCACCTTTGAATCCTGTTGTCGGAAAGCCCTGTGTGCTGTTGAAGGTGTGGCCATTCACATGCAGGGAGGAGATGCTTGCGATGGTTTTGACTTCCAGTGGGGATTTCGATTTCGCTACCTCTTCGCCACTATATTTGAAAGTGAGGGCATATTCATCGGCCAGCCCCCCTTTAATGGTGGCGGTATAGACGCCTGACGTATCGACCTCGCTTATGCGGGTCACAGTGAGGTCGCCTGTTTGTGGGGGCTCTCCCTTGCTATTGGTGATGACCAGCTCGAGTCGATCGGCGATGCCGCTTACCGGCGCATTATTAATATCCTTGGCGGTCAAGGACACGGTGGCTTCCCGATTGCCGTCTGCAGGTATGGACTGAGGGGTGAGTGACACGGTCGAGGTTGTAGCCGCTGGCGGCAACGCTGTGAGGACCAAGATTTTCTTCAGCCCGGTCAGAAGCGCTGTGTCATAGACGGGCGTTATAGCCCAGGTATCGGCCTTGGTACCGCTGAGTTTGGCGGTGTAGGTACCTGGTGTGGTTTCTTTCAGATCCTTCAGGTCCATCTCTGTGCCTGACGCGTTGTCGCTGCTGTCACGTACATCAAATGTGAGTTTGCCAACGATACCGGGCACTGGGTTGCCTTGGTTGTCCTTCGCATTGAAAGTCAGGGTCGAGTGGGAGGTGCCGTTTGCCGGGATGGACGCAGGGCTGACCGTAAAAGCGGATGAGCCAGCGTCCAGTGCGCCTGGCTTCAATTCCACCTTCTCTTCGAGGCCCAGGGTCACGGTCTCGAGCACGGGGCTTACAGTCCAGATGTCGGCCTTGGTCCCGCTCAAGTTGGCTAGGTAGATGCCTGGCGCGGTTTCTATCGCTTTGGTCACGGTGACTTCCGAGCCGGCGTCGCCGCTGCCGTTCTTCACGCTGAAGGACAATTCTTCAGCGAGGCTTGTGACTGGATTGTCTTCGGCGTCCTTGGCGGTGAAGGTCAGGATCGAGATATCGCCGCCGTTGGCTTCGATAGCGTTCGGTGCAGCTTTCAGATTCGAGCGTGCCGCCGCGATCGGGCCGGCAGTCAGCGTCACGGTGTCCTTGAGCGTGCCGAGCGCGGTGCCTTGGTAGTGTGGGGTGACGGTCCACACACCGGCGGTGGTCCCGGTGAGGCGAGCGGTGTAGCTGCCCGGTGCAGTTTCGGTCACCTGGCCGACGGTGATGCCGCTGGCGGGCGGGTTGCTGCTGGCATCGGTGACAACGAAGGTCAGTTGGTCGGCGAGGTCGGGCACTGGAGAGCCGTCCGCATCGTTGGCAGTCAATTCGAGGGTGACAGGGGACGTGCCACTGGTATCGATGATCTTGGGCGTGGCTGCGAAGGTCGAGTTGCCGGCGTCGGGCACCCGGGCCCTGACCGAGATCTTGGCTCCAGCCAATGCGGTGCTCTGGTAGGAGGGCGTGAGCGTCAGGGCTTCCGGCACCTTGCCGGCGGTGACGGTCACTTCATAGATGCCCTGGGATTTACGGCTGATCTGCGACACGACGGTGCCGGTGGTGGCGGTGCCACGGGTCACGGCCAGGCTCAGGTCGCTCAGTGGCACATCGAGCAGGCCGTCCTGGGTGTCGCGCAAGGTCAGGGTCAGCACTTGGGTGCCTTGGGTGGGTACCACGCTATCGGCGGGCAGGAAGGTGCTGCGGGTGGCGTTGAACACCGGCGCGTTGACCGTGACCTGGGTTTCGCTGCGGTTGGAGCGGTTGCCTTGCTTGTCCACGGCCACGCCGTGCAGGGTGTAGGTGTTCACTGCCTGGGCGCCGGTTTGGTACAGGGGCAGGATGAGTTGATAGTCGCTGCCGCCCAGGTGCTCGATCTTGCCACCGGCTTGCAGCAGGGGGGCGGCGCTCCAGTCGATGCGCTCCAGGCCGTATTTGCTCTGGACCGTCACCTGCAGGGATTTACGCTCGCCACCGGCCCCGGCCAGCTGGCGGGCGACGTTCAGGCGAATGACTTCTTTCTTGCGGTATTCGAGGACGATGTTGTTGTTGCGCTCGACCAGGTCGTAGCGGCTGCCGGCCAGGGTGCGCATGGCCGCGACTTGGCTTGGGTCGGTCTGCTTGCTCCAGCTCTGGCCCAGGCTCCAGTTGAACTGCATGCCGAACTGGGTATCGCTGGCACCGGCATCGCCGCGACGTTGCTCGGCGCTGAAGGTGAGCAGCGGAATGGGGGTGTAGGTGACGCCGGTGGTGACGGCGTGCGGGTTTTTCTTGCGGTTGTCCTTGCCGAACAGGCCCACTTCGCTGCCGTAGTATTTTTCGTAGGTCAGCTTGCCGCCCAGTTGCGGCATGGACGGCAGCCAGCCTTCGGCGCGCACGTCCCAGCCGTTGGCAGGACGTTCTTCGTAGTCGACTACATCGGGCGAGGTGCGCCAGTCGCTCAGGCGGTGGTAGCTGTTGGCGCTGAGCTTGAGGTAGTCGCGCCAGTACTCAACGCCCAGGCCCAGGCGCGAGTGGCTGCGCGAGAGGTCGTGGTCGAAGAAGGTGTTGGCGCCGAGCATGTAGCCATCGTTGAAGCGGCGTACGCCCACACCCAGGTTGGTTTGGTTGCGGTCGTCGGTGCGGTGGAGGCTGCCCTGGGTGAACACCAGGTGACGCTCCTCGTCCCGCAGGGGCAGCAGCAGGTCGAGGGAGGAATTGGCCAGCGAGAGCTTGTCGTCGACATCGATCTGCACGCGGGCGGTGCCGAAGCGGCTGAGCCACTGCTGGGCCTGGCCGCTGGCCTCGCTGGCCGCCATGCCGCGAGCCATGGAGGCAGCTGCATCGCCTTTGTCGGTGTCGGCGGTGAGGAAGTTGGCAGTGCCGCTGGCCATGCTGGCGAGCTTGCGGGCTTGTTCGTCGTCCTGGTTGTCGAGGGCCTCGCGGGTCACGCCATTGGAGTTGAGCGCGGGCAGGGCCATGCGTGGGGCGCTGGGCACTTCGAGGCGATCGCCTGGGCGCAGGTTGTCGAAGCCATTGGCGAAGGCGCGCGATTTGTTGAGCGCGCGCAGCTCGGCGACGGTCATGTTGAAGCGCGCGGCCACGCGCTCGACGGTTTCGCCGGGGGCCAGGGTGTGAAGGGTGGTGGGGCGATGCTGTGCGGCGCCAGGCGTTTGGTCGCTGGCGGCCCCCACGTAGGTGGGGGTGAGGGCAACGGTCAACGGCAAGGTGGCCTGGATGGCGATGTTCATCCAGGCCAACGCTCGGGTGGGGCGTGACAGTTGCGAGTGTGCGCTTCTAATCATTAGAGGGTCCCGAAAGTTCTCCAGTCGCCAAGTAACGGCAAACGCCTGTATCACCCATCGCGTTTTAAAAGCGGCGATGAAAGTTGCAGGGGCAACGTTGCCGCCTGACTGTTCATTGGGTTGATGTGCCGGCGGTGTCATCCGCCCAGGTGATGCAGGCAAGTGTCTAGAACCCACGAAATTCGAGCGCGACAGCACTTTTGTGCTGAGGTGCAGATGCCTTGTGGGTTACAGGTTTCGATGTTCGAAATAGCGCCGCTAAGTTAGGGCTGGAGTGGTACGAAAAGTACGGGATAAACCGGATACATCTGTAGGGATAATCCGATCTTAGGAATTGATAACTTTCGGAATGGCGTTGTAGGGGGCGCTACAAGTGGCGGCGAGAAGGGCGGAAACAAACGCGCGTTGGGATAACACATTCAACTTTAGGTGGGAACTGGCAACACCCTCAGCCCCTGGGCGCGCAACGCGCCCCCAGGGGTAGGACACTCAACCAAAGGTGGTGCCGGCGAGCATGCCGCCGTCGATGATGAACTCGGAGCCGGTGCAATAGCTGGACTCGTCACTGGCCAGGAACAGCACCAGGTTGGCCACTTCCTCAGGCTGGCCGATGCGCGGAATCGGCAAGCCTTTGTAGACCTGTGCCGGGTCGAAATCGGCCATTTCCGGTGGACGGGACATGACGGTGTCGATACCGCCCGGGTGCACCGAGTTGACCCGGATCCCCGAAGCGCCCAGCTCCAGGGCTGCGGCCTTGGTCATGCCGCGCACGGCGAACTTGCTCGAGGAATAGGCCGTGCCGTAGGCCACGCCTTCCATGCCAGCGGTGGAGGAGACGTTGACGATCGAGCCGCCTCCGGCCTGGCGCATGGCCGCCAGCACCGACTTCATGCCCAGCCAGCAACCGACCTGGTTGACCTCGATCACCCGGCGGTAGTCCTCCAGCGAGCAATGCTCCAGCGGCGCCATGCGCAGGATGGCGGCGTTGTTGACCAGCACGTCGAGCTTGCCGAACTGCGCCTGGGTCACCTCGACCGCGGCCTGCCACTGCTCCGGGTTGGTGACGTCCAGGGGCTGGAAGCGCGCGGCCTCACCCAGCTCGGCGGCCAGGGCCCGGCCTTCGGCTTCCAGGACATCGGCGATCACCACCTTCGCGCCCTCGGCGACGAAACGCCGGGCTTCTGCTGCGCCCTGGCCGCGTGCGGCACCGGTGATCAGGGCGACTTTGCCTGCCAATCGACTCATCGTGTAGCTCCTTTTTGTCGTTATGTAGAGACCGGACACATCGCTGACACGTGTGCGGAGACATGGTTGACACATTATGGTCCGTAATCAGGTTTATTCACGTCGATGGTGCGCAGGCGTTGATGGCAAAAGTA
>NZ_JBLUPV010000052.1:0-18827 GCF_048068075.1 Pseudomonas sp. NY15354
CAAACCGAAGCTCAATGGCCTGAGTCCTGTCGCATACAGGACTCAGGTTGCTGGCTAGAATTGTCCAACTTTTGGGGGGCAGTCCAGGTTCTCCGGTGTTCTCAACAACACTGCTGTGCCTGTGAGAACTGCGCCAGCCGGCACCATAGAATCTCCCACAACGCCCGTGTGGATCCGCAAGGCATCGCTGAACGTTCCGCCGCGATGGGGCGCGTTGCTCTCAATGCCACCGCTGGACCTGTAGGAGCGGCTTCAGCCGCGAAGCAGGCGGCGCGGTGGTCGCTATTCGCTGACCTGAAACTCGACCCGCGCGGTCTCGCCACTTTCGTCCAGCGCGCTCAGCTCGATGCGTCCGGTCTTTTCCAAGCGCACCAGCAGGCTGTCCTGGTCGCGGGTCTCGCCCAAGGGCTGGCCATTGAGGAACCACCAGCGCTGACCGCTGCCGCCCAAGGCCGAAACAGGCACCTGCAGCGGCTCGCGACTGGTGGCCGGGCGCCGCAAGGTGTCGCCGGGGCGCACGCCGACGATCGACAGCGGTGGCGCGCTTACCGGCACCTGTGGCGGGCAGACAGGGTCCGCCGCCGGCAGGCGCGCGGCGCGGCGTTCGATGCGGGGCAGCCAAGGCTCCAGCGGCGCCGGCCACAACGCCACGTCCCGCGCCTTGGCACCGCTGCAACTGGCATCGACACGCAAACCACGCTCATTGACCCAGACGGTCTCGCGCAGGCCCAACCCCAACGGTTGGTCGGCCGCCTGCAAGGTTGGCGGTGTGGTGCCGTCGAGGGTCCAGGCGAAACGCTGGCGACGGCAGTTGGGGTCCAGGCGGTTCATCGGCTGGCCCAACGGCCAGCAGATGGCGGCCACGCCGACGCTCGCCGGCACGCGCTCGACCGGCACGCTGATCCCCCGCTGGCTGTCACGATTGCTGAGCAGGTCATGGACCTGCAGCATCAGTGGCGCCGCTGAGGCCAGGCCGAACTGCCCCGGCACCGGCGTACCGTCGGGCCGCCCGATCCACACACCGATCAGGTAGCGCGGCCCAACCCCCACCGACCAGGCGTCACGAAAGCCGTAACTGGTGCCGGTCTTCCAGGCCAACTGCGGGCGCTGCACCAGTTCTGCATGAAGGTCACGGTCCGGACGGGCCTGGCCGCTCAAGATGCGCCGCACGATCCAGGCCGAGCCGGGCGACAGCAAGCGCTGTTCCACCAACGGATCCTGAGGTTGCAGGCGGATCCGTGCGCTCTTGCCTTCACGGGCCAGGGCCGCGTAGCCGCCCACCAGGTCCTCCAGTCGGCTGCCCGCTCCACCGAGGATCAGCGACAGGTTCGGTTCGGCGAGCGGCGGCAACACCAGCGGCATGCCGCCCATGCGCATCTGCGCAGCGAAGCGCTTCGGCCCGTAGGCCTCGAGCAACTGCACCGCTGGCAAGTTCAGCGACAGGGCCAGGGCGGAGCTGGCCGAAACCGGGCCACTGAACCCCATGGAGAAGTTGCCGGGCCGGTAGTCGCCGTAGCGGCGCGGCACGTCCTGCAGCAGCGATTCGGAGTGGATCAGCCCATCGTCCATGGCCATGGCATAGAGGAAGGGCTTGAGGGTCGAGCCGGGCGAGCGCAGGGCGTGGACCATGTCGACATGGCCGAAGCGGCGCTCATCGGCCAGGTCAATGGAGCCAAGGTAGGCCCGCACGGCCATGGTTCGCGACTCCACCACCAGCAGCGCCGCCGAGGTGCGCTCAGGCAAGCGTGCACGCCAGCCCAGTAACAAGTCTTCCAGACGACGTTGCAAGGCCGCATCGAGGGTGGTGCGAATCAGCGGTGGGCTGTTGGCGCTGTTCAGCCGCCGGGCCAGCAAGGGGGCCAGCGCCGGTTCCTGGCGGGGCGCGAGCAGCAAGGGTTCTTCTCGTGCCTCGCGCACTCGCTGCGCCGGCCATACCTGGTACTCGGCCAGGCGCTCCAGCACCTTGTCGCGGGCCCGCTGGGCACGCTCAGGGTGGCGATCCGGACGCAACCGGCTGGGCGCCTGGGGCAGCACCGCAAGCAGCGCCGCCTCGGCAGGCGTGAGGTGCATCGGCGACTTGCCAAGGTAGGCCCAACTGGCAGCGGCCACCCCTTGCAGCGTGCCGCCGAACGGGGCGCGGTTGAGATAGAGCTGGAGGATCTCGCGCTTGGACAGGTGCCACTCCAGCTGCGCCGTGCGCCACAACTGACGCAGCTTGCCCGTCAAGGTGCGCTCGTGAGGATCGAGCAGGCGCGCCACCTGCATCGACAATGTGCTGCCGCCCGACACCACCCGCCCACCACGCAGATTCAGCCAGGCGGCCCGCGCCAGCGCCAGCGGGTTGACCCCGGGATGGCTGTAGAACCAGCGGTCCTCGTAGGTGAGCAGCGCCTCCAGGTACAACGGCGAAACCTCCTCGGGGCTCACCGGATAACGCCATACCCCGTCGGTATCGGCGAAACGCCACAGGGGCGTGCCGTCCTCGGCGAGCACCACCCGCGCCAAGTCATCGCCCGGCATGGGCAACGGCCACAGGCGATCGGCCAGCCACAGCAGGGCCACGGCCAGCACACCGGCGATGCCGATGCCACGCACGATCCTTGCGGTGCGGGTGCGCAGGCACGCTACCATTGGCATCGGGAACCGACCTGGCCAGGTAATGGCCAAAGGCTAGGGAACGGCACCCGCGCCGATTCGATCATCAGGAAGCAACTATGCATGTAGAAGGTTTTTTCGAGTGGCTGGGCCAGGCACTGGGTTCGTTGATCCGCTTTATCGTTGATGCATTGAGCGGACTGTTCAACCTGGTGGCCAATGCCGGTGGCAATTTCATCGACGGTCTGGCGCGCACATTGGGCATGGATACCTCGCTGGTCAGCATCCTCGCCTTGGTGGTTGGCCTGATGCTGCTGTACTCGGCGATCCGCGCCTTCATGCGTGCCTCGATCATCCTCGGGATCATCTGGCTGCTGCTGGGGTTGTGGGTGTTGAGCTGGATCATTCACTGAAACGCCCTGAAGGAGCGGCCTTGGGTCGCGAACGGGCCTCGCAGAGGCCCCAACCTTGGCATTACGCGACGCAAGGCCGCTCCGACAGAAAAGCGTTGTGGGCTAGCGGCCCTTGACCAGCATCTCGCCCTGCCCTTCCCCAACGGCCTGCAGGTTAGGCCGGTACATCGACTCCACCTGCGGCGGCGGAATGCGATAAGTCCCCGGCGTCACCGCCCGAGCCAGGTACAGCAGGTGGCTGGTGCCGTAGCCGTCGAGCTTGAGCGCGGCGACATAGCGGTCATCGCGATACTCCTGATGCACCAGGCTGGCGTTCTGCATCGACTCGCGCCATTCCTTCACCGCGCTGCTGGCGTTGTCCAGGCTGGCGGCGCTCTGGGCCAGGTTCTGGTTCTCCAGCTCCAGGCCTGCCGGCAGCAGGTCGACCACCAAGGCATCCGGTACCTGGGTGGACGCCTTGAGCGCCAAGTGCACCAGCACCAACTCGCCGCTGCGCAGGTTGCGCAGGTCCAGCGGCTGGCCGTTCATGCCCAGGTACTCACGACGAATCTCCATGCCGTTGCCCCCGGCAGGCGGAGCCTGGCGCGGATAACCGGAGAGGGTCAGTTGCTGATAGAGCGTCTCGCTGCCCTGGTTCTGCACGGTCAACGGCGACATCAGCAAGGGGCCTTCGAGCTTCACGCCCGATTCGGCATTGTTGAACTCGCGAACTTCCCCGGCGCTGTCCAGACGCGCCTGCCATTGGCCTTCCGGCTTGCCCAGCAGGCCACGGCCAGCCAGGTACAAGGCATTGCGCTCCTGAGTCGACAGCCAGCGATTGGCCGCCAGTTCATCGGACAGGGCGAACAGGCGCTGGTCGACCTGGTTGCTGGCCAGGTTGTTCTCCTGCAGCAGGGCCAGGATCAGCGCCTGGTCACGCAGGGTGCTGCCGTAGTCGGCCATCCAGCCGTCGCTGCGCTTCACGCCCAGGCCTGCCTGCAGCGCCTGCTGGGCGCGGGGCTTGTCGCCCATTTTGTCCAGCGCCACCGCCAACTGCACCAATGGCAGACCGGAGCGCGCATCGCTGCGCCGCTCGAACAGGCCACGCAGGGCACCGAGCGGTGCCTGCTGGTTACGCGCCAGCACCAGCGCGGCGTAGGCCTGCACGGCGAAGCGGGTGTGGTCGGCGTTCTGGCTGTAGTCCACTTCGATCAGGTTACGCTCCTGCACATAGCGCAGCAGGCGTTCGTTGGCTTTCTTCAGCGCCTCGGCCGGTACGCCGAAACCTTGCTCGCGGGCGCGCAACAGGAAGTCGGTGACATAGGCCGTCAGCCAGTATTCCTCTTCGCTGTCCGAACTCCACAGGCCGAAGCTGCCGTTGTAGCGCTGCATACCGAGCAAATGCTCGATGCCCATCTCGATCTTGCGCTTGCGCACCTCGGCCGGCTCGCCCTTGATACCCAGGCGCTTGAGGCTTTCGGCATCGGCATAGAGCGAGGGGTAAAGACCGCTGGTGGTTTGCTCCAGGCAACCGTAGGGGTAGGCCTCCAGGGCTCGGATCTGCTCAGCCAGGTTCAGCGGTGGACGGCTGGAGAGTGCCAGGCTGGCTTCCAGACCTGCGCTCTCGAAGGCCGCAAGGTCGTCTTCAGGCAGGGTCCAGGGCTGGTCCTTGAGGGCCACGCGGTAGTGCTTGAGCATTGCAGGGTAGGCGGGGCGAACGCCGAGGGTCCACTCGCGCGCGAAGACGTTGGCCGGCTCGCCAGGCAACTGAAGGCCGTTGACCCGCACCTGCACCTTGCCCTGGCCAAGACCACCCTGGGCCTGCACCGGGATCATCAAGGTCTTGCGCTGGCCCTCGGCCAGGCTGACGCTCTGCTGGCCCTCGCCGGCCAGGGCCAATTGGCCATCGGCACTGACCTGCACGTTCAGTTGCTGGGCACGCCCGGACAGGTTGGCCAGATCCAGCGCCAGGTTGGTACGGTCGCCACCGGCCAGGAAGCGCGGCGCCGAGAGCTCGGCGATCAGCGGCGCGGCAACGACCGTTTTGCCTTCGGCCATACCGAAGTGCTCATCGGTCCAGGCCTGGGCCATCAGCCGCAGCTCACCATTGAAGTCAGGAATCTCGACGCTCGCCTCACCCTCGCCTTGCGCATTGAGGGTCACCGGCAGGCTCTGCTGAGCGACGATGGTGACCGTGGTGTTGGGGCGCTTGCCGCCCTTGGCCATGGCCGCGTCGCCACCGAATGCCAGGCTGGCCAGACGGCCCTGCCCGGCCTCGATCAGCTGGCCGTAGATATCCAGTTGGTCGGCACCGTAGGCCTTACGACCGAACAGGCTGGCAAACGGGTCCGGCGTCTTGAAGTCGGTGATGTTGAGAATGCCCACGTCCACTGCGGACAACAGCACATGCACCTGTTTGGGCACGCTGCCGTCGGCGTTGGCGGCCTTGAACTTCACGGTCAGCGGCTGCTTTGGGCGCATCTTCTCCGGCGCCTGCAAGGTCACCGCGAGCTTGCGTTCGGCTCGGCCCAGCGGCAGGTGCAGCACGCCCACGGCACGCTTGGGCGTGGCGTTGACCTTGCGCTCGCCGGGGCGGATCACCAGGGCACTGATGTACAGGTCGTGACGCGCCCATTGCTTGTCCAGTTGCACGTCGAAGGTCTTGCCCTCGGCGGGCACGTCGATTTCCTGCCACCACAGCGGGCCATCGCTGGATTCGATCATCAGATAGCCGCTGCCGGCCGCAGGCGGGGTGACGGTGACCTTGGCGGTCGCACCATCGGCATAGGCGGGTTTGTCCAGGGCCAGCTTGACCTGGTCCGGGCGCACCGCACCGCCTTCGGCGTTGTCCTGGGCCCGGTAGCCGGCCCAGAAGCGCGCGCTGGATACCAACCCGGTCTGCGGGTCTTCCACCTCGACCCGGTACGGGCCCCATTCCACTTGGAAGTTCAGCTTGGCGGTGCCGCCAGCCTTGACGCTGACGGTCTCCTCGCTCTGGGTGAGGAACTTCTCGTTGTAGTTGTAGCTCCAGCCGTCGCTCTGGGAGTAGTTCCAGTAGTAGTCGCGGCGCTCGCGCACCAGGCGTACCTTGAGGCCTTCGGCGGCAAGTTTGTGGCCTTCGCGGTCGGCCACCAGCACTTCGAATTCCACGGGGCCATCGCTGTCGGTTTCCTCGCCTTCGAACAGGCCACGCAGGCCCGGCAGGCGTTCGGCCGGCCAGATCGGCTGCTCCAGGCGACGGGTGATCGGCCGCCCGCCGGACTCCTGAAGGCTTGCCTGGACGGTCAGTTGCAACGGCGAGCGGGCCTCGGCCCAGCGGCTTTCGATGTCCAGGGTGGCCTTGCCGGCGTTGTCGAGGGTCACCTCGTCCAGTTCCAGGTCCTGGTTGAGTTCGGTCTCTGTGACCGAACCGAACTGGTAGCCCGGCAGTGCCGGCACCGCTTCACGCAGGGGGCGCACATAGGCCTGGCCACTCAGGCGATTGCCTGCGGCGGGCGCGCCATAGAGGTAACGGCCATTGACCTGGATGCGCGCGGCCTCTTCAGGCGAGAGCGGCGTGCTGCTGCCCTTGAGCTCCAGGGCCAGGCGCTCGGGGAGAAAATCCTCGACCAGAAACTCATAGACCTGCTTGCGCCCACCACCCAGGTCGAGCAGCAGTTGCCAACGCCCGGTCGGGGCTTCAGTGGCCAGTTGCAGTTGATATTGGAACAAGCCGTTGCGGTCGGCCTCCCAGACGAACTTGCGGCTGACCTGCTCATCCGGCCGACGCACCTCGACCGTCACCGGTTGCGCCTTGACCGGCTTGCCGTCCTGGTCGCGCAGCAGGCCGTTGAGCAGCACGGTCTCGCCTGGGCGATACAGGTCGCGCGGGCCGAAGATGAAGAACTGCAGCGGGTTGGCCTGGGGGCCGGTGATGTCGAACTCGGCCAGGTCCAGGGCTGCGGTGTTCAGGCGTAGCAATGTGGTGTTCACGCCTTGGGTGGCAATCAGGGTGTCGGCCTTGGCGGTGATCGGCAGTTGTGCGTGGCCCTCGCCGTCGGTCTCGGCCTGGGCCAGCAGCTTGCCCTTGTCGTCATGCAGCTCGAGGTTGACGCCCTTGAGCGCCTTGCCGCCTTCCAGGGCCTGGGCGAACACATCCAGGCGATCCCGATAGCGGTGGGCGGAGACGCCGATGTCGCTCAGGGTGAACAGGGTCGCCGGCTGCGAATAGTCATAGGTGCCCGAGGCGCGCATCACCGCCAGGTACACGCCTGGCTCCTGCAGCGGCTTGATCCCGGCGATCGGCAACAGCACGGTCTCACGGGTGTTGCGCACCGGGTTCAGGTCGAAGCGGCCGCTGTAGACCAGGTCGGCCATGTCCAGGGTTTCCTTGGACTGGTAGTAGTACAGGCTGCTGTTGCGGCCCCAGTTGACCAGGAAACTGGAGAGCATGTCCGGCTTGATGCGGAAGAATTCCACATCGACCTTGTCGACGTTCAGGGCGATCACCGGCAGGCCTTCGGCCAGGCGGGTGGGCAACAGCGAACCGCGGCTGGCGAAGCCCACGGTGGGCTGCATGTCTCGGGTTTCCAGGCGGGTGACCGACTCCTGCTCCAGGCGCTTGTCGTTGACTGCCAGCAGGCCCTTGTCGACCGTCAGGACCAGCTTGCGCTGCGGCTCCAGGTGACGCAGGCGCAACTCCATCTGGTTGTCCGAAAGCTCCCAGGCGCCGTCGACCTTGCCCTTGACGGTATCGACCAGGTGAACCTTGGCGGCGAAGTCCTGGCTGGCGTCCAGGGGGGCGGAGAAGCTGACCGACAAGGTGCTGGCCCCGTCCACCTGGACTTCCGAGACGTCCAGAACGGTCAGTTCGCGATCGGCGTAGCGCTTGGCCAGGACGGCCGGGTCTTCGCGCTTGGGCGCCGGGGTGGCGGCAGGGGCTGACGCCGCCGGCTTCTCGGTAGGTGCCGGGGTATCCTTCGAGGAGGAATCACAAGCACTGAGCAACGCCAGCGCGCAGGCCAGCAACAATCCTTTGTTGAGCATGGAGAGAGAACTCTTGGGCAGCGTATCGATAAGGGTGCAACTATAGCGCACTGGCGGGCGGCGTACCTGCCAGGAGGACACAACTGCGACCCTGTTCGCGCACTGCGGCGGCCCGGCCGCTACAATGGCGCCACTGTCCAAGCGGGCCGCTTCGCGCCCCTAAACCCAAGGTTCCGGATGCCCACACTGTCCACCGACTGGCGCGACCGCCTCACCCACCGCAAGGTCTGGGCCCTGGCTGCGCCGATGATCCTTTCCAACATCTCCGTGCCGCTGGTGGCACTGGTCGACAGTACGGTGATCGGCCACCTGCCCCACGCGCACCAGTTGGGCGCGGTCGCGGTAGGCGCCACCTTGTTCACCTTCATGGTCGGGCTGATGGGTTTTCTGCGCATGGGCTCCACCGGTTTCGCCGCCCAGGCCGCCGGACGCGCCGACGGTGCGGCGTTACGCCAGGTGCTGGTGCAGGGCCTGTTGCTGGCCCTGGCCTTCGCGCTGCTGATCGGCCTGTTGGCCATTCCCTTCAGCCAACTGGCGTTGCAGGCGATGCAACCGAGCGCGGCGCTGCACCAATCCACCGAGGACTTCTTCCACACCCGCTTGCTGGGCCTGCCGGCAGCACTGGCCAGCTACGCCTTGGTCGGCTGGTTCCTGGGCACTCAGAACGCCCGAGCGCCATTGGCGATCCTGCTGACCACCAACGTGCTGAACATCGTCCTCAACCTGTGGTTCGTCCTTGGCCTTGGCTGGGGCGTGCTGGGTTCGGCACGGGCCTCGGTGATCGCCGAATGGAGCGCCGCCCTGCTGGGCCTTGCCCTGACCCGCCCGGCCCTGCGCGCCTACCCCGGGCACATTGCCTGGGCCGCGCTCAAGCGCTGGCAGGCCTGGCGACCACTGCTGGCGGTCAACCGCGACATCTTCCTGCGCAGCCTGGCGCTGCAACTGGTGTTCCTGCTGCTGACCGTGCAAGGGGCACGGCTGGGCGAGGCCACCGTGGCGGCCAATGCTCTGCTGCTCAACGGCCTGATGCTCACCGCCTACGCCCTGGACGGCCTTGCCCATGCGGTCGAAGCCCTGTGCGGCCACGCCATCGGCGCCCGCGACCGCGACACCTTGCGCCGCTCGCTGGTGGTGGCCTGCGGCTGGTCGCTGATTGTGAGCCTAGGCTTTGCCGTGCTGTTTTTGCTTGCAGGCCATCTGTTCATCGACCTGCAGACCGACATCGACAGCGTGCGCGCGGCGGCCTACCCGTTCCTGCCTTACCTGGCGGTGCTGCCGTTGATCGCGGTGTGGAGCTACCTGCTCGACGGCCTGTTCATCGGTGCGACACGGGCGCGGGAGATGCGCAATGCGATGTTGCTGTCGGTGCTGATCACGCTGCCCCTGGCGGTGCTGCTGAGCGGGTTGGGCAACCACGGGTTGTGGCTGGCGTTCCTGGGGTTCATGGCGGTGCGGGCAGCAACGCTAGGCTGGGTGGGATGGCGGTTGCAGGAAAAGGGGCGTTGGATTCAGTAATGGCGGGGCCGCCCCTTTGTAGGAGCGGCCTTGTGCCGCGAAATGAGGGCAAAGCCCTCACCTACTGGTTCACAGCCACACACAATCCCAATGGGGATAGTCGCCCGCTCTGCTCACCAATCCAGCCCGCAGCGGATTGGCGATGATGTAACGCGCAGTGGCCTTGATGTCTTCCTCTCTACGCAACGCTCGGTCATAGAAACCAGCCTGCCAGACTCGTTGACGATCTGCTCCCGCCCGGTAAAGCGCACAACTACTTCTGGATTTGAATGTACGCATCAGGCTGCTCAAGCCACCTCGACCTAATTCGACCAGCCAGTGCAAATGATCAGGCATCAGTACCCAAGCCAAAGATCGGCAAGCGCCTTCCTGCTCGCTCAAGCGCAATTGCTTGATAACCGCTCTGGCGAAATACAGGTCGCTGAACAGCGGTGTCCGGTTACGGGTGGTGGTTGTAAGCAGGTAAAGACGGCCAGCCTCTGAAATCCGACCTCTGCGCAGGCGATGGTTACCTCGACGATCCATGTTTCACTCCTCTGAACATTGCATTCAAAGGTAGTCGCACGGATTGAATCGCCTGAGAGCAAGTCGTTTCCACTTGTGCGTTCGGTGAGGGCTTCGCCCTCAGTTCGCGGCACAAGGCCGCTCCTACAGCAATCCGCGATCGCTGTAGGAGCGGCCTTGTGCCGCGATGGGCCGCAACGCGGCCCCCGGGATTACGAGGAAAGGTACGAAGAACGCGTCAGCCCCAAACGCAGCGCGTCGAGGAACTGGGTACGCTCGCGCGCCGTGATGCGGGCGCTGGCAACCTTGTCGCGGTAGTGCGTCATCAACTCCTCCGGCGACAGGTGCACGTAGCGCAGCATGTCTTCGATGGTGTCGTGAGTCTCGATGCCGGCGTGGTACACGCTGCCATCGGCGTTCTGGTAGATGTTCACCGAGTCGGTATCGCCGAACAGGTTGTGCATGTCGCCCAGAATCTCCTGGTACGCACCGACCAGGAACACACCCAACAGGTAGTCTTCACCTTCCTTGACCGCGTGCACCGGCATGCTGGTCTCGATGCTCTGCTCGTCGACGTACTGGTTGATCTTGCCGTCGGAGTCGCAGGTCAGATCCTGCAGCACGGCGCGACGCATCGGCTCTTCATCCAGGCGGTGCAGCGGGATGATCGGCAGCACCTGGCCGATGGCCCAGGTGTCCGGCAGGCTCTGGAACACCGAGAAATTGCAGATGTACTTGTCGGCCAGCTTGTCGTTGAGCTCGTCCAGCACCTGGCGGTGCGAGCGCTGGCGGGCCTTGAGCGAGTTGTGCAGGCGGCGGCACACGGCAAAGTAGCACTGCTCGGCCAGGGCCTTCTCGGCCAGGCTGATCTTGCCATCGGCATACTGCGCGGCAACGTCGCCCATGTAGTGGGTGGCGCGCCAGTAGGTCTCGGTGACCATCTCGATGTCGGTCGGGCCGAGCAGGTCGACCAGCCACTGCACGGTCTCGGGCAGCGCTTCCTTGTTCTCGATGGTCGGCACCTCGTCGTTGTGCTTCTCGACGTCGGTGACCTGGATCACCAGCATCGCGTGATGCGCGGTCAGCGAGCGGCCGCTCTCGGAGAAGATGTGCGGATGCGGCAGGCCCTGGGCGTCGCAGAACTCCTTGAGCATGCCCACGACCACGCCGGCATAGTCGTCCATGTCGTAGTTGATGGAGCTGGCATTACGCGAGTGGGTGCCGTCGTAGTCCACGCCCAGGCCACCGCCGACGTCGATGTGATCGACCGGCAGGCCCAGGGCGCGCAGCTCGCCATAGTAGCGGATGGCCTCTTTGAAGCCGTGCTGGTAGTCGGCCAGGTTGGCGATCTGCGAGCCCATGTGGAAGTGCAGCAGGCGGATGCCCTGGTCAAGGCCGGCATCGCGGAAGCGCTGTACCACCGAGAGCAGTTGGGCGGCGGACAAGCCGAACTTGGACTTCTCTCCCCCGGTATCGGCCCACTTGCTCGAGGCCAGCGACGACAGCCGCACGCGCAGACCGACCTGTGGCTTGACCTTGAGCTCGGCAGCCTCCTCGATCACCAAGGCGACCTCGGACTCCTTCTCGATGACGATGAACACGTTGTGGCCAAGCTTCTGGCCCATCAGCGCCAGGCGAATGAACTCACGGTCCTTGTAGCCGTTGCAGACGATGGTGCCGCCCTTGGGCGCCAGCGCCAGCACCGCGAGCAGTTCGGGCTTGGAACCCGCTTCGAGGCCGATGGAAACGTTCTGGGTGGCGATGATGTTCTCCACCACCGCTTCCTGCTGGTTGACCTTGATCGGGTACAGCGCCGTGTACTTGCTCTGGTATTCCAGGCGCTCGATGTTGGCGTCGAACGCACCGGTCAGCTGACGCACGCGGTGCTGCAGGATGTCGGGGAAACGCACCAGCAGCGGCAGCGACAGGCCGCTCTGGCGCAACTCATCGACCTGCTCGTACAGGTCGATCGGGGCGCTGCCCGGGCCGTTGGGGCGCACTTCGACGCGCCCGGCCTCATTGATGGCGAAATAACCAGCGCCCCAATGGCGGATACCATAAACACTGCGGCTGTCGGCCACGGTCCACTGGCTGCCATCATCTTTGCGTGTGCGTCGTACGGACATTCAAGTCCCCTGTAGATAAGTCAAAGACACTGCCCCGCCTGGGGCGGACGCAGTGTAAAAACTGAAAATGACGATTCGTCCGTGGTCAGGGATAGACCCTTCCTACGGGAACGAGTTTAGAAAGCACTGGGCAAAAAATCGCGCGGACCGGGATCAACCGCCGGATTTCTTCGCTTTGAAGCCCTGCTTGATCAACTCGCCGAGCAGCAGCTCGACGTGGTCGCCCTGGATCTCGATGACCCCATCCTTCAGCGCGCCTCCGGTGCCACAACGGCGCTTGAGGGTGCTGGCCAGCTCCTTGAGCTGGTCGAGGGGCAGCGGGACGCCACTGATGGTGGTCACGGTCTTGCCGCCACGGCCTTTGCTTTCGCGGCGCACGCGGGCGATACCATCACCTTCGGGGATGACCTGTTGCTTGCAGATGCAGGTGTCCACCGGCTTGCCACAGTCCGGGCAATGCCGACCGGCATCGGTGGAGTAAACGAGACCGCCAAGGGCGGCGAAGGAAGAAGCTTTCTTGGCCACTTTTGTTCCTCTTGCTGAGGACAAAAACTGGTCGATGCCTGGGGCCAGGACCGACCGCGAAGCCCCACTCTGGCAGGGGCAGCGCTACTGCCGCAAGATCCTGCGGCAGCCCGAAAAGGGCGCGCAGTGTAACGATAAATCTGCCGGTTGCTAAGTACTGGAATGCGCCATTTTTCGAATGTTTTGCGACCCTTTGCGAATAAACCCATCCCCGCAGCGCTCAAGCGCTACACGATCCTTTGTGGGAGCGGGTTTACCCGCGAAAGCGCCGGCACTGCCAACACAGCTATTTCAGGCTGGCCGTGTAACGATCCAGCGCCGCCAGCGAGTCCGGACAGAACGGCAAGCGCCCGCGATCGGCTTCTACCTGGGCAAGGCTCACGAAGCGCGCCTCGCTGACCTCTTCTGGCTGCAGCTTCAACGGCGCATCGGAAACCGCCGAGAACACCGCGCACCACAACCGGTTGTCCGGCTGGTCGAAGTAGAACCGCTCATGAAAGCGCAACGCGGCGCCAGCGATGCCCAGCTCTTCCGCCAGCTCACGCGCTGCCGACACCTCGTAGCTTTCCCCGGCAGCCACCATGCCGCCGGCGGCCACGTCCCAGTAACCGGGGTACAGCGCCTTGCTCAAGGTACGTCGGTGCACGCACAGCTCACCGGCGCTGTTGAACAGCAGGATGAAGGTGCAGCGCCCGATCAGGCCGCGCTCACGCAGCTCGGCCCGAGGCAAGGCGCCAAGCAGCCGGTCGGCCTCATCGACCCAGGCGACCGACTCACGATCGGAGGCCGCGCGGTGCGCAGCCTCCTGTGGGCTGATGGTCATCCTCAACCCTGCGACAGCAGTTGACGCAGGTCGATGACCGCGGCGTTGGCTCGGGAAATATAGTTAGCCATTACCAGCGAGTGGTTGGCCCACATGCCAAAGCCGCTGCCATTGAGCACCATCGGGCTCCACAGCGCCTCCTGGGAGGCCTCCAGCTCACGGATGATCTGGCGTACGCTGACCGTGGCGTTCTTCTTGGCCAGCACATCGGCGAAGTCCACCTCGATGGCGCGCAGCAGGTGCGACAGCGCCCAGGCCTGGCCACGGGCTTCGTAGAACACGTTGTCGATCTGCAGCCATGGGGTTTCCACCAGCTCCTCGTCGACCTGCGGCGCTTGGCCCGGAACCACCGACTCGGTTTTCAAGGTGCTGTTGAGCTTGACCCGGCCGACACTGGCCGACAGGCGCTGGGACAACGAACCCAGACGAGTGGCCACATCACCCAGCCAGTTGTTCAGGTTGTCCGCGCGGGTATAGAAGATGGCGCCCTGGTCGCCTGCGGACAGGCGGCGCTGGTAGCGGCTGAGCGACTTGATGCCTTCCTCGAACTCCGACTCGCTCGAAGGCAGGATCCAGCTCTTGTTATCGAAGTTGAAGCGCGGCTCGGCCTTGGCCAGGTCGGCATCTTCGGTCGATTGCGATTGGGAACGGGCGAAGTCCTTGCGCAGGGCACGCGACAGGTCACGCACCTGGACCAGCACGCCGTATTCCCAGCTCGGCATGTTGTCCATCCACAGCCCTGGCGGGAAACGGTCGTTGGAGATGTAGCCGCCCGGCTTGTTCAGCAGGGTGCCGGCGACGGTCTTGAGGGTCTCGATGGTGGTATAGCCCACCACCATCTGCTGGCCGGTGCGCTCGGCGGCGGCCTGGGCGCTCTGTTGTACCGGGAACAGCTCCGGCTCCTGGCTCCAGTACCAACCGAGGCCGATGCACACCAACAGATACAGGCCGATCAGGGTGCCCAGGGCGCGGCTCCACAGCCCACCCAGGTAGCTACGTGTAGCGGCGCCACGGGCGTCGACGCGCTCACGGGGCTCGGCTTTGGCCTCGCGGTTTTTCCAGTCCAGCATGGCGTTGTCCTTATCAGTCCGACAGTTCAAGGGGCTTGGACCACCAGCCCCAGCCAGGGTGCCACGGCAAGCCCGCGTGACAGCACTATAAAGCAGACACTGCCTTACGCATAAGCGACCAATCGGTCGGTAACTGAATATTCGTACCTCGGCGGACTTTGTTGACATGGCGCACTGGCCAGTCCAGAAATGAGTGCTAGCATGGAGCCATCATTGCACCTGCATAACCACACACCAACAAGCAGTCAGGACATGACCCAGCCAGCAGACCCGAGCCACGAGCGCCTCAAGCAGCACTTCGCCCAACGGGTCATCCACCAGGCCCGACAGATCCTGGAGATCTGGCAGCGCCTGCAGCGGGGCGAGTGGTCGGCTGCGGAGCTGGGCGAGCTGTGCGAGGCCAATCTGCGCTTGCAACGCTATGCCGAACGCTTCGAACAACCCGAGCACAGTGTGCTGTCGACGGCCATCGGCCAGACGTTGCGGGCCATCGAGGCCAACAGTGCGCGGCTGAACTCGGAGCTGATCAGCGAGCTCAACCGCCTGATGCAGCGCCTTTCGCGCACCGGCCTGCGCAAGGGCGACCAGCTCGACAATGTGCCCCTGCCGCCCGTGCGCAAACCCGTGTACATCCTGCTTCAGGACCACGACCGCGCCGAGCGCCTGGCCCAGCAGCTCGAGTTCTTTGGCCTGGGCGTGCAAGCGCTGTTCAGTGCCGAAGCGTTCTGCGCCTCGATGCGTGAACGTTTGCCTTCGGCCATCGTCATGGATGTGGACTTCACAGGCCCAGGCCAGGGCCTGAAACTCGCGGCCCTGGCCCAGCAGGGGCTGGATCAGCATATTCCGCTGCTGTTCTTCAGCCACCACGAGACCGACACCCCCACCCGCCTGGCCGCCGTGCGTGCCGGAGGCCAGGAATTCCTGACGGGCACGCTGGAGGCCTCGAGCCTGCTGGAGAAAGTCGAGCTGTACACCAGCGCCACCCAGTACGACCCGTTCCGGGTGCTGATCATCGACGACTCCCGCGCCCAGGCCATGCATACCGAGCGCCTGCTCAACGGCGCAGGCATGATCACCCGGACCCTCACCGAGCCGATCCGCACCATGGCCGAGCTGGCGGACTTCCAGCCCGACCTGATCATCCTCGACCTCTACATGCCCGACTGCACCGGCCCGGAGCTTGCCAAGGTGATCCGCCACAACGATCGTTACGTCAGCGTGCCGATCATCTATCTTTCGGCCGAGGATGACCTGGACAAGCAGCTGGACGCCATGAGCGAGGGCGGTGACGACTTCCTGACCAAGCCGATCCGCTCACGCCACCTGATCACCACCGTGCGCAACCGCGCGGCCCGGGCTCGCCATCTCAAGGCGCGCATGGTGCGCGACAGTCTCACAGGGCTGTACAACCACACCCATATCCTCCAGCTGCTGGAAGATTGCAGCTTCCGCGCCCGTCGCGAGGGCCAGCCGCTGAGCTTCGCCATGCTCGACATCGACCACTTCAAGAAGATCAACGACCGCCATGGCCACCCTATGGGCGACCGGGTGATCAAGAGCCTGGCGCTGTTTCTCAAGCAGCGGCTGCGCAAGACCGATTTCATCGGGCGCTACGGTGGAGAGGAATTTGCCATCGTCATGCCCAATACCGCGCTGGACGCGGCCCACAAGGTACTGGACGAAATCCGCCGGCGCTTTGCCGACATCCTCTATCCGGCCCAGCCCCACGACCTCAAGTGCACCTTCAGCGCAGGCGTGGTGCAACTGGACGACAACCTCGATGCCCTGACCATGGCCAGCGCCGCCGACGAAGCGCTGTATCGGGCCAAACATGCCGGGCGCAACTGCGTGGTGCGCGTGGAGCCCTAGACGCATTCGCTTCCCTGGCCAACTTTCGCCCATAAAGGCAATTAGCCACTTTTTTGTGGAACCAAGCCCTCTTCGTCATCACCTCGTCACAAAACCGCAATAACTTCAGGCACCTACCTCTCCACTCCCGCTGGAAGTTCGCGGCTATGCGCCTGAAGTGGCTGACCAATTTCAATACCCTGTTGCTGGTGACCGTCTGCATCGCCTTGGGCGCGACCCTGTGGTGGTCGCAACGCGCCCTGGAGCGTCCCTATCAATTGATGGAACGCTACCTGGGCTTGTCCCAGCAGTTCCAGAATGACGCGGCGCGCAATATCCAGGCCTACCTGAACAGTGGCGACGCCTTGCGCCATGCCGCCGCCATGGAAGCGACCAAGCGCCTGCAGGCCTCCCTGGTCGACTGGCCGGAGGCGCTTGCGGACACGCTGCGCCCCAGCCTGGACCATCTGCAGGCCTTTACCGCCAACGAATTGCTCGCTGCCGGCAAACTTGCCGCAGACCCACAGGCCTTGCTGCTCCAGGCCGAGCGCGAACTGGGGGCCAACTTTGAACAGCTGGCCGCCTACGCCCGTGACAGTGCCAGCCCAGACGCTGGCCGTTACCTGACGCCCTTATTGGACGCCTCGGTTCACCTGGGGCGCCTGTCCCTGGCGCGGGACAAACTGGTCATCAGCGGTCGCGCGGAATTGGCCGATGAGGTCGAACGTGAACTGCAACTGATCCGCGCCCAAGCCCAGGCCATCGACAGCCTGCCGTTGCTGGGCGTGACCCGCGCCGCCGAGTCCAATGCAGACGATTTCGCAGCGTTGATGGGCCTGCAGGCCCAGGCCAGCGAGCAACGTGAAGATGTCGCGGTGGCCCTGAAGCGCGAGCTGCAGAGCCTGCTGACCCGCTACCCGGCCGAACTGCAACGTACCCGCGAACAGATCGAGCGCCGCACCGCCCTGGCCGCCAGCACAGGCGAACGGCTTGAGGCCGTGCAACAGGCCATCGCTGCCCTGGAGCCGGAGGTGCGTGGCCTGCACGCCAAGATCGCCAGCGAAGTGCGCATCATCCAAGGCCTGATGATCGGCCTGATCCTGCTCATCGCCCTGCTCATCGATACCCTTCAGCGTCGCCTGGCGCGTACGTTGACCAGCCTGGCCCCGGCCCTGTCGCGCTGGGCCGAGGGCGACTTTGCCCAGCCCATTGCCTTGGGGCGCCCCAACCGCGAGCTGCACGATATCCAGGCGTCGCTCAATCGCCTGCGTCAGTATCTGGTGGACCTGGTGGGTACCCTGCGCCACAACGCCGAACAGGTCGCTGGCAGCAGCCATGCGCTGGCGGGCATGAGCACTGCCCTGCACGACGGCGCCGAGCGCCAGGCTGGTGACACCGCGCAGATCCGCGATGCCCTGGGCGAACTCGAGGCGACCATCCAGCAGGTGGCGGGCGATGCCAGCGCTGCCGCCGACGCCAGCCGCGACGCGGGTCGCGCCGTGGAACAGGGCCAGGCCGTGATCGGTCAGAGCCTCTCCGGCCTGCGTGCGCTGGTCGATGAAGTGCAAGGCAACGCGCAGGCGATCGAGCAACTGGCCGAGGAGTCGGCCACCATCGGCGGCGTGCTGACGGTGATCCGCGCCATCGCCGAACAGACCAACCTACTGGCGCTCAACGCCGCCATCGAAGCGGCGCGGGCAGGCGAGATGGGTCGTGGCTTTGCCGTGGTCGCCGACGAAGTCCGCTCGCTGGCCCAGCGCACCACGGGGGCCACGGGTGAAATCCAGGGTTTGATCGACCGCCTGCAACAGGCCGCCCGGGAATCGGTGAACGGCATGCGCACCCAACTCGAACACGCCGAGGCCACCGCCAGCCAGGCCCAGGCCGCCGACGGCGCACTCGATGAAATCGTCGGTGCGATCCGCACGATCGCCGATACGGCGGTGCGCATCGCCGAGGTGACCGCCCAACAGACCGGCGCGGTGAGCGACATTCGCGATCACAGCGAGCGGATCCACGCACTGGGCGAAGACAACCTGCAGCGCATTGGCGAAGGACGCGAGCAAGGCGAGCAGTTGCTCCAGCTTGGGGGTGAACTGAATACCGCAGTGAGGGCGTTTCGCCTTTGAGCGCCGAGGCGCCTGAACGAACGCCTTCGCGGGTAAACCCGCTCCCACAGGGCTCACCGCCATCCTGTGGAAAGAGGTGAGCCCATACGGCTCACCGCAATCCTTTTGGAAGCAGCTCTATCCACACGGCTCACCGCAATCCTTGTGGACGCAGCTTTATCCACACGGCTCACCGCAATCCTTGTGGACACAGCTCTATCCATACGGCTCACCGCAATCCTTGTGGACACAGCTCTATCCATACGGCTCACCGCAATCCTTGTGGACACAGCTCT
>NZ_JBLUPV010000053.1:0-17537 GCF_048068075.1 Pseudomonas sp. NY15354
TCAACCAGCAAGGGGTGGAGAACCTCAACGAGACCCTGCGCCATTGCGACGCCCTGAGCCAGCAGGCGGGGCGGTTGAAGCAACTGGTGGGCAGCTTCAGGATCTGAGGCGTACCCGTCGCGTGAACCCGCTCTCACAGGTACCGCGCCGAGCTCAGGCTCGGCGTTGTACCTGTGGGGGGTTCTGGGGGGCTGAACACGTCGTGGGAACTGCACGAACCTCTGTGGCGTACCCGCACCGTTGATCGGAATCCAGGCTTCGGCCGAATAAAAACATATTTTGATGCTTAAATTATTCTTGTCAGTCCGATCCTTTTCCTGAGGGTGCTGCCATGAATCTCAAGATCGCCGCCTTGCTGCTGCTCGCCCTGTGCGCCCCGCCAGCTTGGAGCCAAACCCCTGCCACACCCGCTGCACCAACCGCCGATTCCGCCGCCCTGACCACGCGCCTGGCCCTGCGCGACCTTTGGGTCGAGCATGTGTTCTGGGTCAGGAACTATGCGCTCGCCAACCAGGCCGGCAACAAGGCGCAAGCTGAAACCGCCGCCAAGCAGGTGGTCAGCAATGCCACCAGCATCGCCAACAGCATCGCTCCCTTGTACGGCCAGCCTGCCGCCGACCAGTTGCTCAAGCTGCTGGCCGGACACTGGGGGGCCGTCAAGCATTACAGCGATGCCGCCGTCGCCAAGGACAAATCCGCTAAGCAAACGGCGGTGAACGAGCTGTCGAGCAACGCCAAGGCGCTGTCGGCCTTCCTGGCCAAGGCCAACCCGTATTTGCCGGAGCAGACCTTGCTGTCGATGCTGACGGCCCATGGGGGGCACCACCTGTCTCAGATCGACCAGCTCGCCGCCCAGGATTACGCTGGGGAAGCACAGACCTGGCAGATGATGCGTCAGCACATGCTGACACTGGCCGATGCCTTGGCCGGGGCGTTGGTCAAGCAGTTCCCGGACAAGTTCTGAACGAGGAGCCATCCGCATGCTGGAAGGACTGGGCCGTACCCAGCAGGACCTGCTCAATGCCTTGCTCTACCAGCCTGACGGCATGAGCATCGATGAGTTGGCGCAGGCGCTGGCGATCACCCGTACCGCGGTGCGTCAGCATCTGGCGGCACTGGAGCGCGACGGCCTGGTCAGACGCGGCGCCACCCGGCCCACGGGGCGGCGCCCGGAGCAACTGCATCAGCTGACCGATCATGCACGGGAGCTGTTCCCCCGGCAGTATCCCTTGCTGGCCAACCTGTTGATCGACGAAGTCGCCGGCCTCATCGGGCCCCAGGCCCTTTCGGCGCTGATGCGCAACCTAGGCCGCAAGATGGCCGAGGACCTGGAGACGCAGGTGGTGGATGAAGCGCGCATTGTGGAGCACATGAACAACGCAGGTTACGAGGCCCAGGTGTTCTTCCGCTCCTCCGGTGAACCGCAGATCGTTGCCCACAACTGCGTGTTCCATCACCTGGCCAAGGCCCATCCGGTGGTCTGCGAGCTGGACCTGGCGCTGATCGGGGCTCTGGGCGGCGCTGAGGCTGTGCATGAGGAGTGCATGTTGCGTGGGGGTACGGTGTGCCGGTTTTCGCTCAAGCGCGAGGAGCCAAGCCAGTGATCAGGGCCGCTGCGCGGCCCCTCCCGGTCTGGGTCAGAACGTCTTGCTGACGGAGGCCACCACCGTGGCCGAGCAGACATCCTTGAAGCCGAGGTAACTGGCGCATTCGCTCTCGGAGAGGTCGGTGTCGATGTAGCTGACCGACCAGTCGAGCGACAGCATCGTGCGGGTCAGCTTCACTTCCCATTCGTGGTAGTCGTCGCGGCTGGCGCCGTCATTGGCGAACCAGCTCGGGTCCTTGTAGTCGTTGCGCCCGTAGCGCACCAGCAGGTCGGTGTCGTACGGCAGCAGCGTGGTGTAGCCCACGTAGCTGTAGAGCATCGACTGGTCGCCGTTGAAGTTGTCCGAATAGTTGCCGCCCAGCAGCACGCCCCAGGCGCGCAGTTCGGCATGATACTCGCCGTAGTTGAAGTCGCCCTGGCGCGGGTACACGTACTTGATGTACGAGGTGTCGAGGGTAACGTCGTCGTTGATCTGCCAGAAGTAGCCGGCGTAGTAGTCCAGCTCCTGGCGCGTACTGCTGCCGAAACCGAAGTCGACGTTCGAGCTCCATACGCCCGCGTACAGACCGCTGGCGTGAGCCAGGGTCAGCGAGCCCTGTAGGGCGGGATCGTTCTGGGTCTGGGAGATGCCGCGGGTACGGTAGTCGCTGAAAACGCCAGCCGTGGCCTCAAGGCTGAAATCGTCGTTGAGGTCGATGGCATGGGCCAGCGGGGCGCAGGCGAGCAGGCCGCCTGCGATGAGGTTGCGTAAGGTCATTCGATGCTTTCCATTTATTGTTGTTGTGCACGGTGCAACGGGGTGTGGCGTTTCGTGGGTGGACCCGCTCCCACAGGGACTCGTGTCGAGTCTGTGGAAGCGGGGTTCTCCGCGATGCGATCAGCGCTGGTAGATCTGCTTGCCGGCGAACCAGGTCTGCAGCACCTGGGTGTCACGCAGCGCCTCGGGATCGACGTTGAGCACGTCGCGGTCGAGGACGATCATGTCGGCCTGTTTACCCACCTTCAGCGAGCCGACCTGCTGCTCAAGACGCATGGCGCGGGCGGCATTGAGGGTGTAGGCCTGGAACATGGTTTCGCGGTCGATGGCTTCGTCGGCATTGAGCACGCCCTTGGGGCCCTTGCGGCTGACGGCCTGGTAGATCGCCTTCCACGGCTCCGGGGTGGTGATCGGCCAGTCGCTTGCGCCGGCGATGGTCGCACCGGCCTTGTACAGCGAGTGGGCCGGGTAGCTGTGGGCGAAGGCATGCTCATCGACATAGGGCTTGACCAGGTCGACGTTGGTTTCGTCGGCACTGGCCCAGTACAACTGCATGGAGGCAATCACATCGAGTTGTTTGAAGCGCGGATAGTCCTGGGCGCTGACCATCTGCAAGTGGGTGATCGAGTGCGGGACACCGCTGTGTCGCGCGCGTCGGGCCTGTTCGACGCCGTTGAGTGCCTCGCGCACGGCGCGATCGCCAATGGCATGCACATGCACCAGCCAGCCACGGGCATCGGCGGCATCGACCAGTTCACCGAAGTGCTTCGGGTCCAGCAGCAGTTCACCGCGTTGGCCGGAGTTCTTGTAGGGCTCGAGCATCGCCGCGCTCTGCGCTGGCATTTCGGCCACGCCGTCGGCGAACACCTTGATGCCGGGCAGGGTGAGATTGCGTACGCCGAGGAACTGCTGGCGCACTTTGTCCAGCTCATCCAGGTCGGCTGGGCGGGCCTTGGAGTCGGCCATCAGCAGTGCGGCGATGTGCGCTGTCAGTTCACCTCGTTCGGAGAGGTCCTTGTAGACCGGCAGCACGCCCAGCGAGTCGTTCTTCACATCCGCGCCGGGCAGTTCGTTGGCCAATGGATCCATCCAGCCGGTGATGCCCAGCTGCTTGGAGTAGTCCAGGGCCATGCGTCCGGCGGTCATCAGGGTGTCGTGGGACAGCGGTGGCAGCAGGTCGGTCACCGGGTAGTAGCTGGCGTCGGCCAGAAACCCGTTGGGCGTGCCATCCTGGTGTTGGCCAATGGTGCTGCGCGCTTCGGCGGGCAATGCCGCGATGGTCTTGGCGTCGATCTTGGCGCGCTTGAGCAGGGCCTGGTTGGCCCAGCCGGTGTGCATGTCGTTGGCGGCCAGCAGGATCGGCTGGTCAGCCCACTCGCCGTGGTTGAAACGTTGCTCCAGGGCCGGGATGTCATCCCAGTAAGTACCCGGCACGCCACCGACGGCCAGGAACTCGCCACGCACGGCCTTGCCATCTTTGCGCCACTCGCGCAGGCGCTGTTCCAGTTCATCGAGGGGGATCTGCTCGCCCATCAGGTTGGCCAGCTCCAGTTGCAGGCCGCCTTTGATGGCATGGGAATGGGAGTCGAGCATGCCTGGCATCAGCACCTTGCCGCCCAGGTCGATGACCCGGGTGCCGTCGGCCTTCAGGCCCAGCACGGCCTGGTCCGAGCCCACGGCGACGATCTTCTCGCCCTCGACCGCCACCGCCTGCTGCAGCGGCTGGCCTGGTTCGGCGGTGTAGACCTTGGCGTTGTGAAAGATCACGTCCACTGCCGCGAAGCTGTGCAGGGAGGTGCAGGCCAGGCCCGCGCTGATCGCCATCTTCAGGAGGTGCTTCATTCGATGCCTCGTTCTTGTTGTGATGGAGCCGCAGCCTAGCCAACGCGCAAGGCCGGTTAAATGCGACGACAGGCACAACTTTTTTCGCGATCAGGAAACAATCCCTGGCCTATGATTGCTTTGGTGCAAGCCGCCGGCCGCTCAGCGCCTATTCAAAACCGCGCCATTTGCGGGCTTTATGAAAAGGCGCGGATACTCGCGCGTTCCCTCCCATCGCCTGGCTTGTGCCGAACAGGAAGAAACCATGGACAAAATGACGGCCCTGACCATCTTCGTCGCCGCCGCCGAGCACGGCAGTTTCAGCCGTGCGGCCGAGCAGTTGGGCAAAACGCCCTCGGCCATCACCAAGGCCGTCGCCCACCTGGAGGCCGAGCTTGGGGTGCGCCTGTTCGAGCGCACCACCCGGCGCATGGCGCTCACCGAGGCCGGCAGCCTGTACCTGGAAGGCGCGCGTCAGGCCTTGATGCACCTGCAACTGGTGACCGAGGAAGTGGAGCAGTTGCAGCACGAACTGCGTGGCACCTTGCGCATCACCGCGCCGCCGTCGTTCGGACCGGCGTTTCTCAACCAGGTGTGCTTTCGCTTCATGCGCGAACACCCGCAAGTGCGCCTGGAGGTGAACCTCAACGATGCCAACGAAGACCTGATCGACGGCGGTTACGACCTGTCGCTGCGCGACGGCCCCACCGACCAGCCCGAGCTGATCGCCCAGCCGCTGATCGAGAACCGCGTGATCCTCTGCGCCAGCCCCGACTACCTGGCCCGGCGTGGCGAGGCCATCACCTTGGAGAACTACGCCCAGCACGACTGGTTGCTGCTGCGCCATCCTCTGCTCAATCGCAGCTTCTGGTGGGTCGAGCATGAGGGCCAGACCTTGCGCGTGCGCCAGCCCACGCCTCGCCTGGTGAGCGACAACTTCGACTTCCTGCTTGCCTGCCTGCTCGATGGTCATGGCCTGCAGTTCGTGCCCACCTGGTGCGCCGCGCCTTATCTGGCCAAGGGGCAACTGGTGGAGGTGCTGCCCGACTACTGGCGGGCGTTGAGTGCCTTCGGGCCCTGGGTGCACGTGCTGTACCTGCCCCATCGGCGCAACACGCGCAAGGTGCAGGCCTTCATCGCCTTGCTGCACGAGCAACTGCGCAGCCAGGGGCTGTAACCAGGCAGCGGGGTTCAATTGTTCCACTCAGGCACAAAAGTTGTGCGGGTTGTGGCGATGATCGGCCGGGAGTGGCTCGCTAGGCTAGCGGTGGTTGCTTGAACACAGCGGCCACTTCGTGCCCGGTCCATTGCCCTGTCACTCTCACGGCAGGTACATGCAACAGGGGGGCGAGGCGGCCTCACTCTTTCCAGAACAGCAACGATGCCTCGAGCCTGCTGTACCAGGAGTTCCCCCGCAGTGAAGATCCACACCCTAGTCACCGATATCCGCACGCCCGCCGAACGTGGTCGCCAGATCGGCGAGCGCTTCGCCGAGCAGATCCGCCATACCACCCAGCTGTATCTGGACTTCTTCCCGCGGGTGGGCGTGTCCCTGCGTGAGGCGCAGCGCATCGGCGAAAACAGCCTGGCTGCCCTGGAAGCCTGGAGCCCGAACCTGGCGGCCGAGGTGATCGGTATGGCCAGCGGCGCTGACCTGCCGTTGTGGCAACTGGCAAGCCTGAACGCCCGCACCGAGGTGCTGGCGGCGCGCACCCGTCACAGCGAATGCTCCACCACTGTGCATGCGCCGCGCGGCCCGCGTGCGCCGCAGACCCTGCAGACCTGGGACTGGCATGACAGCCTCTGCCCCCATGGTCTGATGCTGGCGCTGCACACTGAGCGTGGTATGAACGTCAAGCTGTTCTGCGAATTCGGCATGCTCGCCAAGCTGGGGGTGAACAGCGCAGGTCTGGGCCTGCATTTCAACATCCTCCACCACACCAGCGACAACGACAGCGGGGGTGTGCCGGTGCACGCGATTGCCCGCCGTCTGCTCGAAGACGCCAGCAGTGTCGAGGAAGCCATCGAACTGGCCCGTTCGGCGCGGGTCAGCGCCTCCACCGTGCTCACCGTGTTCTCCCGCGAGGACAGCAGCCCGCGCGCCGTCAGCATCGAACTGAGCCCCGAGCGCACGGCGCTGGTGCTGCCGCGTGAAGACGGCTGGTTGCTGCACACCAACCACTTCCTCGACCCGCAGCTGAGCCTGGGCGAACAGGTCGCCGACCGCGCCGACACCCAGTGTCGTCTGGGGCACCTGGAGCAGGTGATCGGCCAGATGGGCAGCGCCGATCTGCGCGCCCGTGCCGAAGCCATGTGCGGCGCGCAAGGCGACAGCGCACCGATCTGCTTCCACCCGGACATGGCCATGCCCGATACCGAGCGTTGGGAAACCCTGCTGAGCGTGGGGATCGATACCGAGCGCTGCGCGCTGGAGTACGTAGCGGGCACGCCGCTGCAACTGGCCAAGGCTGGCTTCGAACGTTTCTGAGCCCACCCGGTGCCGCCTGAACAGGGCGGCACCCGCTGACAACGAGAACAACAACAATGCATGCGGAACATTCCAACCCTGCGTCGTCCCGGTCTGCGCTGCGGACCTTCTGCGTCTCCGGCATGGGCACTGCGCTGGAGTTCTATGACTTCATCATCTACGGCACCGCGGCTGCGCTGGTGTTTCCCCAGGTGTTCTTCCCCCAGATGGACCACCTGACCGCGACCTTGGTGGCCTTCAGCGCCTTTGGCGCCGGCTTCTTCGCCCGTCCGCTGGGCGGTTTGGTGTTCGGCCACTACGGTGACCGCATCGGTCGCCAGAAGGTGCTGGTCGCGACCTTGCTGCTCATGGGCCTGAGCACCTTCCTCATCGGTTGCTTGCCAAGCCATGCCAGTATCGGCGTCGCTGCCCCGATCCTTCTTGTGCTGTTGCGCCTGATCCAAGGCTTTGCCGCCGGTGGTGAATGGGGTGGTGCCGCGCTGTTCGGCATCGAGTCGGCGCCGCCGGGCAGGCGAGGGTTGTGGGGCAGCTTCACGAGCATGGGCATCGGCGTCGGCGGCATCCTCGGCGCTGCGGTGTTCGCCATCGTCAGTGCGGCCTTCAACGACAACCTGGTGGACTTTGCCTGGCGCATCCCGTTCTGGCTCGGCGGCACGCTGGTGCTGATCGGCCTGTATGCGCGCCTGAAGGCACCCGCACCGGTCGCTGCTCCGGCAGTCAAGCCGGTCCGAGCGCCGCTGGCCGAGGCCCTGCGTCAGCGTCCGCGTCAGTTGCTGCTGTGCACCGGGATCGCCTTCGGTTACTGCACCATCGCCTACATCGGCAGCACCTTCTTCCTGACCTATGCCACCCAAGTGGGCTTCGGCAGCACCCAGGCGTTGATGTTCGACCTGACCTTGTCGATCGCCATCGTGTTCTCCGCGCCGCTGTTCGGCTACCTGTCTGACCGCCTGGGCCGGCGCACGGTGATGGTGTTCGGTGCGGTGGTCATGGCGCTCGGTTTGTTTGCCTTCTTCGAGCTGGTCGGCATGAAGAGCTTTGGCATCGCCCTGTTCGCCTACAGCCTCACGGGCCTGTTGATGGGCGCCACCCAAGGGCCGATCCCGGCGTTCCTGGGCGAGCAGTTCCCGCGCAGCATGCGTTACTCCGGGATCTCGGCGAGCTATCAGATCGGTGCGGCATTGGGCGGTGGGACAGCCTCGAGCATCGCCACGGCGATCCTCATCCTCACCGACCACAACCCGTTGGGCGTGGCGCTGTATGGGGCAGGGGCGCTGGCGTTGGTGGCGGTCTGTTCGCTGATGCTGCGCGAGACCTCGCGCCTGAGCATGGCGCAGATCGACGAAGCGCCGGCTGGCGTTGCCGGAGAGGCGGTGCTGGCCCGCCATTGACAGGGTATGGCGATCGTTGTGTATCGCCAGATCTGGCCCTTTCGCGGGTGAACCCGCTCCCACAGGTACAGCGTTGTTCTCGAGGACACTGCAGAATCCCACAGGTGCAGCGTTGTTCTCGAGGACACTGCAAAACCCCACAGGTACAGCGGTGCTCTTGATTGCACCGCTAAACCTGTGGGAGCGGGTTTACCCGCGAAGCAGGCGCTGCGGTGTCGCGCAGACACCGCCAGGGGCTTAGCCGATGACCAGCTCACGCAGGCCGTTGGGATGCTCGATACGCTCACCCGGCAAGGCGATGCGCTGGTTGGCGCGGTAATCGTGGAACGCGCGGGCCTTGCCGATCAGCGACAGGTCCAGGGTCACGGCATGGCGGGACTCGCCTCGGCCCGCCTCGAACAGCGTCCTGCCAAAGGGGTCGACCCCCAGGCTGTTGCCGACGAACACGCAATCGTCCGGCCCATTGCCGACCCGGTTGGCCACCACGGCGAACACCTGGTTCTCCATCGCCCGAGCCATCACCGACACGCGATGCACGTTGTCCTCGGGCTCGGCCAGGCCATCGGTGATCAGCATCACCTGCGCGTCGAGCGCTGTCAGTGCCCGGGCGGTCTCGGGGAATTCGCTGTCGTAGCAGATCAGCAGGCCGATGCGCACCCCACGCCATTCCACGGTCGAGAAGCGATTTCCCGGCACCACGATGCCATGCTCCGGCACCCACAAATGGGTTTTGCGGTAGGTGAGCAGAATGCCTTCAGGGGCGATGAACAGGGTGGTGTTGTAGAAGGTGCCATTGGCATTCTCATAAAGCCCCAGCACCACCGCCACATTGCGCTGACGCGCCGCTTCGACCACTGCCTGCACGGCTTCGCCCTCGACAGATTCCGAAAGCATGCCGACGTCTTCCTGGCTGAGAAACCCGGTCAGGTGCGACTCGGGAAACAGCACGACGTCGGTGTCCGGCGCACACTGGGCGATGTCCTTCAAGATGCATTTCAGGTTGTAGGGCGTGTCGCCATCGCGTGTCGTTGTTTGTACCACTTCGATTTTCATGGGCAGTCCGTCTCGTTGTATGCGACCGGCTTGGGGTCGGGTGACTTTTGCAAAGGGTGATGCAAGTATGAAAACAACGACTGTCAAAACAATCACGCTGAGTGGTTAACCCGGGGGTAGGCATGGGCCTGAGTCTGCAGGATCTTTCATGGCATCAGGGCATAGGCCAATGCATCGAGCACCTCGATCGCCCCAGTTTCTGGCGGACGCTGGTCACGCTGGTGGGGGATTTCGTCGAAGTGGACTCCTGGGTCGCCTTGCTGTTCAGCCACGATAAGCCGCTGATCTTCGACCAGAGCCCTTACGACCGGGAGGGTGTCGACCCGTTGGTGAGTGAATACGCCAATGGCCTGTACCTGCTGGACCCGTTCTACCTCAACAGCCGAGAACGCCCAGTGACTGGATTGGTGCGCCTGGCCGACATCGCCCCGGAGCATTTCCAGCAGACCGATTACTACCGCCTGTACTTCACCCATAACGTGGTCGCCGATGAGGTCCAGTTCAACGTGGCGGTGGGCGAGGGGGGCACGCTGTGCCTGTCGCTGGGCGGCTGTCGGCGTTTCAACAGCGAGCAGCTCGCCTTGCTGGAGCTCATCCGCCCCTGGCTGATCGGCCTGATGCGCCAGCGCCTGCATTTCGAGAGCCTGCCGGAGCGGGCGCCAACCACCAAGCCGGCGCTGGACTATGCCCATGGCCGTGACGAAGCGCGCCAGCAACTCGAGTCGGTGCTCACCGCGCGGGAGCTGGATGTGGTGCGGTTGATTCTTTCCGGCCACTCCAACAAGGAGGCCGCGGCCAAGCTCGAACTTTCTGCCGAGACGGTTAAGGTTCACCGGCGCAATGTGTACCGCAAGCTGGATGTGAACTCCCAGAGCGAGCTGTTCTCGTTGTTGTTCCTGGCAGGCGAGGAGCTGGGCAGTCTGCGCTCCGCCTCCTAGTTTTCTACGAATAGCGGAATGCGGGGCCGCACAGCGGCCCCGGTTTCTACCCCTGCCAACCCACCTGGCGCAGGGCGCTGAGCAACCGCTCGCCGCCCAGTCCCGGCACCAGCACGCCATCGGCGGTGCGCATGTCGACGCCCGCCAGCAGGGCATTGACGATCGCTTCTTCCACCGCTTCGGCCGCTGCCATGAACAACGGCGTGATGTGGTCGTTGTTGAGCATCTGCACCGGCAAGCTGAACGGCGTGCCTTTGCGGCCGTACTCGGCCACGGGCAATTGCTGCTCGGCGCAGGAGAACGCCACGAACAGATCGCCACTGGCATCTTCGGTGCCACCGCCGGTGCGGGCGATGCCGATGGAGGCACGCTGGGCCAGGCGCTGGCACTGGTGCGGCAGCAGCGGGGCGTCGGTGGCGATGATCACCACGATCGAGCCCATGCCCGGTTCACCGCGGTCGTCGAAGGGCGAAGGGATGCCGTCGAGCACCCGGCCCACCGGATAGCCGTCGATGCGCAACTCGCGGCGCTGGCCGTGGTTGGCCTGGACCAGCGCCCCGACTGTCCAGCCGCCCTGGTCTGCCGACAGCTTGCGCGACGCGGTACCGATGCCGCCCTTGAACTCATGGCAGATCATGCCTGTGCCGCCGCCCACCGCCCCCTCGGCGACCGGGCCGGATTCGGCGCGGGCCAGGGCTTCGTTCACCTGCTCGGCGCCGACATGCTGGCCCCAGATATCGTTGAGCAGGCCGTCATAGGTTTCCATCACCACTGGCATGCACCAGTACACGGCAGGGTCGGCCAGGGCATCGCGTTCGGCGGCGATGAGCGCGTCACGCACCACTCCGACGCTATGGGTGTTGGTGATGGCCAGCGGCGTGGTGAGCAGGCCCGCTTCGCGGATCCACTCAAGCCCGGTGGCGTCACCGTTGCCATTGAGCACATGGACCCCGGCAAAGCACGGCGCCAGGCGGGCTGCGCCAGGGCGCGGCTGGATCACGGTGACGCCGGTGCGCACCTGCTTGGCGCCGTGATCCGCAATGAGGGTGCTGTGGCCGACACGAACGCCGGGCACATCGGTGATGGCGTTGAATTGGCCGGGGGTACCCAGGCCCAGGGTGATGCCAAGTTGACGCGCGCGCATAGGGACTCCTGTTGTTCAGAGTTTCTGGAAAGTGGGGCGGAGCTTGCCGTAGGTGCTGTAGAGGATCACCGAGACCGCCAGTATGCCGAGAATGATCAGGGTGTCCCGGACCGAGGCGTCGAGCAGGCCATTGAGCAGTAGGTAACCGGCGCCCATTGCGGCCAGCAGTGCCGGCATCGGCCACAGGGGCATGCGGTACGGGTGTTCGCGATCGGCCCGCAGCACGCGGCTGAACAGGGCGCACAGCGCCACGGCCAGGTAGACCATCACCAGCAGCAAGACGGTGAAGGAGGTCAACTCTTCCAGGTTGGAGCTGAAGGTCAGCGCCGCCGAGGGCACGCCGAGGAACAGCGTGGCCAGCCAAGGCGACTCCCAGCGAGGGTGGATACGGGTGAACAGACGATTCAACGAAGGTGTCCACAGCTGGTCGCGGCCACTGCTGAAGATCACCCGGCCAGACTGGATGACGATGGCGATGATGGCGTTGAACACCGAAAGGAAGATACCGGCACTGACCAGCCGCGACAGCGTTTCGTTGCCATGGGCGGTGAGCAGGTAGCCGATCGGGTCGGGGCTGGCAAGCATGTCTTGCAGCGATGGCGCGCCGAGCAGCAGGGCGCCGATCGGTATCAGCTCGATCGCCACCACCAGCGCCAGCGACCAGAGCACGGCGCGGTGGTTGCTGCGCCCGCCGTCTTTCATGTCCTCGGCCAGCACCACCGCGCCGCCGAAACCGTTGTAGGAGAACAGCGCGGTGCCCATCGCGGCGATTACCAGGGTCCAGGGCGCGGTGGTCAGCAGGCCATGATCGATATGCTGGGGTTGGGTCAGCACGCTGAGCGGCTGGCTGATGTTGCCGAAACCGAGCACCACGATCACCAACAGGGCGGCGACTTCGCACAGCAAGAAAACGCCGGTGACCCAGGCATTGACACGGATGTTGAGGATACCCAGGCCGTAGCTGGCGGCGACGATGGCCAGGGCGACGCTCTGGGTGTCGAATTGGGTGCCCAGGGCACTATTGAGGTAGGTGGCCGCGCCAGTGGCCAGGACCGGCGGGATGAACAGCAGCATCACCATCACGGTAAGGAAGGTGGCGTAGCCCGCCAAGCCGCCGAACACCCGCTTGGCATAGACATACTCGCCGCCCGCGGAGGTATGTGCGCGGCCAAGTTCGGCATAGCACCAGGCGAACATCAACGCCAGCAGGGCGGCCAGGACGAAGGCCAGGAAGGCACCACTGCCGGCCTGGGCGATGGCAAAGGGTGCGATGACGAACACAGAACTGGCCGGTGTGACCGCCGAGACCGTGATGGCGACCACATCGAGCATGCCCAGGCTGGGCTTGAGCGCACTGTCGTGCATGTCGTTCTCCTCGAATTGTTATTGGTGGTTGAGGCAGTGACGAAGAAGGGGAGCGCGCCCTCGACGCGGGGCGTGGCATGGGCTGCAATCTAGGCCTGGCGGGGCGTGCGGCCAATTACCCTATTGGGGTACGCCCACTTGACGCGCGGACGGGAAAGACGGGAAATCCCATCACCTATTCAGGGGAGCCTGCGGATGCACAGCCTGTTTCATGAAGTCGGCATTCACGCCAACCTTGGCCGCACCATCGAACAGATCGGCCAGCCACGTCTATGGAAGCAGTTGATCCTGCTCCTGCACCGCTGGCTGCCGTTCGACAACGCCCTGGCCGTCTTCTACCCCAGCAACGCTGCCCCGGTGGTGCTCGAGGAGTACGACGCCGCGCCTCAGGGCGGGCCGGCGGCGATGCCGCTGTACCTCAGTGGCCTGTATCAGCTCGATCCGTTCTTCCAGGCCTGCCAGGATGGTGTGTCCAGCGGCTTGTACCGGCTCGACGAGGTGGCGCCGGACCAGTTCCACCAAAGTGAGTACTACCTCAACTATTTCCATGCCAACGTGCTGGAGGACGAGGTGCAGTTCATCCTCCAGCTGTCGGGGCAGGGGGCGTTGTCGTTGTCCTTGGGCATGCGCCGGCCGTTCAATTCGGAGCAGTGTGGGCAATTGGCGATGTTCTGCCCATGGGTGCTGGCGCTGATGCAGCAGCACTGGCAGTTGCGCAGTCAACGCCTGATGCCAGCGGGCGAGCCGGTGGCGGCCCAGGTGCGTGATGCGCTGAGCCATTTCGGGGCGGGGGTGTTGTCCGAACGGGAGCTTGAGATTGCCCGGTTGATCCTGCGTGGCTATTCATCCAAGGCCATGGCCGAACGCCTGGCGATCTCCCCGGAAACCGTCAAGGTTCACCGCCGGCACCTGTATGCCAAGCTGGATATTTCCTCGCAGCCGGAGTTGTTCTCGCTGTTCTTGCAGTCGTTGGGGCACGACCCGGAGCATCCTTGAGATCTCCGGGGCGAAGCAGGCAACGCGATCGCAGTGCGGGACGCGCGATCCCAAAGGCGCCCTCAGGGCTGTTCGGCAAACAGCGTTTTGGCCTCGGCAAAGCACTGCTCGGCAATCGCCGAGCGCGGCTCGCTGCGGCGCAGCAACAGGCCCACCGGGCTGTGGATGCTGGCGTCGGCGATGGGCAGGATGCGCAAGTGCTCGGACAGCTCTTCCAGCCCGCAGTCAAGCGGCATCACCGCGCAGCACAGGCCGGTGTTGATGGCCTGGATCAGTTGGAACGTGGAGTCGCTCTCCAGCACCGCGGCCGGCTCCAGGCCCCGGCTGCGCAGACTCAGATCCAGCGACTGGCGATAGTGCATGCCCTTGCTCAGCAGACCCAAGGGCAGGTTGGCCAGCGCTTCCCAGCGCAGTTGCGGTCCGTCGAAGGCGAAGTGCCGGGTGTCGTGCAGCAGGCCCATGGTGGTGGTGCCCAGTTCGATCACCTCGAAGAAGCTGGCATTGACCTGATCCAGGTAGCAGATCCCTAGGTCCAGTTGGTTGCGGCTCAGGCCATCGATGATCTGCTCGGAGCTCAACGAACTGACTTGAAAATGCAGCTCCGGGTACTTCTCGCGCAAGGGCAGCAGCAAGTGCATCGGGTTGAAACTGGCCAGCGGCACGGTGCCCAGGCGCAGGCTACCGACCACCTGGCCCCGGCAACTGGCAGCCTCGGCCTGCAGGCCGTCGTGGGCGGCGAGCAGGGTGCGGGCCCAGGCCAGAATGCGTTCGCCGGCCTCGGTGAAGCCCTCGAAGCGCTGGCCACGCTTGACCAGCACCAGGTCCAACTCGTCCTCCAGGTTGCGCAGGCGCATGGACAAGGTCGGCTGGGTGATGTGGCACAACGCAGCGGCCTGGCCGAAGTGGCGGGTCTGGTCGAGGGCGATGAGGAATTTGAGCTGTTTGATGTCCATGACGCGGCCTGGTGAAAGCGGAATGAGTTGACCTTAACCAAGTCTTGGGCGGTTTGCCATCTCCAGGCGGTAGGGGCGGGTTGTTGGGGGTGTTTATTACTTGTGTAAAGACAGGCTCTATATGTAAGTTTTTGTATGTTTAGTGTGGGGTGGTAGTGTTTTTCTTGTTGATTATTTTGTGTTTCTTGTAGGATGTTTCTTTGAATTTATAATATTTTGAAAAGCAATTTAAGTTAGTTGCACTCTGGGTTTGTCGTGATAACAATTGGGGCGTTTTATTAGCCTCTTTCATGACTGACGAGAGTGAAGTGCAAATGGATTTTGTACAGGCATTTGCTTCCCAGCAGCGCCGTTTGTTCACGCTGACCACTGCCTGTTGCGATGAACATACCCTGTTGCTGGAGCAGTTCTGCGGCAGCGAAGGTCTGTCCACGCTGTTCAGCTTCGAGTTGTCCCTGCTGTGTGAGGACGCGTGCCTCGAACTGAAGGCCTTGATCGGCCAGCCCGCGAAGTTGGCCATCGAGCTAACGGACGGCGGAGCTCGTTACATCCACGGTCATATCACCCAGTTCGGCCTACAGGGCAGCGATGGTGGCCTGGCCCATTATCGAGCGACCTTGAGCCCCTGGTTGTGGATGCTGACGCGGCGTGTCGATTCACGCATCTTTCAGGAGCACACCATCGAAGCGGTCCTGCGCACGGTTTTCGCCCATTACGGTACCTTGGCCACGTTCGAGTTTCGTCTGCTACGACCGCTAAAGTCCTACAGCTACATCACCCAATACCGTGAAACCGACCTGGACTTCGTATTGCGTCTGATGGAGCAGGACGGGCTGTTCTTCTATTTCGAGCACACGGAAAACAGCCACGTTCTGGTGATCACCGACCATTCCCCTTCTCTGGAAAGCTTGCCCGAGCAAGCGCAGATCCGTTACCACGGCGCGAGCCTGACCGAACCCACCGACACCATTACTCAATGGCGCAGCCACCGCGAACTGCAGTCAGGCAGGCTGGCCTTGCAGACGTTCGACTACAAGCAGCCTCGCACTCGGCTGCCCGTTCAGATGGATACCTTGAACGAGCAGGGCGAGGCGCCGGGTTACGAAGTCTATGAGTTTCTCGGGGCGTACAGTCATGGCCACCCCGAGGATGGCGACCGGCTCGCCCGCCACCGTCTCGAAGTCATCGAGGCGTGGGCGAAGACTTTCAGTGGCACCAGCCATTGCCGGGCGATGCGCCCTGGCTATGCCTTCGAACTGACCCAGCATTTCGATCACGACCGTGATCCGCCGGCGGACCGTGAATTCCTCGTGGTGTCGGTCACTCACCGGGGGCGCAATAACTACCTCTCGGACACGCCCGCCGACTACAGCAACGACTTCGTCTGCATCCGCAGGAAGATCCCGTATCGACACCCCATCACCGTGCCGCGCCCCATTCTCACTGGACCGCTCAGCGCCATCGTGGTCGGGCCGCAGGGCGAGGAGGTGTTCACTGACGAACTGGCGCGCATTCAGGTCCGATTCCCTTGGCAGCGGGCGAACAGCCTGCCCGAAGGCACCACCTGGGTCCGTGTGGCGATGCCCAGCGCCGGCGGTGGTTTCGGCCATCAATTCGTGCCGCGTATCGGCCAGGAAGTGCTGGTGAGCTTTCTCGGTGGGGACATCGACAGGCCCGTGGTCACGGCGGTGCTGTACAACGCCGAACAGACCCCGCCACGCTTCAGCAAGGCATCGGGCCTGCCGGGCAACCGCGCGTTGTCAGGCATCCAGAGCCAGGAACACAAGGGGCGCGGCTTCAATGAGTTGCTGTTCGATGACACCACTGGCGCATTGCGCGCTCGCCTGGGTACCACTCATCACGCGACAGCGCTGAACCTAGGCAAACTCACCGGTCCACGCAGCGATGGCCGTGCGCAGCCTCGCGGCCAGGGTGCCGAGCTGCGCACCGATGCCGCGATTGCCCTGCGCGCCGCACAAGGATTGCTGTTGACCACCTGCGCACATCATGACGCCGCACAGGCGCAACTGGACCGGGATGAGTTGCTGCAGTTGCTGGCCGAGTGCGGCGAACTGTTCAAGGCACTGGGCCAGACTGCCGCCGCGCGCGGCGGTGAAGCGGTGGACAGCCACGGCGAGGATGCCCTGCGTCAGGCGCTGCAGCAGTGGCCGGCCCCAGACAGCGAAAGCTCGGGGGCTCCACTGCTGGCAATGGCGGCTCAGGCAGGAATCGCCAGTGCGACACCTGGCTCGCAGGTGCATTACGCCGGAGCAAATCATGACATCACTGCCCAGGATCACCTGCAGCTCACCAGTGGTGCTGCCTTGCGCCTGCAGGCCGGCAAGGGCGTGAGCGCCTTCGTCCAGGAGGGCGGTATCAGCGCGATCGCCAACCGGGGCAAGGTCCAGGTCCAGGCCCAGGAAGACGACATCATTCTCAATGCGCAAAAACACCTGCGTTTCTCGGCCTCCGAAGGCGAAGCCGTCATGACCGCACCAACCATTCGCCTGGTGGCCGACGACGGCAGCTACATCAGGATCGGCGCCGGCATCGAAATCGGTACCTCGGGCAAGGTCACGGTAAAGGCCAGCGAACACGACTGGACCGGTCCGGACACCGACAGCATCCAGACATCGGGCTTCAGCCGCGATCCCGCGGCCCAACGTTTGATGTTCCGCTACCCAGGGCATATCGAGAACAGCGTGCGCCTGGCGGTCGACCATGCCTACCAGATCGCCCTCGAAGATGGCAGCGCCGTGCAAGGCCGTACCGATGGCCGTGGCCATACCGAACGTGTCGAGCGTGACCAGATGCACCAGGCCCAGATAGCGGCGAGGCGCGAAAACGGCGCGAAAGGAGATGGCCAATGAGCGATTCCGAGTACTACACCGTGGCGCAATGCGTGAGCCGGCTTATCCCTGGCTTCGATGGCGTACGCACCCTTGAGGTGCCTGCCGACCTGCCGGGGGTGGTGATCTTCCTGCATGGGGTGAATGACCCGGGGGCATCGTATGAGGCGGTGGAG
>NZ_JBLUPV010000054.1:0-15940 GCF_048068075.1 Pseudomonas sp. NY15354
GCGGATGGTGCCGAGGATCGACTGGATAGCATTGCTGTCGCGCTCCAGCTGCTGGATCGACTGGGCCGACTGCTCGATCTCCTGGCTCAGGCGGTCCACGCTCTGCACCGCTGCATCGATCTGCTGCTGGCCTTCGCGGGCCTGCTGCTGGCCACTGTCGGCCGACTGCGCGGCCTGGCTGCAGGAACGGGCTACTTCGTTGGCAGTGGCGACCATTTCGTGGAACGCGGTGGAGACCATGTCCACCGACTCGCGCTGGCGGCTGGCTGCTTCGCTCATGTCGCTGGAAACACGGGTCGAGCTGCTGGAGGTGTGCAGGATCTGCCCGGCCGCGCTACCAATGTGCTGGATCAAGCTGCGGATGGCACCAAGGAACTGGTTGAACCAGTTGGCCAGTTGCGCGGTTTCGTCGCGGCCATGGATTTCCAGGCTGCGGGTCAGGTCACCCTCGCCTTGGGCGATGTTCTCCAGGCCGCTGCTGACGCTGTTGATCGGCCGCACGATGAGTTTGGCGAAGGCCGCGCCGACACCTGCGAACACCACGGCCAGGATCAGGGCGATGGTGCCGATCACCCAGCTCAGGCGGGTGGTGGTCTGCATGACTTCGTCATGGCGGATCAGGCCAATGAAGGTCCAGCCTGATTGGGCGTCCGGGTAGATGTTGGCCATGTAGCGCTCGCCGCCCAGCTCCACTTCGACCAGCCCTTTGCCGGCCTTGGCCAGCGTGGCATAGCCGTCGCCGAAGCTGTCCAGTTGCTTGAAGTTGTGACTCGGGTCGCGGGGGTCGACGATCACGTTGCCGTTTTTCTCGACCAGCATCAGGTAGCCGCTTTCGCCCAGCTTGATTTGCTTGAGCAGGTCCGTCAGGCCATTGAGCGACACGTCGATGCTGACCACGCCGCCGAGGCTGCCCAGGGCGTTGCCCACCGCGCGCACCACACTGATCTGCACGACGTCGCCGGAGGCCCAGTAGTAAGGTGCGGTGCGCAAGGTCTTGCCGGGGTTGGCGAGGGCCAGTTGGTACCAGGGGCGCTGGCGAGGGTCGTAGTTGGCGAAGGTATCGTCGTTCGGCCAGCCGACGTAGCCGCCGTCGCTCACGCCGTAGGAGATGTAGGCGTAGCTGGGATGGGCCTCGGCCAGGCGGGTCATGAATTCGAAGACCTGCTTGTCCTGCTCGCCCAGCTCCCGGGTCGGGTTGGCGGTCAGGTACTTGTTCAGGTTGTTGCCGGTCGCAGCGACAATCGGTTGTGCCGCAATGTAGTTCACGTTCTGCTCGATGCCCTGGAAGAACAGGTTCATCGCATTGCCGACTTGGCGGATTTCCCGGCTGCTGTTGCCGAGGAAGTCTTCACGGGCTTCACTGCGCAGGTTGAGCACCACCAAGGTGGCCACGAGGACGATGGGCAGGCCCGCGATAATGGCGAAGGCCCAGGTCAGTTTTTGCTTGATGTTCATCCACGATCCCCGATTGTTTTTATTGATACCTGAGGCAGGTGTCTTAGGCATCGGCAGCGTTTGGCATTTTTGTAGGGGATGTGCCCAGATTTATTAGGCGAAATCGTGTTTGGTGACCGTCTGGTCCGGTGGGTTGTCTGTAGGAGCGGCCTTGTGCCGCGATCGGCTGCAAGACAGCCGTAACCCTTGTCACTTCGATCTGCCTGGCCCGGCATGCAGACAGTTCTTACGGCTGCTGCTCAGACGATCGCGGCACAAGGCCGCTCCTACACGTTGGCGGGGTGTCAGGCGCAGCAGCGCTTGCCGTTGGCCAGGTCCTTGAGGATCGGGCAATCCGGGCGGTCATTGCCCTGGCAATGGGCCGCCAGGTCGCTGAGCGTGTCGCGCAGGCTGACCAATTCTTCGATCCGCTTGTTCAGCGCGTCGATGTGTTGCATGGCCAGGGCCTTGACGTCCGCGCTGGCGCGCTGGCGGTCCTGCCAGAGGGTCAGCAGCTTGGCCACCTCCTCCAGGGAGAACCCCAGATCGCGCGAACGCTTGATGAACGCCAGGGTGTGCAGGTCGTCCGGCTGGTACAGGCGATACCCACTGTCGCTGCGTACCGCCGGCTTGAGCAGGCCGATGGACTCGTAGTAACGGATCATCTTGGTGCTGAGCCCGCTGCTGCGGGCGGCCTGGCCGATGTTCATGGGTGCTCCTGCGCGTTGTCAGTGGGCTTCCAGGTCTTGAGCCACAAGGCGTTGCTCACCACGCTGACACTCGACAGGGCCATGGCGGCCCCGGCCAGCACGGGGTTGAGCAGGCCGAACGCGGCCAGCGGGATGCCGATCAGGTTGTAGATGAAGGCCCAGAACAGGTTCTGGCGGATCTTGGCGTAGGTCTTGCGGCTGATCTCCAGTGCCGCGGGCACCAGGCGCGGATCGCCGCGCATGAGGGTGATGCCGGCGGCCTGCATGGCCACGTCGGTGCCGCCTCCCATGGCGATGCCGATGTCGGCCGCCGCCAGGGCCGGGGCGTCGTTGATCCCGTCGCCGACCATCGCCACCACCCCGTCGCGCTTGAGCGCGGCCACGGTGGCGGCCTTGTCCGCGGGCAGCACTTCGGCATGGACATCGTCGATCCCGAGGGCATCGGCCACGACCTTGGCGCTGCCGCGGTTGTCGCCGGTCAACAGGTGGCTGCTGATGTGTTGCGCATGCAGGGTTTCGATGGCGTGCCCGGCACCGGGCTTGAGGCTGTCGCCGAAGGCGAACAGGCCCAGCACCCGCTGTTGCGGCTGGCGCTCGATCAGCCACGACAGCGTGCGACCCTCGGCCTCCCAGGCTTGCGCTTGGGTGACCAGTTCACCGGGCGACAAGGCGCTTTCATCGAGCAGGCGACGGTTGCCCAAGGCCAGTTCACGTTCGCCGACTCGGCCAGCGATGCCGCGGCCGGTGAGCGATTGGCTGTCGGCCACCTGTGGCACATCGAGGCCTTGTTCGGCGCAGGCGTCGAGCACGGCCTTGGCCAGGGGGTGTTCGCTGCCTCGTTGCAGGGCCCCGGCCAGCTGGAACAGCTCGCCGGTGTCGCCGTCAACGGCCTGGCTGTGGACCACGCGCGGGCTGCCGGAGGTCAGAGTGCCGGTCTTGTCGAACACCACGCGGTTGACCGCATGGGCGCGCTCCAGCGCCTCGGCGTCCTTGATCAGGATGCCATGACGGGCAGCGACCCCAGTGCCGGCCATGATCGCGGCAGGGGTGGCCAAGCCCAAAGCGCACGGGCAGGCGATCACCAGCACGGCAACGGCGTTGATCAGCGCGGTTTCCAGCGGCGCCCCTGCCAGCCACCAGCCAACCAGGGTAATCAAGGCGATCACCAGCACCGCCGGAACGAACATCTGGCTGACCCGATCCACCAGCTTCTGGATCGGCGCCTTGGCCGCCTGGGCATCTTCGACCAAGCGGATGATGCGGGCCAGCACGGTTTCGGTACCCAGGGCCTGGGTGCGGACCAGCAGGCGGCCTTCGCCGTTGATCGCGCCTCCGGTGACCGGATCGCCCGGTTGCTTGGGCACCGGCAGGCTCTCGCCGCTGATCAGGGCTTCGTCGGCATGGCTGCTGCCTTCGAGCACCTCGCCGTCGACCGGGAAGCGTTCGCCAGGCTTGACCAGCACGAGGTCTCCAAGGCGCAGCTGGTTGATCGGCACGTCTTCTTCCAAGCCGTCGACCACCCGTACGGCGCGGTCCGGGCGCAGGGCCTCCAGGGCCCGGATGGCGCTGGCAGTCTGGCGTTTGGCGCGGCTTTCCAGGTACTTGCCCAGCAAGACCAGGGCGATCACCACCGCCGAGGCCTCGAAATACAGGTGTGGCTGCATGCCTGCCGGCGCCTGGGCCCACTGGTACAGGCTCAGGCCGTAGCCGGCGCTGGTCCCCAGGGCCACCAGCAGGTCCATGTTGCCGGCGCCGGCGCGCACGGCTTTCCAGGCGGCGACATAGAAGCGCGCGCCGAGGATGAACTGCACAGGCGTGGCCAGCAGGAACTGCACCCAGGCCGGCAGCATCCAGTGCAGACCGAAGGGTTGGACGAGCATCGGCAGCACCAGGGGCAAGGCCAGCAGCAGCGCGGCGCCGACCGCCAGGCGTTCGTTACGCAGACGACGCTGTGCGTCGGCCTGGTCGTCACGGGTGGTCTGCGGCAGGTTGGCGCTGTATCCGGCCTTTTGCACAGCATCGATCAGGACGGTGTCGTCGACGCCCTCGAGGACTTCGAGGTGGGCGCGTTCGCTGGCCAGGTTGACGCTGACCTGCTCGACCCCCGGCACCTTGGCGAGGGCGCGTTCGACGCGGCCAACGCAACTGGCGCAAGTCATGCCGACGATCTGCAGTTCGACCGTGCGGGTGGGTACGCCGTAGCCGGCTTCCCGAACCGCGTCGAGCAGGGCCGGCAGGCTGTCGGCCGGGGCCTGGACCCGGGCCTGTTCGGTGGCGAGATTGACGCTGACCTGTTCAGCGCCGGTGACCTTGCGCAGGGCGCGCTCGACCCGGCCAGCACAGCTGGCGCAGGTCATGCCGGAGATCGGCAAGTCGAACGTGGTGGATGCGGACATGGCTCTGCTCCTTGGACAGGTCTCCAGCATCAACCTTGCCACGCGGGTAAGGTCAATACCCCAAGCCAGCCCTCTTCAACTGGAGCCCGTTGGCACCCATGGCGATGCGGTATTTGCTGATCTGCCCCGCCTGCAGGGTCAGGCGTGTGCTGCGCTGGTCCTCGATGCCTGGCGCGCAGCCGGGTACCTGTCCTGGCAATAGGCGCAGGCGAACGTCCACAGGGCCTGGCGGTAGGTTGAAGGAGGTGGACTGCTCCTGGAACAGACGCCCGGAGAGCTGATCATTGAGGTAGATGCCGATCTCGCAACTGGTGGCCACTTCCAGGCGCTCCCGGGAAATGATCAGCACGCTGTAGTCCGAGTTGCCCTCGGCGCTGGCTGGCGGCACCACGGCCAGTGCACCCAGCAGTCCAACCAGGCCCAATGCTGCCCTGAACATGAAGAATCTCCTGCTTGCCAAATCGTCAAAGGCGCAGCTTGGCCGAGGCGCGCGCGGATTTCCAGCCCGGCCGGTCAACGCAATACTTGACCTTGCCATGATGGCAAGGATGAGACTGCGAAAAAAACCTGAAGGAGACACCCGATGCAAGTGTTCAATGTTCAAGGCATGACCTGTGGCCATTGCGTGAAGGCGGTAACCCGAGCGGTTCAGACACAGGACGCAGCCGCCCAGGTGCAGGTCGATCTACCGGGCAAGCAGGTGCGCGTGCAGAGCCAGTTGGCTGCTGAGCAGATCTTGGCGGCGATTCGTGAAGAAGGGTATGAGGCCGAGGTCGCCTGATACCCGTGGCGGCGCAGGTTCCATAATCGACGCAGAGCCGTGTGGGGGCGCATCCAGCGCCCTCATTTATTACAAAGGTTTTCAAGCTGATCGGGTCGAGTGCAGGTAGACTGACGCACTTGCTTAGCCAGCTATGGATTCCCGATGAACCTGCGAATAGTGTTGATCCTGGGCGCCCTCAGTGCGTTCGGGCCCTTGGCGATCGACTTCTACCTGCCCGCCTTCCCCGCCATGGCGCAAGCCTTCGGCACTGATGAAAAGCACGTCCAGACCACACTGGCGGCCTATTTCCTCGGCCTGTCCCTGGGCCAGTTGGCCTATGGCCCGGTGGCCGACCGCTTTGGCCGACGTGGGCCGCTGCTGTTCGGCATCACCCTGTTCACCCTGGCTTCGCTGGCCTGTGCTTATGCGCCGAACCTCGAGACGCTGGTCCTGGCTCGCTTTGTCCAGGCACTGGGCGGTTGCGCGGGGATGGTGCTGTCGCGAGCCATTGTCAGCGACAAATGCGACCCCGTGGCCTCGGCCAAGGTGTTCTCGCAGTTGATGCTGGTGATGGGGTTGGCACCCATCCTGGCACCGATGCTCGGCGGAGTGCTGGTCAACGTGTCGGGTTGGCAGTCGATCTTCCTTGCCTTGAGCCTGTTCAGCGCAGCCTGTCTGCTCGCGGTGAGCCTGGGGTTGCCTGAAAGCCTGCCGCCAGATATGCCGCGCCAACCGTTGTCGGGTGCTTTGCGCCAATACCTGCGCTTGCTGGGTGATCGGGTGTTTCTGGGGCATGCATTGACCGGTGGTGTCGCCATCGCCGGCATGTTCGCCTACATCGCCGGTTCTCCCTTCGTGTTCATCAAGCTGTATGGCGTGCCCGCCGAGCACTATGGCTGGCTGTTCGGTACCAACGCCGCGGGCTTCATCCTCATGGCCCAGGTCAACGCGCGTCTGCTGGCCAAGCGCGGCCCGGCGTTCCTGCTGGCGCGGGCGGTCTGGCTATACCTGCTGGCGGGCTTGGCGCTGCTGTGTGTCGCGGCCCTACGACCGGTCCCGTTGTGGCCGCTGCTGGTGCCGTTGTTCCTGTGTATCGCCAGTCTGGGCTGCATCATTCCCAACGCATCGGCGTGCGCCATGAGCGGTCAGGGCGCCAGGGCTGGCAGTGCCTCGGCCTTGATGGGCTGCGTGCAGTTCAGCGTCGCTGCCGGCGCTGCAGCGCTGGTCGGCGTGCTGCACGATGGCAGTGCAGTGCCCATGGCCTTGGTGATCAGTTTGTGCGGCGTGCTGGTGGTCAGTGTCGCGATGCTGACTCGGCGCTTGCAGGCCAGGCGTCCCGCATGAGGGGATGAGGCGCCTGCAGGCGACTTTCCAGGGTGGCGACGAACAGGCGTGCTTCGGCTTCGCTGCGGAAACTCACCACGTGCTGATCGAGCCGGACTTGCCAGGGGCAGTTGGGGTTGCGGTTTGACGCACTGACGACAATCTTCATCGCGGCATACCTCCAATGGGCGGGAGCCGATGAAGTTTAGCGCCGTCACTTGCGCGTGCCATGGCCTGGCGCCGGCCTTCGGACTGACGGTTGTGCCTCTGGTCGGGGTACGCCAGGGTTGTTTCGGGCAATGTTCAGTTGCATGTGGAAGCTTCGCTTTAGCCTGCCGTACTTGAGGAAGATTTGCGTCGGTATTGTTTCCTGCATTGACCTGAGGCTGTAGTCCTTTAGAGGGGGCGTAGGCTCGCCGTCATGGGCTCACCGCTTACATGGCGCTCTGGCCGGGTACTGACGCCACTCTGCGAGCATGGCCGAGGGTGATACCCCCCAATGCTGTTCCGCGTCTTTGGGGCCGGCTCCCGACACAGGCGCAAGGCCTGTAGCGACTTATACTGGCTAGCCCGGCCAGTACCAGCGAGAGAGATTTCCCTGCCAGGGAGCGGCAAGAGAGAGCGTCGACTCGAGCACGGCCGGAGTGCCTCGTGTCGCTTGCGGGCTTATCCGCTCTTGCCATTCTTGGCAGAGGTGCCGCGCTGACGGTTGGCCGGTAGGAACCGACGTGATCATTCAGGGAGTTGGAAATGAAAGCAGTCAGCAGTATTGCCCAGATCGCCGGCCTGATGGCCGACCCCAAGCGCAGCGCCATGTTATGGGCATTGATCGACGGGGTCCCTCGCCCTGCCGATGAATTGGCCCTGATGACCGGGCTGACATCGTCGTCCGCCTGTGCGCACCTGTCGCTGTTGTCGTCGGCGGGCCTGCTCAGGTTGGAATCACGCGGTCGCAAGCGCTATTTCCGTCTGGCCACGCCACAGGTGGGAGCGGCGGTGGAAGCCTTGGCCAGCGTGCACCTCGAAAGCCGTGGGCAAAGGACCTCGCCAGCGACCCCCTTGCAGGTGCCCATGTCCATGCGTCGGGCGCGTCGCTGCGGCGACCATCTCGGCGGGGAGCTGGCCGCCGACCTGCTGCATCGGCTGATCGTGGCTGGGTGGCTGGAAGGTACCCAGCAGCAGCCGAGAGTCAGCCTCGAGGGCCGAGCGCAGTTGGCCGCTGTCGGGGTCTACACCGAGGCGTTGGCCTCTGGCCAGAAAAACGGCTGCATGATTTGTCACTGCAATGAGTGGAGCGACCAGGGCCCGCATCTGGGGGGCAGCTTGGGACACGCCTTGTTCAGGCTGTTCCTGCAGTCGGGTTGGTTGTGTGAACAGGAAGGCTCGCGGGCGTTGCAGATCTCACCGCTGGGCGTCCAGCAGATCAACCGCATCGCCCGCATGCCTGCCCTGCAGGTCGGCTAGCCCGGGCGGGCTAGCCAGAGCGGGCGCAGTTTATCGAACCAGTCGGGCGTCCAGGCTGTTCTGCGCCAGGCGCTGGGCTTGGTCCTGGGTCATGCCCAGATGGGTGTGCAACGCGTGGAAGTTTTCGGTGATATAGCCGCCGAAATAGGCCGGGTCATCGGAGTTCACCGTCACCTTCACGCCACGCTCGAGCATGTCGAGAATGTTGTGCTGGCCCATGTGTTCGAACACGCATAGCTTGGTGTTCGACAGTGGGCATACCGTCAGCGGGATCTGCTCATCGATGATGCGCTGCATCAGCCGTTCGTCCTCGATCGCGCGTACGCCGTGATCGATACGCTGGACCTTCAGCAGGTCGAGGGCTTCCCAGATGTACTCGGGCGGGCCTTCCTCGCCGGCATGGGCGACAGTCAGGAAGCCTTCGCTGCGGGCGCGGTCGAAGACACGCTGGAACTTGCTCGGTGGGTGGCCTTTTTCCGAGCTGTCCAGGCCCACGGCGATGAACGCATCACGCCAGGGCAGTGCCTGGTCGAGGGTCTGTTGTGCTTGCTCTTCGCTGAGGTGGCGCAGAAAGCTCAGGATCAGGCCGCTGCCGATGCCCAATTGCTCACGGCCATCCTTGAGCGCCTGATTGATGCCATTGAGCACCACCTCGAAGGGGATGCCCCGGTCGGTGTGGGTCTGTGGGTCGAAAAAGGGTTCCGTGTGCACCACGTTCTGGGCTTTGCAACGCTGCAGGTAGGCCCAGGTCAGGTCATAGAAGTCTTGTTCGGTGCGCAGTACATCGGCGCCTTGGTAGTAGAGGTCGAGAAACTCCTGCAGGTTGTTGAAGGCATAGGCGCTACGCAGGGTTTCCACATCGGCCCAGGGCAGGGCGATCTTGTTGCGTTCGGCCAGGGCGAACAGCAGTTCCGGCTCCAGCGAGCCCTCCAGGTGCATGTGCAGTTCGGCCTTGGGCAAGGCGTTGAGCCAGTCATACATAGGTGTAGTCTCGATCAGGTACGGTTAGCGCCATTCTACAGGGCATGGGCAACGCCTGCGCAGCCCGCACATGCGACAAGGCCGCCCCAGGTCCTCTGCGGGACCTGTGGGGCGGCCTTGTGCCGGGAAGGGCTGCGTGCTGCCGCCCTTCGTGGGATCAACTGGCGTTCAGTTCACCAGATCAGCGCTTCGCCTTTGTAATTGATGAAGCGAAGACCTGCGTTGCCGCTTTGCGCCTTGACCTGCTCGAGCATGCCGCGGGTGCTGGTGAGTACATCGATTTCGGCGTTCTCGCCACCCATTTCGGTCTTCACCCAGCCCGGGTGCATGGCCAGGACGCAGAGATCCGGACGCTGCAGTTCGACCACGAAGCTGTTGATCATCGAATTGAGGGCGGCTTTGCTGGCTTTGTACAGGCAAATCTCGCCGCCGTCGGGAATGGTCACGCTCCCCAGGATCGAGCTCATGAAGGCCATTACGCCAGTGCCCTCGCGTACCTGGCCGGCCAGGCGGCGGGCGACGCGGATCGGCGCCACGGCATTGGTCATGAACAGCGCGCCCAGCGCGTCGGTGCCCACTGTTTCCAGGTCCTGGGGCAGTGGTCCCATGACCCCGGCGTTGATGAACAGCAGGTCCAGTACCTCGCCCTGCAGGCGTTCACGCAGGGCATCGAGCTGGGCAGTGTCGTTCATTTCCAGGGTTTCGATGCGCACACCGGGCACGGCACGCAAGGCATCGGCCTTTTGCGGGTCGCGCACGGTGGCGATGATGTTCCAGCCGTCCTCGTGCAGGCGTTGCACCAGACCCAGGCCCAGCCCGCGGGAGGCGCCGATGATCAGGGCAGTTTTGGAGGTGGACATGAGGGGCTCCTTGAGCGTTGAAAGTCGAGGGTATTGAGGATAATTCAGCGGGCAGCATGCTGCAGGGCCAAACCCGTACAAAAAATAACCAGTCGATCCAAGGCCCGTGAATCCGGGCATTTGCTTCATGGATTCACGGGTTATCCACAGTCCCCTCCACATTATCTGTGAGCAAGGCCTGTGAGCGATCGAGGGCAACCGAGGCGGGGGAATGGATTGATATGTTGGGGATAACTTGCTGTTATTCAGAGGCTTGGAGCGCTGTCATGAAAATGTGATCAAAATATGATCAAGCCCCTGCAGGCCTCGCGGTTAAAGGGCTGCCATCAAATGCCCCAAGCTTATCCACAGGCGGACCCACAGTAGTTGTGAGCAACCATGGCGCGCGGATTACTCACAGGGTTCCAGGCGAATGCGCCCGCGGCTCAGGTCCGCCAGCTGTTGTTGCAGTGTCTGCACATGAGATTCGCCGACCGCGACCTGCAGGTCCGCGCCGTTGGCGGTGAACTGCTCGTCCAACACCAGGCCGTCGACTTCCGCCAGGCGTAGCTTGAGCAGTGCCAGTTCACTGAACGTGCAACTGCAGCGATACTCGCTGCGCTGGACCAGCACGCGCTTGGGCGCCTGTTGCAGGCATTTGTTGGCGCCACCGCCATAGGCCCTGGCCAGGCCCCCGGTGCCAAGCTGGATGCCACCGTACCAGCGGATCACCAGCACCACGACCTGGTCGCAGTCCTGGGCTTCGATCGCGGCAAGGATCGGCCGCCCGGCAGTGCCCCCGGGTTCACCGTCATCACTGCTGCGGTACTGAGCGCCGAGCTTCCAGGCCCAGCAGTTGTGAGTGGCGGCCAGGTCACTGTGGCGTTCGATGAAGCTCATCGCCTCGGCGGCACTGGTGATCGGGCCGGCGAGTGTGATGAAGCGGCTCTTGCGGATTTCCTCGCGGAACTCGCAGAGGTCAAGCAGGGTAGAAGGCATAAGTCCGAGTCAGGCTGTCGGGGTGATGCCGCAGCCTTTGAGAATGATGTGGATAAGGTTGTTGCTGGCGTCTTCCATGTCCTGCTTGGTCAGGCGACTGCGCCCGGTGACCTGGCAGATCTGGGTTGCGAAGTCGGCATAGTGCTGGGTGCTGCCCCAGAGCAGGAAGATCAGGTGGACGGGGTCGACGCGGTCCATCTTGCCAGCATCCATCCAAGCCTGGAACACCGCCGCACGGCCACGGAACCATTCGCGGTAGTCGGCGCTGAAATACTCGCTCAGGCAGTTTCCGCCGCTGATGACTTCCATGGCGAAGATCCGCGAGGCCTGCGGGTTGCGCCGGGAGAACTCCATCTTGGTACGGATGTAGTGGCTCAGGGCTTGGGCAGGGTCGTCCTCGACGCTCAGGGCGTTGAAGGTGCTGTCCCACAGCTCAATGATGTTGCTGAGCACGGCGATGTACAGACCAAGCTTGTTGGTGAAGTAGTAGTGCAGGTTCGCCTTGGGCAGGCCGGCTTTCAGGGCGATGGTGTTCATGCTGGTGCCCTTGAAGCCGTGGCGGGCGAACTCGTCCTCGGCGGCCTGGATGATGGCCTGCTCGTTTTTCTGGCGAATGCGGCCGGCGGGTTTGCCCGAAAGGGGGGGACGATGCGCGGGAACTTCAAGGGTCATGGACGATTCCGTACGAGTCTGTGGCAACGGCTGCCGGACAGATTACCTTCCTCAGAGCACCTGACAAGCATTAGCGTCAGCGTCAGGCATCAACGTGTCGCAGCCAGACTCTCCAGGAAGCTCTCGAGCACCAGGTTCGGACGTCGCCCCTTGCGCGTGACCCAGCTCAGGCTCAAGTCATAGAAACGCTCCAGAGGCTTGAGTGCCCGCAGGCGCCCCTGCTGGACCCAGAACGTCGCGTAGTGGTCGGGCAGGTAGCCGATGTAGCGTCCGGTGAGGATGAGAAACGCCATGCCTTCGCGGTCCGATGCGCTCGCCGTGCAGTGCAACGCCTGATAATGCGCCTGGATATCGGCGGGCAGGCGGAAGGTTGGGGCGATGGCATCCTGGCTGTTGAGGCGTTCGTCGTCGATCTGCTGGTCATCGGCGTAGAACAACGGGTGGCCGACGGCGCAGTAGAGCAGCGAGCGTTCGCTGTAGAGGGGCTGGTACTCCAGGCCCGAAAGCGGGCTGGTCTGCGGCACCACGCCGACGTGCAGACTGCCATCGAGCACGCCCTGTTCGACCTGGCTGGGGGCGATCATGCGGATCTGGATGCGCACATCGGGGCCACGATCCTTGAGTTCGGCCAGGGCGTGTGTGATGCGCATGTGCGGCAGGGTCACCAGATTGTCGGTCAGGCCGATGTTCAGCTCACCGCGCAGGTGCTGGTGCAGGCCGTTGACTTCGGTGCGGAAGGTCTCCAGGGCGCTGAGCAGTTGCAGGGCCGAGTGATAGACCTCCCGGCCTTCCTCGGTCAGCGAGAAGCCCGCGCGGCCCCGTTGGCACAAACGCAGGCCCAGGCGTTGCTCCAGGTCGTTCATCTGCTGGCTGATCGCCGAGCGGCCAATGCCAAGGACGTTCTCGGCGGCGGAGAACCCCCCGCATTCCACGACGCTGCGATAGATTTTCAGCAGGCGGATATCGAAGTCGCTGACTTGGGCAAGGGGCTGTGGGCGTTTCACGGGGAGCCTTCAATCGAGTGAGTCAGGGGCGCAACCTTAACCAAAGCCTGTGCATAAATCAGTCGGCGACCTGCAAACGTTCATTGCAGGATTGCCTGCTCAGCACCTGATGGAGCGGCGCAGATGCCAGCCCGTCGGCCAGGTGATTGATCGATAACAGGTTTGTGGAGGGTCGCTGATCATGTCGCGTTTAAGTTTAGTATGCGCATATCTAAAGATTAGAAAAGCGGCATTTTTCTTACGTTAATCCCGTGACAACTTAGCGGCAACAACATCCATCGTTGCCTAATCGTCTTCCGAGGAACCGCCGATGAACATGCCCGAAACCGCCACCACCGGTATCGCCAGCCAGCTCAAGCTGGACGCCCACTGGATGCCCTACACCGCCAACCGCAACTTCCAGCGCGACCCGCGCCTGATCGTCGCGGCCGAAGGCAATTACCTGGTCGATGACAAGGGCCGTAGGGTGTTCGATGCACTGTCGGGCCTGTGGACCTGTGGCGCCGGGCACACCCGCAAGGAAATCACCGAGGCCGTGTCGCGCCAGATGGGCGTGCTGGACTACTCGCCGGCCTTCCAGTTCGGCCACCCACTGGCCTTCCAACTGGCTGAAAAGATCACCGAGCTGACCCCGGGCGACCTGAACCACGTCTTCTTCACCAACTCCGGTTCCGAGTGCTGCGACACTGCGCTGAAGATGGTACGTGCCTACTGGCGTCTGAAAGGCCAGGCGACCAAGACCAAGATCATCGGTCGTGCTCGTGGCTACCATGGGGTGAACATCGCCGGTACCAGCCTCGGTGGCGTCAACGGCAACCGCAAGCTGTTCGGTCAACTGCTGGACGTCGACCACCTGCCTCACACTGTGCTGCCAGCCAACGTCTTCACCAAGGGCATGCCAGAGGAGGGCGGTATCGCCTTGGCAGACGAGATGCTCAAGCTGATCGAGTTGCACGACGCCTCGAACATTGCCGCCGTGATCGTCGAACCACTGGCAGGCTCGGCAGGTGTTCTGCCTCCGCCGAAGGGCTATCTCAAGCGTCTGCGCGAGATCTGCACCCAGCACAACATCCTTTTGATCTTCGATGAAGTCATTACCGGCTTCGGCCGTATGGGCGCCATGACCGGCTCCGAAGCGTTCGGCGTGACCCCGGATCTGATGTGCATCGCCAAGCAGGTCACCAACGGCGCCATCCCGATGGGCGCGGTGATCGCCAGCAGCGAGATCTACCAGACCTTCATGAACCAGCCGACACCGGAATACGCCGTGGAATTCCCCCATGGCTATACCTATTCGGCCCACCCTGTGGCCTGCGCTGCCGGTATCGCCGCGCTGGACCTGCTGCAGAAGGAAAACCTGGTGCAGTCGGCAGCCGAGCTGGCGCCGCATTTCGAGAAGGTGCTGCACGGTATCAAGGGCACCAAGAACGTCATCGACATTCGTAACTATGGTCTGGCCGGTGCCATCCAGATCGCCGCCCGTGACGGCGATGCCATCGTGCGTCCGTACGAGGCTGCGATGAAACTGTGGAAAGCAGGCTTCTATGTCCGTTTCGGCGGCGACACCCTGCAGTTCGGCCCAACCTTCAACACCCAGCCGCAGGAACTGGATCGCCTGTTCGACGCGGTGGGCGAAGCCCTGAACCAGATCGACTGATTTCTTCCGACTCTGACGACAGGCGCGTGCCCACGCGCCTGCATCAACCTTCTTTATCTGGAGTTTTGCATGAGCATCGTTCAGCACCTGATCAACGGCGAGCTGGTTTCCAAGGGCGAGCGCACCGCCGATGTCTTCAACCCGTCCACCGGCGAAAGCACCCGCAAGGTCGAACTGGCCAGCCGCGCAACCATTCAAGAGGCCATCGACTCGGCCAAGGCCGCCTTCCCGGCCTGGCGCAACATGCCCCCGGCCAAGCGCGCCCAGGTGATGTTCCGCTTCAAGCAACTGCTGGAGCAGAATGAAGCACGCATCTCGCAACTGATCAGCGAAGAGCACGGCAAGACCCTGGAAGACGCCGCGGGTGAGCTCAAGCGCGGTATCGAGAACGTCGAGTTCGCCTGCGCTGCCCCTGAGCTGCTCAAAGGTGAGTACAGCCGCAACGTCGGCCCGAACATCGACGCCTGGTCTGATTTCCAGCCGCTGGGCATCGTCGCGGGCATCACGCCATTCAACTTCCCGGCGATGGTGCCGCTGTGGATGTACCCGCTGGCCATCGCCTGTGGCAACGCTTTCATCCTCAAACCGTCCGAACGTGACCCGAGCTCGACCCTGTTCATCGCCCAACTGCTGCATGAAGCCGGCCTGCCCAAAGGCATCCTGAACGTCGTTCATGGCGACAAGGAAGCGGTCGACGCGTTGATTGAGGCGCCAGAGGTCAAGGCCCTGAGCTTTGTCGGCTCGACGCCGATCGCCGAATACATCTATGCCGAAGGCACCAAGCGCGGCAAACGCGTCCAGGCCCTGGGCGGTGCCAAGAACCACGCCGTGCTGATGCCTGATGCCGATCTGGACAACGCTGTCAGCGCCCTGATGGGGGCCGCTTATGGTTCTTGCGGTGAGCGTTGCATGGCTATCTCGGTGGCTGTATGCGTGGGCGATCAGGTCGCCGATGCACTGATCGCCAAACTGGAACCGCAGATCAAAGCGCTGAAAATCGGTGCTGGCACTTCCTGTGGTCTGGACATGGGCCCGTTGGTGACCGCAGCTGCCCGTGACAAAGTGGTTGGCTATATCGATGACGGTGTGGCGGCTGGTGCCAAGCTGGTGGTCGATGGTCGTGGTCTGCGCGTCACCGGTCATGAGGACGGCTACTTTGTCGGTGGCACGCTGTTCGACCACGTCACGCCGCAAATGCGCATCTATAAAGAAGAGATCTTCGGCCCAGTGCTGTGCGTCGTGCGCGTGAAGAGCCTGGAAGAGGCCATGCAACTGATCAACGAGCATGAGTACGGGAACGGCACCTGTATCTTCACCCGTGACGGTGAAGCGGCGCGCCTGTTCTGCGACGAGATCGAAGTAGGCATGGTGGGGGTGAACGTGCCGCTGCCAGTGCCGGTTGCCTACCACAGCTTCGGTGGCTGGAAGCGTTCGCTGTTCGGCGATCTGCATGCCTATGGCCCGGATGGCGTGCGCTTCTATACCCGTCGCAAGGCCATCACCCAGCGTTGGCCGCAGCGTGCCAGCCATGAGGCTTCGCAGTTCGCGTTCCCTAGCCTCTAAGCTCTCTATATAGAAGTGGTTGTGAAGCGGGGAGGCCGTCAGGCCTCCCCGCTTTGCTTTTCAGCGATATGAAAGTTTTTTGAAAATAAGTGTTGACGGGGTTTCGAATCCCCTTATAATGCGCCCCACTTCCGA
>NZ_JBLUPV010000055.1:0-11681 GCF_048068075.1 Pseudomonas sp. NY15354
AGGGGAAGGGCAGAAGGTCTACTACTTCCATACTGACCAGATTGGGTCGCCGCTGGAACTGACGGATAGCGAGGGGCAGATCGTTTGGCAGGCGACGTATCGGTCGTGGGGTTCGATTGAGCAGCTAGCCGTCGATGAGATTGAGCAGAACCTGCGCTTTCAGGGGCAGTATTTTGATGGTGAGACTGGGCTTCACTACAATACCTTCCGTTACTATGATCCTGAAATGGGAAGGTTCGTTACTCAGGATCCCATAGGGCTACAAGGCGGGTACAATCTTTATGCATATGCTCCTAACGCACTGATTTGGATCGATCCATTTGGGCTGTGTAAGAGCGCAGCTAGTGGAGATAAAGGTCGAGCCAAAGCAATGCATGATTTGGAGCGTAATGGCTTCAAAGTTGTCGCAGAAGAAGTCACTATGAAGGTGAATGGTAGTAGAGTACGAGCGGACTTTGTCGCTAAAGATGCACAAGGAAATTTACATGTGTTTGAAGTGAAGCACGGTACAGGGTCGCTCACAAAGAACCAAAAAGCTGCAGGTGTATTTGATATGAGTAACCCGGCCAACACAACACAGCACCTTGGGGGAGGAGTTATCAAACCTTCCAGTGGTACGGCGGCAAAGTTAAAAATTGATACTAAAAGTGCTCGCGGTAAGCTGCTCGGTGGAAAAGGGGCTGTTCACGACGCAGTGTTCAATGTTCTTAAATATCGGTGATTTATGAGTTCTGAAAATCGTTCAATTTTTGAGTCTCAGTTGCTTGAAGAGCTTAAATTAGTAGCAGCGCAATTTGAGGGTGTTGTGGCGTCGAAGAATAAACTAAAATTTAAGCACAATAAAAAAGTTGTAGGGGAGCTATTTTTAGAGCATCTCGCGCGAGTTGATGCTTATGTTCTTGGGGGTATGGTGTATGGTGGGGAAATATTTGATTGCTGCTCTAAATTTACACCGCCATATAAGAGCAATCTATTTAGCGAGGGCTGTTTCTCCTTTATTTCATCTGGTGAACAAAACAAAAAATTTAGTAGAGACTCTGGTGGTGCGATAAAAACCCCTGATCAATCTACGGTGAGGGAGATTTGTGCTCATATTAGATTGGTTTTGGAGGAGTACTATGTGCCACGACTACTGGCTTGTATAGTCCCGGCTAAACGAACGATAAATGATGTCTTGTCTTCGCCCGATGAGTATGCGTATCCTGCAATATTTATTCATTGCGCAGCAAAGTTAGAAATGAAGTTTGTAGATGAAAGTCTGCTGAACGCGGCGATGAGCTCTAAGAAAATCATTAAGAGCAAAGATTATGACATTCCGCTTCTTTCTGCATTGATATGATTCTTATATCGATGAATTTTGACGTGGATTAAGTTGTTGCTGGGCCCTGGATGGTTGGTCTTTAATAGTTCTTGTTTGGCCGCCTGATGATCAGCCACGGCAACGCCCTGGGCGGCACGCCACGCGTGGTCGAGCACTGGACCAGCGATGGCGAGCACTACCACTTCCGTTACGACCTGGAGGCCCGCACCAGTTGGGCCACCGATGTGCTGGGCCGTGAGCTGGAGATTCGTTACAACGAAGACCACCGCGTCATCGCCAGCCGCGACTACGGCGGCGAGCGCTACGCTATTGAGTTGGACGAGCACGGCAACATGGTTGGCCTGGGCCTGCCGGACGGCAACCAGCTCGCCTTCAAGTACGACGAGTTCGCCCACCTGCTCGAAGAAACCGACCCGCTCGGGCGCACGATCACTTACGAGTACCACCACCTGACCAGGCTGGTGACCCAGGTCACCTACCCGGACGGCAGCACCTGGCAAGCCCGCTACGACGACAAGGGCAACCTGCTCGCCGAAACCGACGCCCTGGGGCAACTGACCGAGTACCTCAACAGCGACGATGGCCTCCCGCACACCATCATCGATACGACCTACAAGTCCAAGTACCTGTGGTGGAACACCCTGGCGCAGGTGGAGCGCTACCAGGACTGCTCGGGCAAGAGCACCTACTACCGATACGACGAGCGCCAGCATCTGAACCATCGCGTAAACCGAATGGCCAGGGGTACGTTTTGCCGGTCGCGTGTCAGCAAGAGTGCTTTGTCTACGTAATCGAGAGGTGTGGTTGGTTTCATCAGTCACCTGGCCCTGTACAGCGTGAAAAGTCTTCCCAGTCATTCAGCGCCTCACTGCACCATATCCACATTCTCCTCCATCATGCGAACCAACATCGCATTCTCCACCGGCTTGCTGAGCAAGAACCCTTGCACCTCATGGCACTGGTCATCGCTGAGCAAGGCAGGCCGAGCCGGGGGTGCCAACGCACCAGCGCCTCGACCGAGGCGACCGAAATGCCGTCGACCTTGAAGCCCGGCTGGACGTCCTGTCGTTCTTCTGCAACTGGGTCATGCCGGACTCGGCATGGAAGCGGCTTTGCTGCGCTTCACGGGTATCCAGCGTCTCGGCGAGGCGGTAGAGGGAGAACAGCCCGAGTAACAGGGCCATCAACAATACGGAGGAAAACACCACGATCAGTTGGCGAACCACATGACTGCGGGTCGACAGGTCATTGTCAGCAAGCACGTCCATTCGTTCACCATCGCTGCCAGGGGAATGCAAGGTGGACCGGGCAGGCGCATGGGAGGTCGATGGAGCTGACGACCGGTGTCAATCCAAACTGCGACCGCCGCTTTGCCAATGCCGACAAAGGGTTCCCAGGCGTCGTTGGCAGCTATGAGATGTTCGTCGCCAGGCTGAGCAGGCCCCATGCACCGCCTGATAATCCCGAAATTCACTCAGGAGACGGTCGTGAAGCTGGAAACGCGAAGTATCGAGTTTGTCCCTCACGCTGAACGCTATGGCACACCCAGGCGGTTGTTCACCATCTGGTTCAGCTCCAATTTCCAGGTGACCGCCCTGATGGTCGGTACGTTGGGCATCGCCTCGGGCTTGAGCTTTGCCTGGACGCTGCTCGGCCTGCTGATCGGCAATCTCATCGGCACCATCTTCATGGCCGCGCATTCGGCCCAGGGGCCGCACCTGGGTGTCCCACAGATGATCCAGAGCCGGGCACAGTTCGGTGTCTACGGCGCGGCGATTCCGTTGCTGGTGATGGTGGTGGCCGCCGTGCTGTTCCTGGCCGCCAGCGGTGTGCTGATGCGCGATGCCCTGAAAGCGCTGCTACCGATCAGCGACGACCAGGCTATCGTCCTGGTCGGTGTGCTGACCTTCGTCATCGGCTTCGTCGGCTATGAGCTGATCCACCGCCTGGGCGCCTGGATGAGTTTGCTGTCTACGCTGGTGTTCGGCGGCGCCCTGGTACTGATCCTGCTGCACCCAGGCCAGGCGTCGGCGAATGCCTCGACCACGGGGGCGTTCTCGTGGACGGCCTTCAACCTGGTGGTGGCTCAGGCCGCGTCCTGGACGCTGGGGTATGGCCCCTACGTGGCCGACTACTCACGCTATCTGCCGGCCAACGTGAACACCCGCACCACGTTCTGGACAACCTACTCGGGCTGCGCGCTGGGCTCTTTCGCCATGATGGCCCTAGGTGCGTTGCTGGCTGTCGCGATACCGGCAGCCCTTGGCCTGAACCCGGCCACCGCGATCGCCACGTTGTTCGGGCCCTGGGCACCGGTGGCGCTGGGTGTGATCGCCCTCGGCGTCATCCAGTACAACGTGCTCTGCCTGTACAGCGCCTACATGTCATCGGTGACGATCTTCGGCGCCTTTGGTGGGCTGCGATATGTCACCCCCGCCGCCAAGGCATTGGTGATGGCGGTGTTGACCCTCGCCGCAACGCTGATCGCCATCGCCACCCAGTACCATTTCGATACCTTCTTTGCCGACATCCTGATCGGGCAGCTCTACCTGCTGATCCCTTGGAGCGCGATCAACCTGGCGGACTACTACTGGGTGTGCCGCGGGCACTACGAGGTCGGTGAGCTGTACGACGCCAAGGGCCGCTATGGACGCTTCAATCGCCGGACCCTGGCGGTGTATGCCGTCTCGATCATCGGCACCATTCCGTTCATGAAGCTGTCGTTCTACACAGGCTTCGTCGCGAACTGGCTGGACGCGGACATCAGCTGGGTGGTGGGCCTGGTGCTGGCGGGCGCGCTGTACTGCATGGTCAACAGTCCATCCTCGGCCAGGCAAGGCCAGTTGCAGTCTTCTGTCACTGACTGATGATGCCGCAACGCAAACCCTAGGCTTTCAATCGCCATGGACGGCGGACGGTGCTTCAGCTCACCGATGAGCCTCCTGTATCCACTGCCTACGGCATCAGCGCTGTATGACGGTTGCCCGCAGCGGATCCTTGAAAACGCGGTACTTCCACACACTCGCCCCGCACGCCAACGCCGCAAAGGCCACGCCAGCCCACAATGCCAGGGACGCGCCCTGGGCTGAATACACTTGGAAGAACCCCGCCACCAGCGCCGCCCCCAGCACCTGCCCGAGCATCCGCATCGTGCTCGACAGCCCGCCCGCACCCCCGCTGCGCTCCGGCGCAATCGACGAAATCATGTCGCGCATGTTGGGCGACTGGAAGAACCCGAACCCCGCGCCGCACACGGCCATGCGTAAGGCGATGTCCCAGGGTTCGGGCGAAGGCGGCAAGGTGCAGAGCAGCACCAGGCCGACCCCAAGGATGCCCATGCCCAGGGCCGTGAGGGTGCCGGTCGCGTAGCGGTCCGAGAGCCTCCCGGCGATGGGCGCCATGAGTGCGGCCATGGCCGGCCAGGGCGTGATCAGAAATCCGGTCTCGACTTGGGAGAGCCCCAACTGGTGCTGCAGCATGAAGGGCAGGGCGACGAACGCCAGGCTCTGCGCCGTGAGGGACGCCGCGGCGCTGGTGGCGGACAGCGCGTAGAGCGGCTGGCGCAGCAGGTCCAGGGCAAGGATCGGCGCGGGATGACCGGCTTGGCGACGCAGCAGTAGGCACAGGCCCAGCCCGGCGAGCATCGCGCTGCCCAGCGTGACGCCCCACGGCGCGCCCTGGGCCAGGCCGTTCACGGCATACACCAGGGCGGCAAGAAACACCGCGCAGAGCCCTGCGGCCACGGCATCGAACGCCCGTGCGCTGGTGGGCGTGGGCGGCAGGGAACGCAGGCCGAGGAACACCCCGAGCAGGCCGACGGGGACATTGATCAGGAACAGCCAATGCCAGCTGGCAAGGCTCAGGATCAGCGAGGCCACACTCGGCCCGGCGGCCAGTGACGCGCCCACGACCAGCGCATTGACGCCCATGCCACGGCCCAGCATGTGGCTGGGGAAGACGAAGCGCGTCATCGCCACACCCACACCGAGGATCCCAGCGGCGCTCAAGCCTTGCACCAGGCGACCGAGCAGCAGCCACTCGAACGATGGGGCCAGGCCGCACAGCAGCGACGCCAGGATGAACAGCACCAGGCCCGCCATCGAGATGCGCCGGTAACCGATGATGTCGCCCAGCGAGGCCAGCGGCAGCAGGGCGGCGATCATCGCCAGGTGATAGATGCTCACCACCCAGATCGACTGGGCGTCGGTGGTGCCCAGGTCGGCGGCGATGGTTGGCAAGGCGGTGTTGGCGATCGCCGTTTCCAGGTTGGCCATGGCGATGTTGAGCATGATCGCGATGACGGCGATGAGCCTTTGGGGTCTGGGTACCCCTTCGCCGGGTGGCGACAGGGTGGTCTGCTTGAAGGAGAACACGGCGAAACTCACGGCAGGAACGGACGGGGAGGCGGCAGGGCACCTGGCAAATACTAGGAAATGTCACCCGGCGCTAGAAATTAAATATCGGCATCCCTGGCAGTTGGAATTCGAATCGGCCAGGCCAGCGACGTCCTTCGAGCCGCTAATGGCCGGTGCTTACATTTTGTGCCGAGAGTCTCGTTGTTATCGCTGTTTTGGCGGGCATAGGATCGATCCGGCGTTGGGGGGGCTTTCGGAGCAGTTGCCGCAAGGTTGGCGATCCGTATGGGCGTTTGCCTTCATGCTGGTCGTTTTTTGACCGCAACTCCCCAGCCACTGGCCAACATTCCCGTGTGATCGCATTCAAGGAGAGCCATTCATGCAAATCACCCGCAGCATCAGCACCGTCGAAGTCCACACCGGTGGCGAGCCCTTCCGTATCGTGACCTCCGGCTTGCCGCGCATGCCGGGCAATACCATCGTCGAGCGCCGCGCCTGGTTGCTGGAGCACGCCGATGACATTCGCCAGGCCTTGATGTTCGAGCCCCGTGGTCATGCCGACATGTACGGCGGCTACCTCACCGAGCCGGTTTCGCCGACGGCGGACTTCGGCATCATCTTCCTGCACAACGAGGGATACAGCGATCACTGTGGTCACGGCACCATCGCACTGGCCACGGCAGCGGTGGAGCTGGGTTGGGTCGAGCGTACCGAGCCGGAAACCCGTGTCGGCATCGACGCGCCTTGCGGCTTCATCGAAGCGTTCGTGAAGTGGGATGGCAAGCACGCCAACGGCGTACGTTTCATCAACGTGCCGTCGTTCATCTACAAGCGCGACGTGACCGTCACCACCCCGAGCTACGGCGATGTCACCGGCGACATCGCCTACGGGGGCGCTTTCTACTTCTACACCAGCGGCGCGCCGTATGGCCTGGAGATCCGCGAATCTTCGGTGGAGGCGCTGAAGCAGTTCGGCGCCGAAGTGAAACAGGCGGCCAACGCCGCATTTGCCGTAGTGCATCCGGACATCCCGGAAATCAACCACATCTACGGCACCATCATTGATGGCGCACCGCGTTTCGCGCAATCCACCCAGGCCAACTGTTGCGTCTTCGCCGACCGCGAAGTGGACCGCTCGCCGACCGGCTCCGGTACCAGTGGCCGCATCGCGCAGCTCTACCTGCGCGGGTTGCTGGACAAGGATGACGTGTTGATCAACGAGTCGGTGATCGGTTCGGTGTTCACCGCCAAGGTCATCAAAGAAACCCTCGTCGGTGACATCCCTGCCGTCGTTCCCGAAGTGTCGGGCAACGCTTACATCTGTGGTTTTTGCAATTGGATCATCGACGATCGCGACCCGCAGAAGCAGGGGTTTCTGGTGCGGTAACGAAAAGGGCCACATTGGCCCCGTGGGGCGTCGAACCGCTGCTTTCTCAGGGGCAGTGGGCTTGCACGCGTGGTAATGTCCATCGCGTCAATCAACAAGGAATCGATCATGGATCTAGGCATCAAGGGCCGCTGGGCCATCGTCTGCGCCGCCAGCCAAGGGCTGGGCAAGGGCTGTGCCGAGGCCTTGGGCGGCGAGGGCGTCAATCTGGTGATCAACGCCCGTACCGCCACCACCCTGGAGCAGACCGCTGTCGAGCTGCGCAGCCGCTTCCCGGACATCGAGGTACGCACGGTCGCTGGCGATGTGGCCGAGCCTGCGGTACGCGAGGCCCTGCTCAGCGCCTGCCCGCAGGTCGATATTCTCGTCAACAACGCTGGCGGCCCACCACCGGGCGATTTCCGCACCTGGGGCCGGGAAGACTGGCTCAAGGCCCTGGACGCCAACATGCTCACGCCCATCGAGCTGATCAAGGCGGTGGTCGATGGCATGGCCGAACGCGGCTTTGGCCGGGTGGTGAACATCACCTCGGGCGCCGTGAAAGCGCCGATCGATATCCTCGGCCTGTCCAATGGTGCACGCAGCGGGCTGACCGGTTTCATCGCTGGGCTCGCCCGTCAGCAGCGTCTGGCCGGGCGCAATGTGACCCTGAACAACCTGCTGCCAGGCGCCTTCGACACCGCTCGCCTGCAAAAGACCTTGCAGGCGGCCAGCCAGGCCAGTGGCGACCTGCAGGCGACCACCCAGGCGCGCCGCCAGGCGATTCCGGCGGCGCGATTCGGTGATGCCAAGGAGTTCGGCGCGTACTGCGCCTTCCTGTGCAGTGCCCATGGCGGGTACATCACCGGGCAGAACCTGCTGATCGACGGCGGTGCCTACCCGGGTACGTTCTGACCTTGCACGCTTGGGCGAGGCGGCTGGATCACCCCAGCCGCGTCCCAAATGGGCTGCTGAGGATCAAATAGCTCTAGCTGCGCCCCTTGGCTAGCCTCCCTGGCGAGCGAACTACACCGTCTCGCCCACGGTCTTGGCGGCGACTTTATCGCGCCCGCCCAGCCACACCAGCAACAATCCGCCTGCTGCCAGCACGCCGCCAGCGACCGGTACCGCGGCGTAGCCCAGATCCAGGCTGATGACCGCGCCACCCAGCGCGGCGCCCACCGCGTTGCCGAGGTTGAAGGCGCCCACGTTGATCGACGAGGCCAGGCCCGGGGCCTCGCTGGCGGCGATCATCACGCGCATCTGCAGCGGCGGTACCACGGCGAAGGTGAACACGCCCCAGACCAACAAGGCCAGCGCCGCGCCGACGTGGGTTCCCAGCACGAACGGCATCAGCACCATGATCAGCGCCAGTACGCCGAGGAAGAGGCGTGCCGAGCCGTCCAGCGACCAGTCGGCCAGGCGACCGCCCAGGCTGTTGCCCAAGGTGAAGCCCACACCGATCAGCACCAGGCCCAGGGTGACGAAGCGATCCGAGGCGCCGGTGAGTTCCGCCAATACCGGGGCGACGTAGGTGTACAGGGTAAACATCGCGCCAGCACCGAGCACCGTGGTAGCCATGGCCAGCAGCACGTTCGGTCGGGCGATCACCGCCAGTTCCCGGCGTACATCGGGCACGCTGCCGCGCTCACCCTTGGGCAGGGCCCACCACAGCGCCGCCATGGCCAGGATGCCGAGCAACGCGGTGCCGGCGAAGGCCAGGCGCCAGCCGACCTGCTGACCGATCCAGGTGGCGGCGGGGACGCCGCCGATGTTGGCGATGGTCAGGCCCATGAACATCGTGGCGATGGCGCTGGCTTGTTTGTCGCGGGGCACGACGCTGGCGGCCACCACCGCACCCAGGCCGAAGAAGGCCCCGTGGTTGAGGCTGGTGACCAGGCGCGAGGCGAGCAGCGTGCCATAGCCGGGCGCCAGGGCGGAGAGCACGTTGCCGAGGGTGAAGATGGCCATCAGGGCGATCAGGGCGCCGCGCTTGCCGAAGCGGCTGAACAGCAAGGTCATGATCGGCGCGCCGACCATCACACCGACGGCGTAAGCGGTCACCAGCATGCCGGCGCTGGGGATGCTGACGTCGATGCCTTCGGCGATTACCGGCAGCAGGCCCATGGGGGTGAACTCTGTGGTGCCGATGCCGAAGGCCCCAATGGCCAGGGCGAACAGGACGTGTCCGGGTTTCATTGCGCGTGCTCCTGGTCAGCGAGGGCGGTCAGCGGGCCTTCCATCCGGTAGAACGACAGGTCGCTGGCGGTGAAGAAAGCCTGGGAGTGGCCGCCTGTGAAGTCATCGACATGCACCACGGTGGCGCCGTCGACTTCCTGCCAGGAGATCACGTAGACCCCATCGGCGATCTGTCGCCACTGGCAGGCAGCCTCGCCACTGGCCCCGGCGTAGGGGCCCGAGACGATGGCGTAGCGTACGCTGCGGGCATCGGCGCTATAGCTGTTGTGGGCGGCAAGGCCCGGGTATTCGACTTGGAAGCTGCGCCCGGCGAAGGCGGGCAGCGGAGTCTGGTCATGCGTGCTCATCGGATGGCCTGCGGTTGGCGGTTACTGTGAGGAACGAGAGGGATCGTTCGTGTGGCGAGGAGTATGTCCACCTTGATCCGGTGGATTAAGTCACGGTTGCGCCAAGAACCTTTGATTTGAAGTCACTAATGGCGGCGCACTTGCCCGTCGCAGCGGATGGGCAAGTGGCTTGATGACATACGATCAGTGGATGGCCACCGGGTTGATGTTGACCTGGGTCGAGCCCTTGTACAGCGGCTGGCCCAGCACGAAGAGGAATTCGAAGGCCTTGTCGCGCACCAGCGCGCGGGTGTCGATCAGCTCCAGGTTGTAGATGCCGCGCTTGGCCAGCATGAACTGGTTGACCGGGAACTCCTCGCCGGTGGGGTGAAGTAGTTCATCCGGGTTCTCCTGAACGGGAAGTGAGTCAGGCCCGGATTCTGGGCGGGGGCAGGGATGAGAAAAAGCGGCGGGCAGGACAATGACTTTTGCGTGGGGGGCACGGGAGCGATGGGCCGGGGATGCATGTGCGAGTCGTTTCGAACCAGACACGACCGAACGCGCCCAAACACGACCTGCCGCCCGCAACCTGCTGGTTTTCACTAAAGGAATACGGGCTTCGGTCGATCCTGTCGGTACAACAGCGATAAGGATTGCAGATGAACATCAAGCAGAAACTGACCTGGGCCTTCGCCATCATTGCCGGGTTGCCCATCGTTCTGGTGGCCACTTTGGTCGTACTCAACCTGCGCAGTGAGGCCCGTGACGATTTCCTCGACAACAGCAGCCGGGAAATTCGTCAGGTCGGCAATGCCATGAACATCTTCTTCCAGGGCATCGACCAGAACGTGAACTACCTGGCCGCCCAGCCCGTCATCGCAGAGACCGGCGACAACCTCAATAAATACCTTCAGGCCAATCCCAGCAATGTGCTGGGTGAGCAGGACAAAGAGGTCCTTACCTTTCTCACGCGCCTGGCCGAGACCCATCCGGCCTATGCCTATGTCTCCTACGGCGTAGGCGATGGCGGTTATGTCGGTTGGCCAGCGGGGCAGAAGTTCTCCAACTACGACCCTCGTCAGCGCCCTTGGTACCAGCTGGCCATGGCCAACCCTGGCAAGACCGTGCGCACCGGCGCCTACTATTGGGCGGCCGACGATGCGGTACTGGTCAGTACGGTACGCGCGGTCTCCAACCGTCTGGGCAGCACCGGCGGTGTGGTCAACATCGATGTTTCCCTCAATGGCCTCACCGAGATCGTCAAGAAGATCAAACTGGGCGAAAGCGGCTACCTGATGCTGGTGGAAAGCAACGGCAACGTGATGGTCGACCCGCGTGATGCCAGCCATAACTTCAAGCAGCTTTCGAGCTTCGGCGATGGCTATGCCGAGTTGGCCAAGGCTGGCAAAGGGCTGGTCGAAGTGGAGCTGGGTGGCGAGCACTACATGGCCAACGTCTATCCTGACGAGCAGTTGGGCTGGACCTTCATCGGCCTGATCCGCCACGACGAAGTGATGCAAAGCGCCACCCGCCTGAGCTGGCTGATCGGCACCATCGCCTTGGTTCTGGCGGCCGTGTTCGCGGCCGTCGGCACTGCGTTTGCCAAACTGATCGTGCGGCCGATCAACGGCGTCACTAGCGGCCTGGAAGACATCGCCCAAGGCGAGGGCGACCTGACCCGCAGCCTGGAAGTCCATGGCCGCGACGAAACCGCGCAACTGGCCAACTGGTTCAACCAGTTCCTTGGCGCCATTCGCAGCTTGATCCAGCACATTGGTAGCGCGGCCGGGCAGATCCTGCACACCTCCAGCAGCTCGACCCGTGTTTCCAGCGACATGAGCGAAGCAGCCAGCCGCCAGCGTGAGGCCGTCGACATGGTCTCCACCGCGTTCCACGAAATGGTCGCCACCGCCAACGAAGTGGCCCGCTCCTGCAGCCAGGCCGCGCAGTCGGCCGACAGCGGCCAGCAGCAGGCCCGCGAAGGCCAGCAGCAGATCGATGCGGCGGTGCAGAGCGTGGACCGCCTGAGCCAGGAGATCGAGCAGTCGGCCCAGTCGATCCAGCAGCTGGAGCGCGACAGCAATGCTATCCAGTCGATCCTCGGCACCATCCGC
>NZ_JBLUPV010000056.1:0-10776 GCF_048068075.1 Pseudomonas sp. NY15354
GGATTAACAATCGGATCAAGGTCATCAAACGGATGGCTTACGGCTACCGGGACAGCGAATTCTTCTTCATGAAGATCAAGAATGACTTTCCCGGCAATCCGTGAAGAACCTAAAAAAAACCCGCCGAAGCGGGTTTTTTCTACAGCGTGTCACATTCAGGCCAGCTCAGCGAAGCACTCTTCGATGATTGCCAGGCCTTTGTCCAGCAGCGCGTCTTCAGCGGTCAGCGGAACCAGGATACGCAGGACGTTGCCGTAGGTGCCGCAGGACAGCAGGATCAGGCCCTTGTCACGCGCCTTGGCCACAACCTGGGCGACGGCGGCAGCGTTCGGGGTGTGGGTGCCTTTTTCGAAGACTTCCACAGCGATCATGGAGCCCAGGCCACGCACGTCACCGATGATCGGGTGCTTTTCCTGGATCTTGCGCAGGCCAGCGGTCAGACGCTCGCCGACAGCCTTGCTGCGGTCCAGCAGTTTCTCTTCCTCGAACACCTGGATGACGGCCAGGGCCGCGGCGCAGGCGATCGGGGAACCGGCGTAGGTACCGCCCAGGCCACCTGGGGCGATGGCGTCCATGTACTCGGCCTTGCCGCACACACCGGCCAGTGGGAAGCCGCCAGCGATGGACTTGGCGAAGGTGGTCAGGTCAGGCGCGACGCCCATCTGCTCCATGGCGAAGAAGGTACCGGTACGGCCAGCGCCGGTCTGTACTTCGTCGGCGATCAGCAGGATGCCGTGCTGGTCGCACAGGGCGCGCAGACGCTTCATCAGCTCTTTCGGCGCTGGCAGGAAGCCGCCTTCGCCTTGTACCGGCTCGAGGATGATGGCAGCGATGTCGCGTGGCTCGGCGTCGTTCTTGAAGATGCGCTCGACCGAAGCGATGGCGTCGTCAACGCTGATACCGTGCAGTTCGCTCGGGAACAGGGCGCGGAAGATGCCGCCTGGCATCAGGCCCATGCCTGCGGAGTAAGGTACGACTTTACCGGTCAGACCCAGGGTCATCATGGTGCGGCCGTGGTAACCGCCGGTGAAGGCGATCACGCCAGCACGGCCGGTGGCGGCACGGGCGATCTTGACGGCGTTCTCGACGGCTTCGGAACCGGTGGAGACCAGCAGGGTCTTCTTGGCGAAGTCGCCTGGGACCATGGCGTTGATCTTTTCGCACAGCTCTACGTAGGGCTCGTACGCCAGAACCTGGAAGCAGGTGTGGCTGACTTTGGTCAGCTGCTCTTGAACGGCGGCAACCACTTTCGGGTGCAGGTGGCCGGTGTTCAGTACTGCGATGCCGCCGGCGAAGTCGATCAGTTCGCGGCCTTCAACGTCGATCACGGTCGAGTTCTTCGCGGTGTCGACGAAGATCGGGTGGATCTGGCCAACGCCACGTGGGACAGCGTTGACACGGCGTTGCATCAAGGATTCGTTGGTCTTGCTCATAATGCCCTCATTCGCGCCGACGAAATGGCGCTGTTATTCGGGGGTGGCTGGGGTCGTTCACGATCAGCATGCGTTGATCGACTGTCGCGAACACCCTGGTCACCAGGTACTACGGTGTCAAAAAGGCCAGCGAGACGTCGCTCTCGCGCCCCGCTGGCAGAGGGAAATTCAGTACGTGATCAGATGCTGATGCACAGGTACTTGATCTCGAGGTAGTCCTCGATGCCGTACTTGGAACCTTCGCGGCCCAGGCCCGAGGCCTTGATGCCACCGAACGGTGCCACTTCGTTGGAGATCAGGCCGGTGTTGATACCCACCATGCCGTATTCCAGGGCCTCGGCGACACGGAACACACGGCTCATGTCACGGGCATAGAAGTACGAAGCCAGGCCGAACTCGGTGTCGTTGGACATGGCGATGACTTCGGCTTCGTCTTTGAAGCGGAACAGCGGAGCCAGCGGGCCGAAGGTTTCTTCCTTGGCCACCGCAGCGCTCTTCGGTACGTCGACCAGAATGGTCGGCTCGAAGAAGTTGCCTTCGATCAGCTTGCCGCCGGACAGCACCTTGGCGCCCTTGGAGACTGCGTCTTCGATGTGCTCCTGGACCTTGGCGACAGCTTTGCCGTCGATCAGCGGGCCAGTGGTGGTGCCTTCTTCCAGGCCGTTACCGATCTTGAGCTTGGCGACCGCGGCCTTGAGCTTCTCGGCGAACGCGTCGTAGACGCCGTCCTGAACGTAGATACGGTTGGCGCAGACGCAGGTCTGGCCGTTGTTGCGGTACTTGGAGATGATCGCGCCCTCGACCGCCTTGTCCAGGTCGGCGTCGTCGAACACGATGAACGGCGCGTTGCCGCCCAGCTCCAGGGAAACCTTCTTGATGTCCTTGGCGCATTCTTCCATCAGCTGGCGACCGATTTCGGTCGAGCCAGTGAAGGACAGCTTGCGAACCAGGGAGTTGCCAGTCAGCTCGCCGCCGACTTCGCCAGCGCTGCCGGTGACCACGCTCAGCACGCCAGCCGGGATGCCGGCACGGTTGGCCAGTTCGATCAGGGCCAGGGCGGAGTATGGGGTCTGGGAAGCAGGCTTGAGGACCATGGTGCAGCCAGCGGCCAGGGCCGGGCCGGCTTTACGGGTGATCATCGCGGCCGGGAAGTTCCACGGGGTGATGGCGGCGGTGACACCGATCGGCTGCTTGATGACGATCAGGCGCTTGTCCGGCTGGTGACCAGGAATCACGTCACCGTAGACGCGCTTGCCTTCTTCGGCGAACCACTCGATGAACGAGGCGGCGTAGGCAATCTCGCCCTTGGCTTCGGCCAGCGGCTTGCCCTGCTCGGTGGTCATCAGGCGGGCCAGGTCGTCCTGGTTCTCGATCATCAGTTCGAACCAGCGACGCAGCTTGCCAGCACGCTCTTTGGCGGTCAGTGCGCGCCAGGCCGGCAGGGCCTTGTCGGCGGCTTCGATGGCGCGGCGGGTTTCGGCGGCGCCCATCTTCGGCACGGTACCGATGACTTCACCGGTAGCCGGGTTGGTCACCTTGATGGTCTGACCGTTGTCCGCGTCCAGCCACTCACCGTTGATGAAGGCTTGCTGGCGGAACAACTGAGCGTCTTTGAGCTGCATGTCGGATTCCCTTGAGAGCACCGTGCACGGACGGGGCGAATTATTGATTGTTGAACGGCGCCTGAGGGGCGCCATCAGGAATTCTTGCACCAGGGGTGTTCAACGCCTGGGCATCGAGCGTTTGAAATCTCAAACGGAATGCTAAGCGGCTGCTGGGGTGTTGGACAATAGGCTGTTCGAAAAAAAGAACGAATGGTTGAACACCGAGCCGGATTTCCGGATCGGTGGTGGGCTCTGCAGCCCTTCGCGGGTGGCCTATCGCAGGCTTCGCCAGCTCCCAGAGGCTCGTTCAGGTTAGCCCATAGGTCCGCTGGCGAACGGATGGGAGGACCGACGGCCCTTCCCGGCAGGGGTCACAGCACGTTCGGAAGAACCATCAGCGAACGCCAACGCTGCCCGGCTGGCGGCTTTCTCCCTTGAAGATGAAAGGGCTCGATCATCCCAATGCGCGCAAATAGGCCCACGGGTAGATGCCCCGCTCATGCCCATCGCTGAACACCAACTGCACCCCATAGCCCTGCACCTCGATTCGCTCCACCCGCACATCCTCGAGCACCACGGCGATGCCACCGCGCAGCTGCGCCGCGCGGCATTGCGAGCAGGGGCAGGCGCCGCGCAGGCGGGCATGGCTGATGGCCTGCAATCCATCGGGCCACTGCACTGCCAGTTCACCTTGCCCACGCAGGTTGCGCAGTGCCTGGGGCGCGCTCATCACGCCGCCCCCTGCAGTTGTGCCAGGGCAATGCGCACGGCCTTGCGTACCTCAGGGTCGCCATCGGCCTCGGCGGCCCGTAGCGCTGGCAACGCCCGGGCCTGACCCAGCTCACCCAGGGCCAGCGCCGCCTCCTTGCGCAGGTTGGCGATGGCATGGCCGAGCAAGCGGGCCAGAGCCTCCAACGCCTCGCCATGGCGCAGGCGACCCAACGCCCGCGCCGCACGCAAGCGCACCTGCCAGTAGCGGTCATCCAGGGCGGCAATCAATGCAGGCCCGGCATCGTCCAGCCCTACCTTGCCCAACGTGGTGGCGGCCTCCTCCCGTACTTGCCAGGCCTCGTCAGCCAGGGCGGCGACCAATGCGGGCAGCACACTGGCATCGCGGGCTAGACCTAGGGCACCGATGGCGGCTCGGCGAACCTCGGTGTCCGTTTCCTCCCCAGCCAAGCGCGCCAGGGCCGCCAAGGCAGGGGCATGCTTGAGCCAGCCCAGAATGCCCACAGCCTCCCGGCGTACCGAGGCGTCGCGGTCATCGAGGGCCAGCAGTGCAGGCCCGGCGGCTTCATCCAGACGCAGTTCACGCAATGCCCGCAATGCACTGGCGCGAACGAACGCGTCGGCATGGCTGACCCACGGCAGGATCAGCGCGCCCGCCTCAAGGGACTTGAGCTCGCTCAGGCTCTGAGCCGCCGCCACGCGCACCGGCTCGGCCGCATCGGCCAGAGCCGCACACAATGCCTGTACTACTTCAGGCTCTTCCCAGGCCTCCAAGAGCCGCGCGGCTTCGGCACGGACGTCAGCATGGGGGTCGACCAACACGGCATCGGTCAGCCAGGGCAGGCCGTCCGGATCTTCCAGGTCGGCCAGCTCGATCAGAGCGATGCGCCGCACGCCAGCATCGGCGTCAGAAAGGCGTGGCAGCAATGGAAGGATGTCGGGGTTATCGGTGATTCGTTCGTTCATAGGGCAATCCGCAGCGGTGGATGATCGGAGCCAGGCTGGCCCCGCGGGGTCAGCGCAGCAGATAGGGGATGTCCACCTTCACCGCGCCGGTCGGGCAGTCTTTCTCGCACGGCATGCAGTACCAGCATTCGTCGAAGGCCATGTAGGCCTTCTGGGTGGCCGGATTGATAGCCAGCAAGTCCATGGGGCAGACCTCGACGCAGACGGTGCAGCCTTTCTCGGCGATGCATTTGTCTTCATCGATGGTGACCGGGGCGTTGCTGCGAAAGAAGATCTCTTGAGGTTGATAGGCCATTTCACGGCGTCCTTGGGGTTCGTTGAGCCTCTGCACGGTCCTGCGGGAGCAACTGTCTTGCTCGGCGGTGCCTTTTTCGCGGGAAAACCCGCTCCCGCGAACACCGCGGACCAGGTGGGAACGGGTTCGGCGGTGTCTAGGCAGCCTCGGCTTTCACCCGCAGCCGGTCATAGGCGGTCTGCTCCTGGGCATCCAAGGCAATCAGGTAGGGCTCGATCGGTTTCTTGAAGCTGGTCATCTCGCCGTCCTCACCTTTCTTCAGGTGGCAATGACAGAACCACTCGCCATCGTTGCGCTCAGGGAAGTCCACCCGATGGTGATACAGCCCCCAACGGCTCTCCTCGCGGAACAGCGACGCCCGCGCGGCCATCTCGGCGCAGTCACGGATCACGCTCACTTCCATGGCGCGCATCAGTTCATGCGGGTTGCTGGCTTTCATCTGCGCCAGGTCACGCTCGATTTCGGCAAAGCGCGTCAGGCCGATCTCCATCTTCTTGGTCACCTTCGGCGGCTGCAGGTAGTCGTTGACCATGCGCCGCAGCTTGTACTCGACCTGGGCCGGTGGCAGACCGTGCTCCCGTTGCAGCGGCGCGAACACCCGCTCGCGCTCGCGCTCGACCTGGACCAGGTCCACCTCGGCGAAGGGGCGCCCCACCACATAGCGGGCAGCGTTGACCCCGGCGAACCAGCCATAGGTGAAGGCGCCGAGCATGTAGTTGTGCGGCACCGCGGCCATGTCACCGGCGGCATACAGGCCGCGCACGCTGGTCTCGGCCTTCTCGTTGACCCACACACCGGAGGCCGAATGCCCGGAGCAGAAGCCGATCTCGGAGATGTGCATCTCGACCATGTGCTGGCGGTAGTCGGTGCCGCGATTAGTGTGGAATTGCCCACGGCTGGGGCGCTCGTTGCTGTGCAGGATCTCTTCGATGTTCTGGATGGTTTCCTCGGCCAGGTGATCGAGCTTTAGGAACACCGGGCCGTTGCCGCCTTCGAGTTCCTGGTGGAACTCCCACATCATTTGCCCGCTCCAGTAGTCGCACTCGATGAAGCGCTCGCCCTTGCTGTTGGCGGTGTAGCCGCCCAGAGGGCCGGTGACGTAGGCGCAGGCCGGGCCGTTGTAATCCTTGATCAGCGGGTTGATCTGGAAGCACTCCAGATTCGCCAGCTCCGCCCCGGCGTGGTAGGCCATGGCGTAGCCATCGCCGGCATTGGTCGGGTTTTCGTAAGTGCCCATCAGGTAGCCCGACGAAGGCAGACCGAGCCGCCCGGCTGCACCACAGGCAAGGATCACCGCCTTGGCGCGGATCACCTGGAACTCTCCGCTGCGGCAATCGAAGCCCATGACCCCGGCAGCGGCACCTTCGCCATCGAGCAGCACGCGGGTGCAGACCATGCGATTGGTGATCTCGACCCGCGCGCGTTTGAGCTGGCGGTAGAGCACCTTCTTGATGTCGTGGCCCTCGGGCATGGGCAACACGTAGGCGCCCATGTGATGGACCTTCTTCACCGCGTAGTCGCCGGTCTCGTCCTTCTCGAACTTCACGCCCCAGCGGTCCAGCTGCTCGAGGGTCTCGAAGCTGTGGGTGGCGTAGGCATACACCGCGGCCTGGTTGACGATACCGTCGTTGGCGACGGTGATTTCCTTGGTGTACTGCTCCGGCGTGGCGTGGCCTGGAATGATCGCGTTGTTCAAGCCGTCCATGCCCATGCTGATGGCACCGCTGCGCTTGACGTTGGCTTTATCCAACAGCAGCACGCGCAAGGACTTGTCCTGCTCCTTGGCCTTGATCGCGGCCATGGGCCCTGCGGTGCCGCCGCCGATGACGATGATGTCGTAGTCGCGGGTCTCGATGCTCATGCCTTGGCTCCCTTCTGGCGGTCGATACGCAGGCGGTACTGGAAGGCATCGCCACGGTAGTAGAGGTGTTCGAAGTCCAGCGGCGTGCCGTCAGCGGCGTGGGTCAGACGTTCGATGCGCATGATCGGCGAGCCCTCCTCCACCTCCAGCGCCTGGGTCAGGTCGGCATCGGCCAGCACCGCGTCGATGGCCAGGTCCGCGTGCCCCAGCGCGATGCCACAGTCGTTCTCCAGCAGCAGGAAGATGTCGCGGGTGACCAGGTCGGCCTTCTCGAGCTTTTCGCCAATGGCCTTGGGTAGCCAGGTGAGCTCCAGCGACACCGGCTCCCGGTTGATCAACCGCACCCGGCGGATCTCGGTGACCAGGCTGCCCTCCTCCACCTGCAGACGCTCGGCCACCAGCGCACTGGCCGGCACATGACGGAAGCTACGCAGGCGGTTGAGCACCTCGTAGCCCATCTGGCTCATGGATTCGCCCAGGCCTTGCAGGGTGGTGACGTTCTGGAACGCCTTGGGCTTGGCGACGAAGGTGCCCTTGCCGTGGATCTTGAAGATCAGCCCTTCTTTCTGCAGGTCGCCCAGGGCCTGTCGCACGGTGATGCGGCTGACATCGAAGGCCTTGCCCAGCTCGGCTTCGGAGGGCATGCGGCTATGGGGCGGATAGGTACCATCGAGGATGCGCTCGCGCAGCAGCTCCTTGAGCTGGCTGTACAGCGGCACCGGGGACAGGGGGAGCAGTTCGGCCATGATTCTCTTCACTCTGACGTGACTTGTTATAACAAGTTGTGACCAGAGAATAGCGCATAAGCGCCACATGACAAATATCGATATCGAATATGGATATTTCGCCGCCCAGCGACTGGGCTTGTGGCAAAAACGGCTACAGATCAAGGCGATGGACGTCACCCTGCGAGATGGGTATCATGCGCCCCGTTGCACTCGTAGCTCAGCTGGATAGAGTACTGCCCTCCGAAGGCAGGGGTCGTGGGTTCGAATCCCGCCGAGTGCGCCATGAATTCCGCCACTTCCGTGGTTGCACGCTGAAAGCAGGCCAGGGCCGTGACAGCAGCGTGACAGCAAAAAGCCCCGACATTGCGGGGCTTTTTTGTGTCTGACGCGCCAGATTCAGCGCCGTTTGAAAACCTGACGCATCAGGGGTGTCCTCAAATCTGAGGGAACCCCTCCTTTAATAACCGGCTCACAGCTTGCCCGTCTTGCACATCAGTTCGATTCGCCGGCGGCGAGCATCTGGCAGCACGGCGGTGATTTCGTACACTTTCGCCCCTTCACGTATGCGCCAGTTCGACGCCAGGTCGTCGCGGTACCGGATGCGGATACGGAACACCGTCTGCGACTGGGGCGCCTGGGCGGCCATAAACTCACTGCCTTTGATGCTTTCTATATCGGCCCACTCCCGACTCACTGGCTCCCAAGTGCGAATGAACCCACCGTATTGGTCGCGCGCGTCCAGAGGGCGTTCAATCGTCACCGGGTAACGCAGCTTGCCAGCCAACATCACAGCACCGCCATAGAGCGATACGGCGCCAGCAGCATGGAATAGGCTGTGCCCTCGGTCAGTGTGCGATCGCCCTGGCGTTCGCGGTGCTCGTACAGGTCGCCCACCAACAGCAGTACGGCGGCCTTGATCGGGGCGGGCATCGGATCGGGTAAACCGTCTCCCAGGAAGTTGCTGACGTGGGTTTCGGCGGCAGCGATCAGGCCAAGGATGTGGCCGTCTTCCTCGTCGTGATCGACGCGCATGTGCAGCTTGGCTTCTTCAAGGGTCACGGTGGTCATACGAAAAATACCTCGGTATCAAGATCAGCGGGAGCTTCGGCCACCTGGGCGGCGCCGAATGCCATAGCCAGCGCCTGCAGGCCGTCGATGCGGCCGGTGCGGCGGCTCTTGTCCAGCTTGCGGTTGCCGCTGGGGTCTTTCACCGCTACGGCGTTGGCAGCGCACAGGGTCAGTACGGGGTGGCCACCGTGGGCGACACGTCCATTCAGCAGTTCAGCTTCCAGGGCGTCGAGGGCTGGCGCCATATCGCGGAAACCTTGGCCGTGAGGCACCAACGGCAGCTCCAGGCCCAGGCGTTCCAGCTCCTTCTTGAGCACGTCGATGCGCCAGCGGTCATAGGCGATCGCCGCCACCTCGCAGTCGCTCAGTATCTCGGCCATGTCCAATGCCACCGCTTCCAGGTCAACCGTGGCGCCTGGAGTGGTGCGTATGTACCCCTGGCGCACCCACATGTCATACGGGGCGCGGTCCTTCTGCGCTCGGTCGAGCACTCCCTGTTCGGGCGTCCAGAAGTACGGGCGGACCTGCCACACGCCATCCACCTTGCCGATCAGCACCAGCGCCGTCAGGTCGGTTCGTGCCGACAGATCGAGGCCCGCATAGACCAGGCCCTCGAACGGGTCAGGTGAGGTGTCACAGGCCATCCACACGTCAGGGCTGATGAATGGGCTGTCGAGGCTCACGCGCTGGTTGAGCAGCAGGTTGCGGGCGGTGTTGCTCATGCTCGGCATGCGCTCGGCTTGCTGCATCTGCTCCCGCAGGTCTGTCTCCGACCGGAAGATGCCCAAGGCCGGGTTGGCCGCTCGCCAGCCGTCTTCATCCATCAGGTCGCAGCCCGCTGGCGCCGCGTACAGGCGGCACACGATCTTGGGGTCATTGCTGCGCAGGGCGTCGTCAATCCATTGGCTCAGTAGGTCGGCGTCGTTGGCTGCCTGGGTACTGATAGCGATCAGCAGCGGTGCCGAGTGGGCGCCCTGGCTGGTGGTGATGGCGTCCACGAAGTCGGATTGCGGGCCGCGAATCTGGCCGATTTCGTCCAGGATGGCGAGCACCGGGGAGAGGCCGTGCGCGGTCTTGCCATCGGCAGCCAGGGCGCGAAACTCGGTGTTCAGGTTCAGCCCCAGCAGGCGCTTGCCGCTGGGCACGATGCGGACGATCTTCGACAGGGCGGGCGATAGCTGCACCATCTTGGCGGCCAGGTTGAACACCAGGGCGGCTTGGTCGCGGCTCATGGCCCCCGACACAAGCTGGCTGTTTTGCTTCGCCTCGGGGCCGACCAGGTGCGCCAGCAGCAGGCCCGCGATCAGGCCCGACTTGCCGTTCTTCCTGGCCACACTGAGGATGGCCCGGCGAGTGCCTATTGGGTTGTCGTACACGTCGCGGATGAACTGGCGTTGGAACTCGGCCAGGCACAGCGGCTTGCCCACGTCCGCGCCCTCTGGCGTCACGCAGTAGCGCTCAATGAACGCGATGATCTTTTCGGCGCGGGTCATTGCAGTGTCCCTAGGGTCGGGATCAGATCGTCATCCTCTTGCTGGCGTGCCCCTCGCTCCAGGGCAGCGCCCTTGTGAATGTCCTGGGCCTTCCCCACGGTGGCAATGGTGGCGACCATCAGTTGGCGGCCAGTCGCCAGGGCGCGGCGGGTCATCTTGTCCAGCAGGTCGCACGCGGGATTGATCTTACCTTCTACCAACATGCCATCGCGGTCGATGCTGTCCTGCAGCGCCTCGATGTCGGCATAGGCACGCGACAAGTTCGCCGCCAGCACCAGGTCGGCGTCGGTCCAGGTGTCCCGCGGGCGAGCGGTCACGATGGCATCCCAGAACGGCCTGTCGGCATCGCGCACACGGATATGCGGCGGCGGCTGGATTGGACCGATAGCGACGGCCTGGCTCGCGGCTACGGCGGCCTTGGCGCTGTCGGATCGGGGGCGGCGGGGCGTGGTCTTCATTTTTTTTGGGCAGTTAGCAATTACAGAGCAGGGGGCGAGCGGTCTAGCTCCGCTCGGTTCGTCGTGATCTTTCGATGTTCCAGTGGTGGTTGGGGTCGAGCGGGATGCCGTTCACGTCGCAGCCCCGCGTGGTGCGCTTGC
>NZ_JBLUPV010000057.1:0-5463 GCF_048068075.1 Pseudomonas sp. NY15354
CGCAGATAGGGGTTTTGCGAAATGAATCTTGACGATGACCTACTCTCACATGGGGAAGCCCCACACTACCATCGGCGATGCATCGTTTCACTGCTGAGTTCGGGATGGGATCAGGTGGTTCCAATGCTCTATGGTCGTCAAGAAATTCGGTTGCCGAAATGTCTTGTGAACACTCCAGCCAATTCGGATATGTGATCTTTTGTGGTTGCGAACTTTCGGTTCTTTCGTCTTCACCACCGCAATCTGCAGAAGCAAATTGCTTGGGTGTTATATGGTCAAGCCTCACGGGCAATTAGTATCGGTTAGCTCAACGCCTCACAGCGCTTACACACCCGACCTATCAACGTCGTAGTCTTCGACGGCCCTTCAGGGGATTCAAGATCCCAGTGAGATCTCATCTTGAGGCAAGTTTCCCGCTTAGATGCTTTCAGCGGTTATCTCTTCCGAACATAGCTACCCGGCAATGCCACTGGCGTGACAACCGGAACACCAGAGGTTCGTCCACTCCGGTCCTCTCGTACTAGGAGCAGCCCCTCTCAAATCTCAAACGTCCACGGCAGATAGGGACCGAACTGTCTCACGACGTTCTAAACCCAGCTCGCGTACCACTTTAAATGGCGAACAGCCATACCCTTGGGACCGGCTTCAGCCCCAGGATGTGATGAGCCGACATCGAGGTGCCAAACACCGCCGTCGATATGAACTCTTGGGCGGTATCAGCCTGTTATCCCCGGAGTACCTTTTATCCGTTGAGCGATGGCCCTTCCATACAGAACCACCGGATCACTAAGACCTACTTTCGTACCTGCTCGACGTGTGGGTCTCGCAGTCAAGCGCGCTTTTGCCTTTATACTCTACGACCGATTTCCGACCGGTCTGAGCGCACCTTCGTACTCCTCCGTTACTCTTTGGGAGGAGACCGCCCCAGTCAAACTACCCACCATACACTGTCCTCGATCCGGATCACGGACCTGAGTTAGAACCTCAAGGTTGCCAGGGTGGTATTTCAAGGATGGCTCCATGAGAACTGGCGTCCCCACTTCAAAGCCTCCCACCTATCCTACACAAGCAAGCTCAAAGTCCAGTGCAAAGCTATAGTAAAGGTTCACGGGGTCTTTCCGTCTAGCCGCGGATACACTGCATCTTCACAGCGATTTCAATTTCACTGAGTCTCGGGTGGAGACAGCGCCGCCATCGTTACGCCATTCGTGCAGGTCGGAACTTACCCGACAAGGAATTTCGCTACCTTAGGACCGTTATAGTTACGGCCGCCGTTTACCGGGGCTTCGATCAAGAGCTTCGCTTGCGCTAACCCCATCAATTAACCTTCCGGCACCGGGCAGGCGTCACACCCTATACGTCCACTTTCGTGTTTGCAGAGTGCTGTGTTTTTAATAAACAGTCGCAGCGGCCTGGTATCTTCGACCGGCATGGGCTTACGGAGCAAGTCCTTCACCCTCGCCGGCGCACCTTCTCCCGAAGTTACGGTGCCATTTTGCCTAGTTCCTTCACCCGAGTTCTCTCAAGCGCCTTGGTATTCTCTACCCGACCACCTGTGTCGGTTTGGGGTACGGTTCCCAGTTATCTGAAGCTTAGGAGCTTTTCTTGGAAGCATGGCATCAACCACTTCGTCGCCTAAGGGCAACTCGTCATCAGCTCTCGGCCTTGAAATCCCGGATTTGCCTAAGATTTCAGCCTACCACCTTAAACTTGGACAACCAACGCCAAGCTGGCCTAGCCTTCTCCGTCCCTCCATCGCAATAACTGGAAGTACAGGAATATTAACCTGTTTTCCATCGACTACGCTTTTCAGCCTCGCCTTAGGGACCGACTAACCCTGCGTCGATTAACGTTGCGCAGGAAACCTTGGTCTTTCGGCGTGCGAGTTTTTCACTCGCATTGTCGTTACTCATGTCAGCATTCGCACTTCTGATACCTCCAGCAAGCTTCTCAACTCACCTTCACAGGCTTACAGAACGCTCCTCTACCGCATCACCTAAGTGATACCCGTAGCTTCGGTGCATGGTTTGAGCCCCGTTACATCTTCCGCGCAGGCCGACTCGACTAGTGAGCTATTACGCTTTCTTTAAAGGATGGCTGCTTCTAAGCCAACCTCCTAGCTGTCTAAGCCTTCCCACATCGTTTCCCACTTAACCATGACTTTGGGACCTTAGCTGACGGTCTGGGTTGTTTCCCTTTTCACGACGGACGTTAGCACCCGCCGTGTGTCTCCCATGCTCGGCACTTCCAGGTATTCGGAGTTTGCATCGGTTTGGTAAGTCGGGATGACCCCCTAGCCGAAACAGTGCTCTACCCCCTGGAGTGATACATGAGGCGCTACCTAAATAGCTTTCGAGGAGAACCAGCTATCTCCGAGCTTGATTAGCCTTTCACTCCGATCCACAGGTCATCCGCTAACTTTTCAACGGTAGTCGGTTCGGTCCTCCAGTCAGTGTTACCTAACCTTCAACCTGCCCATGGATAGATCGCCCGGTTTCGGGTCTATACCCAGCGACTAAACGCCCTATTAAGACTCGCTTTCGCTACGCCTCCCCTATTCGGTTAAGCTCGCCACTGAATATAAGTCGCTGACCCATTATACAAAAGGTACGCAGTCACCTAACAAAGTAGGCTCCCACTGCTTGTACGCATACGGTTTCAGGTTCTATTTCACTCCCCTCTCCGGGGTTCTTTTCGCCTTTCCCTCACGGTACTGGTTCACTATCGGTCAGTCAGTAGTATTTAGCCTTGGAGGATGGTCCCCCCATGTTCAGACAAAGTTTCTCGTGCTCCGTCCTACTCGATTTCATTGATAAGAGATTTTCGTGTACGGGGCTATCACCCACTATGGCCGCACTTTCCAGAGCGTTCCACTAATCTCAAACCAACTTAAGGGCTGGTCCCCGTTCGCTCGCCACTACTAAGGGAATCTCGGTTGATTTCTTTTCCTCAGGGTACTTAGATGTTTCAGTTCCCCTGGTTCGCCTCTTGCACCTATGTATTCAGTGCAAGATACCTAGGTTATCCTAGGTGGGTTCCCCCATTCAGAGATCTCTGGATCACAGTCTGTTTGCCGACTCCCCAAAGCTTATCGCAGGCTACCACGTCTTTCATCGCCTCTGACTGCCAAGGCATCCACCGTATGCGCTTCTTCACTTGACCATATAACCCCAAGCAATCTGGTTATACTGTGAAGACGACATTCGCCGAAAATTCGCATGTTGCTCAGTTACGAGCAGAACTCACAAATTTTACCTTAGCCTGATGGCCCACCAGTGAAAGTGGTCATCAGTCTATCTATCACATATCCGAATTTTTAAAGAACGATCTGACAAAAGTCAGAAATCAACATTCACTGCGGAATGTTCATTTCTAAGTTCTGCAGGTAACGGCAAGTGGTGGAGCCAAGCGGGATCGAACCGCTGACCTCCTGCGTGCAAGGCAGGCGCTCTCCCAGCTGAGCTATGGCCCCGTAGTCATCTGCACCAAGCTAATGGTAGGTCTGGGCAGATTTGAACTGCCGACCTCACCCTTATCAGGGGTGCGCTCTAACCAACTGAGCTACAGACCTATAACAGGGTCGCGTTACAGCATCGTCTTCTTCAAGGAATCAAGCAATTCGTGTGGGAGCTCATCAGCAGGCTGATGTCTTCGATTAAGGAGGTGATCCAGCCGCAGGTTCCCCTACGGCTACCTTGTTACGACTTCACCCCAGTCATGAATCACACCGTGGTAACCGTCCTCCCGAAGGTTAGACTAGCTACTTCTGGTGCAACCCACTCCCATGGTGTGACGGGCGGTGTGTACAAGGCCCGGGAACGTATTCACCGCGACATTCTGATTCGCGATTACTAGCGATTCCGACTTCACGCAGTCGAGTTGCAGACTGCGATCCGGACTACGATCGGTTTTGTGAGATTAGCTCCACCTCGCGGCTTGGCAACCCTCTGTACCGACCATTGTAGCACGTGTGTAGCCCAGGCCGTAAGGGCCATGATGACTTGACGTCATCCCCACCTTCCTCCGGTTTGTCACCGGCAGTCTCCTTAGAGTGCCCACCATGACGTGCTGGTAACTAAGGACAAGGGTTGCGCTCGTTACGGGACTTAACCCAACATCTCACGACACGAGCTGACGACAGCCATGCAGCACCTGTGTCAGAGTTCCCGAAGGCACCAATCCATCTCTGGAAAGTTCTCTGCATGTCAAGGCCTGGTAAGGTTCTTCGCGTTGCTTCGAATTAAACCACATGCTCCACCGCTTGTGCGGGCCCCCGTCAATTCATTTGAGTTTTAACCTTGCGGCCGTACTCCCCAGGCGGTCAACTTAATGCGTTAGCTGCGCCACTAAAATCTCAAGGATTCCAACGGCTAGTTGACATCGTTTACGGCGTGGACTACCAGGGTATCTAATCCTGTTTGCTCCCCACGCTTTCGCACCTCAGTGTCAGTATCAGTCCAGGTGGTCGCCTTCGCCACTGGTGTTCCTTCCTATATCTACGCATTTCACCGCTACACAGGAAATTCCACCACCCTCTACCATACTCTAGCTCGCCAGTTTTGGATGCAGTTCCCAGGTTGAGCCCGGGGCTTTCACATCCAACTTAACGAACCACCTACGCGCGCTTTACGCCCAGTAATTCCGATTAACGCTTGCACCCTCTGTATTACCGCGGCTGCTGGCACAGAGTTAGCCGGTGCTTATTCTGTCGGTAACGTCAAAACAGCAAGGTATTAACTTACTGCCCTTCCTCCCAACTTAAAGTGCTTTACAATCCGAAGACCTTCTTCACACACGCGGCATGGCTGGATCAGGCTTTCGCCCATTGTCCAATATTCCCCACTGCTGCCTCCCGTAGGAGTCTGGACCGTGTCTCAGTTCCAGTGTGACTGATCATCCTCTCAGACCAGTTACGGATCGTCGCCTTGGTGAGCCTTTACCTCACCAACTAGCTAATCCGACCTAGGCTCATCTGATAGCGTGAGGTCCGAAGATCCCCCACTTTCTCCCGTAGGACGTATGCGGTATTAGCGCCCCTTTCGGAACGTTGTCCCCCACTACCAGGCAGATTCCTAGGCATTACTCACCCGTCCGCCGCTGAATCAAGGAGCAAGCTCCCGTCATCCGCTCGACTTGCATGTGTTAGGCCTGCCGCCAGCGTTCAATCTGAGCCATGATCAAACTCTTCAGTTCAATACTGCTTGGGTTTTTAAGAAACCCTAAACTTGGCTCAGCAATCTCAAATGACTATGTGATTTCTCGCATGGCCACTTGTGATGCTGATAATCTTGGCGACGATCAGTCCGTACTCACAAGCACCCACACGAATTGCTTGATTCGATTGTTAAAGAGCGATTTGGTTAAGCGCTTTGCTCAACCGAGGCCGCGCATTCTACGCTTTCCTCTAAGTCTGTCAAGCGTTTATTTTGAAGTTTTTTCCGAGAAACCCGTTCAACTTCAACC
>NZ_JBLUPV010000058.1:0-4871 GCF_048068075.1 Pseudomonas sp. NY15354
ACCGATTACAACCGCCAGCGGCGACACAGCACGCTGGGGCACATCAGCCCAGAGGCCTTCGAGGCCAGGATGTGTGCTTAAACCCGTGTCCACGGCTGCTGGGCAAGATCACTAGACTGATTGTTGCTGATTTGCAAACAATCTTTCTCAATCGTGTGGATGTATTTGGGCGGCTGTTTTGGATTATTCTTCTAGTAGCGTTAAGCTATAGGCTACGGGCTTTAATGCAGGGCTTATACCAAGCTTATAGATCTTTCGTGTCAGCAGGCTCACCTGATTTGTTCTACAGCTAGTAGCATTTAATCTGTATCGCTGACGCTTTACACGAGATCTACTGCTGGCGAAAACCTTCCCGAAGCTTTTGTTCGTATCACCTGCTAAAACCAGAAGCCACCCTTTCCTTGGCTCGGTTGCTCGCGCCCTGAGGGAACCGCTATGTACTCACCAATTGAGCTTACACACTATGACGGATGAAAATTGCAGCAACGCTGGGAGGCGCTCGTTAAGCGGTGCCGGGCGAATTCTTTTCTCGCTACTTGTAATGTGTGTAGCGCTGGCATTGATTTATGGCGGTGCCAAGCTTCTGGCCTTGGGCGGTTCAAGTTATTACTTGCTGGCAGGGCTGGCTTACGTCGTGCTGGCTGTACTCGCATTCTTGCGCAAGAAAATCAGTACTGTACTTTCCATTCTGATATTTCTTGCCACTTGCGTCTGGGCCTTCTACGAAGTTGGCCAGTTTAGTTACTGGCAACTGCTGCCTCGCCTGGTTGTTCCAGCCATCATCCTGACCCTGAGCCTGTGGGTCGGAGCTGCGCTACCCGATACCGCGTCGGGTACACGTCGAGCCGCCAATCGCGCCGGGTTTGCTGTGTTCCTGGCCTTGATCGCCACGTTCATCGCCGCCTTCTTCCCGCACGGCGGGATCTCCAACCCGATTGCAGCTGGTAGCCAGGCAATCCCGGATGCAACCGCCGAGGCCCCGGAGAACTGGGAGTTCTTCGGGCGCAACGCTTCGGGAACGCGCTTTGCCCCCTACACACAAATTACCCCAGAAAACGTCAAGGACCTGCAAGTTGCCTGGACCTACCGGACTGGCCGCAGAACCACTGGCCCAGGTGCCGGCGTTGACGAGAACACTCCGTTGCAGATCGGCAACGTGCTCTACTCATGCACCCCGGAAAACCTGATCACCGCGCTTGATGGCGACAGCGGCAAGCCGCTCTGGAAGTTCGATCCGCACGCCAAGAGCGCCGAGCACGTGACCTGTCGAGGTGTGGGCTATTACGACATCGACCGCGACGACAGCCTGAGCGCCGAGGCCAAGGCCTCCCATGCCAGCGAACAGCAATGTCGCCAGCGCATCCTGGTGTCGTCGGTGGATGCCCGCTTGTTTGCCCTGGACGCACACACTGGCAACTTGTGCCCCAACTTTGGCGAGCAAGGTTTCGTTGACCTCAAGAAAGGCATGGGACCAACGGAAGACAGCAAGCGCTACCACCCGACATCGCTGCCTGTCGTCATGGGCCACCTCACGGTGGTGGGCGGTTGGGTACGTGACATCGTGGCCGGCGAGCCTTCCGGTGCCGTACGTGCATTCGATGTGCTGACCGGTGCGCTGGTATGGGCGTGGGATGTCGGCGCGCCTGAAGGCACCGACACCGCAGCAGCTGACCATCAGTTCGCGCTGGAAACACCTAACGTATGGACTGTTCCTACCTACGATAAGGAATTGAACCTGGTCTATCTGCCAACCGGTAACGGCCCGCCTGACTATTGGGGTGGCGATCGTAATCAGGTGAAGGAGAAGTTCGGCACAGCGATTGTCGCGGTCGACGCGTCGACGGGTAAGGCGAAGTGGGTTTACCAGACTGTCCATCATGATGTCTGGGACTACGACCTGCCTTCGCAACCCGTGCTCTACGAAATGAACAATGCGCAAGGTGTGAAGACCCCGGTGCTGATTCAGACCACCAAGACCGGCAATATCTTCGTACTGGACCGTCGTACTGGTCAGCCCGTCACTGAGGTCCAGGAACGCCCCGTTCCCACCTCACCGGCTGCAGAAGGCGAACACCTTTCGCCAACCCAACCGTTCTCGACCGGCATGCCGGTGATTGGTGCGGACCCATTGACCGAGCAATCGATGTGGGGGGTATCCACCTTCGACCAACTCTACTGCCGCATCATGTTCAAGGACTCGGTATACGTCGGCCCGTTCACACCGCCCACCGAGAAGCCGTACATCGAATGGCCAGGGCTGTTGGGTGGCATGAACTGGGGTGGTATTTCCATCGATGAAAACACCGGCATGATGTTCGTCAACGACATGCGCATGCCGTTACGCATGTCGCTGGTAACCCAGGAAAACACCCGCAAGTACAAAGTCTCGACCGATGAAGTGCCTGGTTTCATGGGCACCATTCGCCCGCAGGTTGCAGGTATCTATGGCGGCGTGAAGATCGACATTCTCCAGTCACCGCTGGGCGTGCCATGCAATACCCCACCGTTTGGCAGCATGAGCGCGATCGACCTGAATACCCAGAAGCTGGTATGGCAGGTGCCACTGGGCACGGTTCAGGATACTGGCCCCCTGGGGATCAAGACGCATATGCAGATCCCGCTGGGTATGCCGACGCTGGGTGGCCCGACCTCGACGGCATCCGGCTTGGTGTTCTTCGCAGGCACTCAGGACTACTACCTGCGTGCACTCGACTCGAAAACCGGTAAGGAAGTCTGGAAGGCCCGCTTGCCAGTGGGCGCCGTGGCGGCCCCGCTGATCTACAAGTCGCCCACCACCGGCAAACAGTATGTGGTGATCTCCGCTGGTGGCATGAGCCATTCGCCAGATGTGGGCGACTACATCATCGCGTACGCGCTGCCTGACAGCAGCAAGCCGTAACGCTTCGTTGATGCCCTATGAAAAATCCCCGTTCGCGGGGATTTTTCTTTCCAGTCGGCCCTCTCGCAAGCCTGGGCTGTGCAACGATTTCTCACGCAAGGGAGCCTGCCCACCATGTCATTACCCCTCCGCACCGTGCTGGCCTGCAGCCTGTGCAGCGGCTTGTCCCTGTGTTTCCTGCCCCTGCCTTGCGCACTGGCAGGTACTTCCAGCCTGATGACGCAACCTACGCTCACTGGCAACTGGGGCGGACAGCGCCAGAAGCTGGAGGAGCAAGGTATAAAGCTGACGGGTGACTACACCTCGGAAACCCTTTCCAACCTGAATGGCGGCATCAAGCGCGGCACCCGCTATGCACAACAGATACGTCTGGGCGCGCAGTTTGACTTGAGCAAACTGCTCGACATTCCAGATGCCGGTCGTGTGCAAGTGCTGGTCAATGATCGTCGCGGCCACAGTGCCACCGAGGACCTGATTGGCAACCGCATGTCCGCGCAAGAAATCTATGGGGGCGAGTACACCCGGCTGACGGAGTTGAGTTACCAGCGCAATCTGTTCTCCCCCGACTTGTCCGCCAAGGTTGGCTACATGGTCATGGGCACCGAGTTCGGTGGCATGCCGATCCTGGCCAACTTTGTCAGCGCCGGCTTTTGTGCACACCCGCTGACCATGTCCAGCGGCAGTGGCTGGGGTAACTACCCGACAGCCCACTGGGGTGGCGAGTTGCGGTATGACGTCAACCCGTCGCTGACGCTGCAAACGGCGTTGTTCCAAGTCAACCCGGAGTACAACGCGCGCGTATCCAAAGCCTTCGCCATGCCCGCCAATGGCACGACGGGCGCCATCATGCCACTGGAGGCGATCATCAATAACGGCGCCTTCCTCAACGGCCAGTACAAGGTGGGCTGGTACTACGATACCTCCGATTACCCCAAGATTGGCGGCACCGGTAAAAGCAGCAGTCGTACAGGCGCTTACTTGCTGGTCGACCAGGCGATCTGGCGCGATGAGCAAGACCCGGCGAGTGCCCTACGGTTGTTCGGGCAAGCTGCCACCAGTAACGCTGCGACCTCACCCATGCGTCGCTGGTACTCCGTGGGCCTGGTTAGGCAAAAGCCGTTTGACAGCCGCCCGCAAGACTCCATTTCCTTTGGCTATGGCCGCGCCGTGATCAACCCGCGCGCCCGCGATTTGCAGGAAGCCGCTGCAGCCAGTGCAGAGCAATATGCAATGTTCAGTGGCCTGGATAGCGGGGAGCAAGTGCTGGAGCTGAACTACGGCGCGCAAGTGACCCCCTGGCTACTGCTGCGCCCCGATGTGCAGTACTACATCGAGCCTGGTGCATTCTTTGGTAAGCAAAGAGGAAACGCGCTGGCGGTTGGGTTTCAAATAAAAATGACGCTTTAACGGTTTGCCTTGGCTTGCTTGCTGGTTTGATTTTTAAAGTGATCGTGGAAGGCTTGTTTGTGCGCACTGGGCTTTCGGCGATCAGAGCAGGGGAGTCCCGATAGCAAAATTCGGAGCGTTCCAGGCATCGCCCCCAAGGGTGTCGGGAAGCTCACTACGTTCGAAGGATCGGATGACGAAACGGGAACAATACGGGGAAGATTTGTGCCCTGAAACAGAAATGGCCTACGTCGATTAGACGTAAGCCATTGATTTTTTTGTGGGCCCATATGGACTCGAACCGTGGACCTTTGCCAGTTCACCGACTTCAGCTGGAAGCTCTAAATTCAAATCAAGCATATATTCCTCCGTGATGATGAAAGGGACAGGCAGATAAATTTATCAACATTCTCCCTTGGCGGTGTGTGCTTAACTATCGCTCCTACACCGTCAATGGCGCGCGTAATGCTAGTGGTCTGAATCGCCCCTGGTTTTCTAGACACTCTCCAAGCTCAGGAAATAGCGTTTCTCATACTCTACTGGAGACAGCTGCATAGCACTGCTGTGTCGGCGTTTAGGGTTATAG
>NZ_JBLUPV010000059.1:0-4322 GCF_048068075.1 Pseudomonas sp. NY15354
GCGGCCTGCAGCCACAACACCCCTTCACGACACCTCTTAACGACACCCCTTCACAACGCCAACCACCTGAAAAAAGCCCGTGAAAACGCTGAAACCCAGTATTCATGCGGCTTGCAGCCACAACACCACTTCACGACACCCCTTCCAGCGAATCGGCAAGCTTCTCTATGGGAGGTTACATGCGAGACTCCCATAAGTAAGGGATGGGAGGTGAGCCGTATTTTTTACAATGTGTCGCGAAGCGGATGTCAGTCAACCTAAAAGCGCCTGATCAGAGATTTGGGTTTTCCAAGAGCGGGGGGAGACTGAGCCCACCTACCTCAAGGAGCACTACCATGAATTTGCTAGCCACCATTGCCAACATGATGGGCTCAATCGTCCAGCCGACAAAACCGCTGTACACCACAGTGGTATATCCCTCCCAGGGGAAAGCAGTCGTGCTGCATGACGGTCTCAACATCCGCAGTGAGCGCATGTGGTACCAGTATCCCGACTCGCTGACCGCTGAAGAAGAGACGTCGACCTACCCGCTCGATCTTCATATCGACAATAACGCGGCCTGGGTCGAGCCCGTCAGGCAGACTCAGGATGACAATTGCAGCCTGCAGAGCAGCTTCATGGATCTGATGGACAACACTTGGGTCAACCCGGCCAACGGGCTGCCGATGATGGATGGCTGCGTCGATGCCATGGGCAATGCTTACGGCATGGACTCGATGAGCGACAGTGGTTCGGTCACGGTAGCGCGTTCGCAGACTGAATCAGCGCCCGCCAGTTGCCGGCGCTAGAACGTTGAACCAGCATGCAAAATTGGTGTGCGTTTCCGTACAGTGAACGAGTCTCTTAGACTCTGATGCCCATCAGCACGGGAGAAGAACGTGGACCGGTTTGAGCTACTAATCTATTCAGTGTTCGGCGTGCTCTGCGCCTTGGGGGTAACAGCCGCGATTGGTTACAGGATCGCCGCTTACTTGGACAAGGAGCACGACAACAGCAAACACAGCGGAACAGGCCCGAACTCGACTGCCGATTAACTGGATCAAGTGAGCGATCAGGTCACGTTAAAGCACGTGCCCAGTCAAGGAGGATGACATAGTGAGCAAAGTTGAATGCCAGTGCTGTAGGAGGATGATGGTTCCGAAGGTGATCACCACCGCGCCGCTCTATGTGGGCGGAGTTCCCCTAGGCGGTGGTGATCCCGAGTCATCTGTATGCCCCTTCTGCCTATCGCCGAAATGGATGCTCACCGAGCGCCAGGCTCTGGCCGCAGGCAGGGCCAATGCAGAGTTCTACGGCATTATGGTTCTTGCCCTAGTAAACATCGTTGCCTTCGTCCGTCTAGGAGGCCTTGGGGGCGGGATAGTGCTAGCTGTATCCGTCGCAACCTTCCTGCTACGCAGCAAGATTATCAGCGCACTGCGACAACATTTGAGACGTTAACCCCGCCCGCCCCATTCAAATCACATTGCTGCTGGTCATCTGGTCGCGAACTTTAAGCACCGTCGTGGTACTGCAGCCTGCATGGCGAGCAGTCGCGCGAATACCCAGGCCAGCGCCCAGCAGTTCACCGATGCGCTGATGCAGGTTCTTGTCAGCCGGCCGTCCCTTGTAAGCACCGGAAGCCTTGGCCCGATGAATTCCCTGGGCCTGACGCTCACGACGCTGCTCGTAATCCTTGCGCGCGATAGCCGCCATCATCTCGATCATCATGCCGTTGATCGCGGCCTGCATTCGGTCAGTGAATTCGTCACCAGCGGTATTTCGCATGCTCTGATGGCTGGTCGGAAGATCTAGGGCGACAATACGCAACCCTTTGGAATCAATCGCAGCCTTGAGTGCCTGCCAATCAGCAACCGGCAATCGGGAAAGCCGGTCGATGCTTTCCAGCAGCAATACGTCTCCCTTGTGGGCGTCTGCGATAAGTCTCAACAGCTCTGCTCGGTCAGTTCTGGCACCACTGGCGTTCTCAACATATTGCGCAGCGATGGCCCTGCCATGGTCGGCAGCGAACTGCTGCAGAGCGTCACGGACACGATTGGCGTCTTGCTCGGCAGTGGATGCACGAAGATAAGCGCGTACAAACATCAGATTTCCTTTCGCGTATCAGTTTGAGTGGTGTTTTTCGGGCGTATCAGTTAGATCGTTACTTACAAATTCGAGCGGCATGGAAACTTTGCTCTCGGACGTATCAGCTAAGGCATACCCAAAAATCGCCGCAGGATGCGAAAACCCACGGCGATACAACCCAGCAGAACTATTTCCCTACGAAGTAGAGCGCCCTGCCCTGATTGAAGATTGCCGCTGGGATCGAATCTTTTCTCAGCCGCTGACCAGGGTGGTAGATGTAGATCCACTCAGGCAGGTATTGCGATACAAGCAGCATGGCTTCCGACGCAGTCATGTCGTTCTTGTCGGCATCAAGCGTGAACTGGTTGTCACGTATGAAGATCGGCCCGTAGCTGAGTGGCGATCTCAGAAAGCTCGGCGATTTAGCAACCTCTTCACTGTATGGAATCGGACGCTCCGCATAACTATCTGCCAGGGATGCATAGCCGAAGTGATGACCATCAGGATATTTACCGGTCTGCATTGGCAGCTTCGATAAGCCATTGGCAAAAACTCTCTTGCGAGCATCTTCGACCTTATGCAATGCAAGAGCAGACGCCGCCTCCGGCGAGCTTGCCTGGTCAGCAGGAACCCACGCTACAACCTGAGTTGCACGCACCGGATCGCTCGAGCCACCCAACAGCATCAAGCCCAAGCCAATTCCCGCTGCTGCGCCACCACTCAAGCTTGTAGGTGGCGAAGCGAAGCTAACCGCGCTTAATCCAGCATCCCCGAGCACTGTTCCAGAGCCGCTGGCCGGGCTCGCCCTATCAACTGCCCCTGCCAGCTCGATTGGAACGTCACGCTGCCCTGAAATCCCCATGGCGGTCAGAACATGCATAGCATCCGACCATTTTTCCCTCGGTACATCTTTCGGCTCAGGAAGCTGCACAGTGCTAGCCCCCCGGGTGCCAGAACACCCAACCAGAAGAGCTACTGTCGCGGCCAGCAAGCCGATTCGGATCGTTGTTGATTTGTTACCCATGGCGCCACTCCCTGTTTTGATTGCCACAGCTTATGAAGGCCCTCTGGAAACCCAACTGCATCTGTACGCGATTTGTGCCGGCTTGGGTTTTCCATGACCTGGCATAGGGTGCTATGCAACTCAATGCACCGGAGATCCACCATGGAATTTCGTCACCTCGGTAACGGGCAGACTTTCCCACCCATAGCGCCGAATGGCCGGATTTACGCCGTACCTGTTACACAGGAAAACCAAGTAGAAATTTTCTGCCTGACATCTGATGGAATTGTTGGATGCGGTGTTACCGCTAACTGGGCTGATATCACGGGCGCCTACTACGACGATGAGTCTTGGGAAATCATCCTTCGCAATTACATCGGCAGGGGAATGCGCTTCCGGCGGGGAGTGCCCTGCGGAATCGTCGAAGACGGCTACGAAACTCTCAAAACCAATATCCAAGGGTTCGCAATTCCAGTTTGCGTAATGAACCGCATCGCATTTGAGCAGAAAAAGCTGCATCCGATCTGACTATGGCCTTGGGCTTTCAGAGCAGCCAGCAATCTGATTGCGTCATGCGGCTTGTGCATGCCCCTGGTAGGGGGATTTCCAGACTTCTAATTTCCGTCGATTTTGTTGCCTGAAAGCGAAACACAAGCTTGGGAGCCGTCCGTAGGCTGTATCCGAGTAGTCAAAGGGAGTCGGATATGAGCAACTGTACCGTTAGACGCTGCTTACGCGAGCAAGCCGAGAACGACAAATCGATACGTGGCATCTGCGCACTCGCTACCCCTGAATAACCAGGACTGACGACACATGCGCTACGTAACCGTCAGGAAATTTGCTGCCGAGTCTGGCTACAGCGAGGACGCGATCCGCTCCAAGATCCGCGATGGCGTATGGCGGCTTGGTGAGATTTGGTTGAAAGCGCCGGACGGCCGGACGCTTATCGATATGGAAGGATATGAGACATGGGTAGAGGCGGGAGTGGGGTCAGGGCAGTCTCAGACTCGAGCATCGAGATCACGTTCATGTACCGGGGTGTTAGGTGCCGCGAGCGCGTCTCACTCAAGCCCACCGCCACTAACCTGAAAAAGGCCCAGCTGCACAAGGCGGCGATCGAGCATGCCATCGCCCAGGGGACGTTTGAATCGCCCCTGGTTTCGTAGACACCTCCAAGCCTCATAATGAGGCCCAAATAGGAGGTGCCATGAGTCGTCAGCGTTACCCCGAAGAATTCAAGATCGAAGCGGTC
>NZ_JBLUPV010000060.1:0-2752 GCF_048068075.1 Pseudomonas sp. NY15354
TGCCCGACACCCAACCGGCCCAGCGATCACCGGCTCACCTCCACACCTTCGCCATGGGCGAGACCCTGGCCTCGATCGCCACCCACTACACCACCACCATCGCCACCCTGCGCACCCTCAACCCCGGCCGCGACCTCGATGCCCTCAAGCCGGGCGATCGCTTGTCCGTGCCCTCGGCCCCCGCGCACGCGCTGCCGGACCTCAACTCGCCAGGCCAGGAGGCCACCGCCCAGGCTGATGACGAGCAGGCCCGCAAGCTCGCCGCCCTGGCCAGCAGCACCGGCAGCTTCCTCAGCAACGACCCCAACGGCGACGCCGCCGCCTCCATGGCCCGCGGCCTGGCCACCGGTGAGGCCAGCAGCCAGGCCCAGCAGTGGCTCAGCCGCTTCGGCACCGCCCGCGTGCAGATCGAGGTGGACGACAAGCTCTCGCTGAAGAACTCCCAGGTCGAACTGCTCGCCCCGCTGCACGACACCCCCGAGCAGTTGCTCTTCGCCCAGGGCAGCGTCCACCGCAAGGACGAGCGCCAGCAGACCAGCCTGGGCCTGGGCGTGCGCCGTTTCAACGACAGCTACATGCTCGGCGCCAACAGCTTTCTGGACTACGACCTGTCTCGCCAGCACGCCCGCCTCGGGCTGGGCGTGGAATACTGGCGCGACTTTCTCAAGGTCAACGCCAACAGCTACCAGCGTCTGACCGGCTGGAAGGATTCGCCCGACGTCGAGGACTACCAGGAACGCCCGGCCAACGGCTGGGACATGCGCACCGAGGCCTGGCTGCCGGCGATGCCGCAGCTCGGCGGCAAGCTCACCTACGAGCAGTACTACGGCGATGAAGTCGGCCTGTTCGGCAAGGACAACCGCAAGAAAGACCCCAGCGCCGTCACCGTCGGCCTCACCTACACGCCCATTCCACTGCTGACCCTCAGCGCCGACCAGCGCAAGGGCAATGGCGGTAACGAGACTACCGTGGGCGCCGAGTTCAACTACCAGATCGGCGAGCCGTGGGCCAAGCAGGTCGACCCCGCCGGGGTCGGCGCCCTGCGCACCCTGGCCGGCAGCCGCTACGACCTGGTCGAGCGCAACAACCACATCGTCCTCGAATACCGCAAGAAACAGGTCATCCAGATGGCCGCCGCCGCCCACGTCAGCGGCCAGGGCGGCGAGACCAAGTCCCTGAGCGTGTGGGTCAACAGCAAGTACCCGCTGTCGCACATCGACTGGACCGCCCCGGCGCTGCTGCAGGCCGGCGGCAAGCTCGTCCACGACGGCGGCCCCCACTACAGCGTGGTGTTGCCCGACTACCAAACCCAGCAACCCAATCTGTACACCCTCCACGGCGTGGCCGTGGACAGCAAAGGCAACCGCTCCGCACGCAGCGAGACCCGGGTCACCGTCAACGCCCCGGCGGTGAGCGCACGCCACTCCACCTTCACCCCCGCCCACACCGTGCTGCCGACCGATGGCACTACCTACGAAACCCTGACCCTGGCCATCCGCGACGAGCAGCAGCAACCGGTGGACATCGCCCTGGCGGACCTCCAGATCACCGTCGCCGAAGCGCAGACCCGCGCGGGCGGCATCGTGGTCGCCAAGCCCGAGCGCGTCTCGGCGGGCCGCTATGACGTGCGCGTGACCGCCGGCACCACGCCGCAATCGATCACCTTGACCCCGTCCGTGCAAGGGACTGCGCTGTCGCACGCGCAGGTCAGCACCGTCAGCAGCCTGCCGGACGACGGCAAGTCCACGTTCACCGCAACCCCGGCAAGGCTCCCCGCCAACGACAAGACCACCACCGTGCTGACCTTCACGGCCCAGGATGCCGACGGCGTGCCGGTCGAAGGCCTCGCCAAGAACCTGAAGTTCGCGGTGCAGGGCGACAAGGGCAGCGTGTCGCCCCCGGACGTGACGGTAAGCGCCATCGTCGAAAGCACCAAGGGCCGCTACACCGCGACGCTCAAGGGCAAATTGGCCGGCCGTTACACCGTCACCCCGCAACTGGGCGGTAAGCCCATCGGCCGGCTCAATGCCGAGGTAGAGCTGCAGGCCTTGCGGCCCGTGCCCTCCACCTCGACGCTGAAGGCCGACCCGGGGATCATCCCGGCCAACGACTACGACACCTCCACGCTGACCTTCACCGCCAAGGACCTCAACGGCAACCCCGTCACCGGCCTTGGCAACACGCTGGCGTTGACGGTCACCAACAGCAGCGGCCAGCCACCGGCCCCCGGCGAGCTCACCCTCGACCCGATCCAGGAAAACGGCAACACCGGCGTCTACCACACGACCGTGCGCGGCCTGCAGGCAGACACCTACACCTTCGTCCCGACCATCGGCCGTCAGCCCGTCAGTGGCCTGAGCGCCACCGTGCAACTGACGACCTTGCCGCCTGCACTGGGCCGTTCGAGGTTCGAGGCCGCCCCGCCCAAGATCCCGGCAAGCGGCACCGACACTTCGACCCTGACCTTCACCGCCAGGGACGCGAACGACAAACCCGTGGAAGGCCTTGCCAACCAGCTGAAGTTCGAACTGGCGAACGGCCCGGCCCCCGGGATCACGCTCGGCGACATTTCAGAAGCTAAAACCGGTGAGTACCGTGCGACACTCCAGGGCACCGCTGCGGGCCACTACACCGTCATCCCGCACTACAACGGCGCCCCCTTCGGCACGCTGAAAGCCGAGGTCGAGTTGCTGCCGCTGCCTCCGGTCGCAAGTCACTCGAAGTTTGAAGTAAAGCCAGACACGATCAAGGC
>NZ_JBLUPV010000061.1:0-2335 GCF_048068075.1 Pseudomonas sp. NY15354
GCTACAAGAAGTCCGGTGTCGGCCGTGAAACCCACAAGATGATGCTCGACCACTATCAGCAGACCAAGAACCTGCTGGTGAGCTACGACATCAATCCGCTGGGCTTCTTCTAAGCGGGTCTTTTGAGGCTGCGCTGCAACCCTTTCACGGGTAACCCCGCTCCCACAGGCGTTGCACAACCCCTGTGGGGGCGGGGTTACCCGCGAAAGGGTGCGTCACCGTCCCATGCGTATCCTTTGGAGCTTCGATGAAAATCCGTTACAAGGTCAGCCTTGCCGCTGCCTGTGTGTTGTTGATCACCACCAGCCTGTTGTCCTTGGCCCAGGTCAGCCAGGTGCGCACGGTGCTGCGCACGCAAACTGGAGAAAGCATTCTCGAGTCGAGCACGGCCGTTGCCCGGCAGATCGAGAACTGGCTCAACGGCAAGCTGCACTTGATGGACCTGACGGTTCAGACCCTCGACAGCCAGGCCAGTGCGCAGAACATCCAGCGCATCACCGACGCACCTTTGCTGAAGCAGGAGTTCGCACTGGTGTTCGGTGCCCTGCAGGTCGATGGCAAGCCCATCGGCAACCTGGATGCCTGGAAGCCCAAGCCGGGCTATGACGGTCGAACGCGGCCGTGGTACGCGACCGGGGAGGGGAGCAGTCAGGCGGTGCTGACCGAGCCCTATCAGGACTCTTCCACCGGAAAGGTACTGATTTCGGCGGTCAGCCGAATCACCGATGCCGGGCGCTTCGCCGGGGTGCTGGGCGGCGACATCCACCTGGACTCCGTCACCGAGGCCATCAATACCCTGGACTTCAGCGGCGCGGGCTACGCCTTCCTGCTGAACCAGAACGGCAACATCATTTCCCACCCTGATGCCCAGTTCAACGGCAAGCCCTACAGCGCGCTGTTCGGCGGTGCCCAGCCGGCCCTGGAAAGCCAGCTTCAGGCGATCGAGGTGGAGGGTAAGTCCCTGCTGGTGTCGTTCATTCCGTTGTCCAATCTCAAGGGCATGCAGTGGTACATCGGCGTGGTGCTGGATGAAGGCATCGTCATGGCCGCCAGTCACCAACTGAGCTGGCGAGCGGCCGCTGGCACCGCGTTGGGGGTGCTCCTGAGCTTGCTGGTGCTCGGGTTGCTGGTACGGCGTCTGCTGTTGCCGCTGGACCGACTCAAGGCCTCGTTGGCCGACATGAACCGTGGCAACGGTGACTTGACGCGTCAGTTACCGGTGTCCGGCAATGATGAAGTGGCTTTGGTGTCGGTGGAGTTCAACCAGTTCCTGGGCAACCTCAAGGCGCTGATTGGCGATGTTCAGCAGACGTCCCAGCAGGTGCGCCAGAGCACCACGGCCACCTCTCACGAGGCAAACCAGGCGGCCAGCCGTGTGCAACTGCAATTGCAGGAGCTCGACCAACTGGCCGCCGCCATGAACGAAATGGCCTCCACCGCCGAGGACGTGGCGCGCAATGCCCAGGCCGCCGCCCAGGCTGCGGTGGCGGCACATGATCAAACCGAAAACGGCGTGGCATTGGTGTTGCGCTCGACCGGTGCGATCAATGGCCTGGCCGAGGAAATGAACACCACCGGCCAGGCCATCAACGAGCTGTCCACCCTCAGCCATAGTATCGAGTCGATCCTCTCGGTAATCACCAGCATCGCCGACCAGACCAACCTGCTCGCGCTCAATGCGGCGATCGAGGCCGCGCGTGCCGGGGAATCCGGGCGCGGATTCGCGGTGGTGGCCGACGAGGTGCGCTCGCTGGCCTCGCGCACCCAGCAGTCGACCCAGGAGATCCGCCTGATGATCGACCAGTTGCAGGCCGGGGTGCGCCAGGCCCAGACGCGCATGCAGCAAAGCCGTGATGCCGCCAGCAAGACCGCCGAGGACGCCAACGCGGCCAATGAAACCCTTGGCCGCATCCGCGAGGCGATCTACCGCATCAACGACATGAACCTGCAGATCGCCGCGGCAGCCGAGCAGCAGAGCGCCACCAGCGAAGAGATCAACCGCAACACCACCAATATTCGCGACATCGGCCTGGAAGTGTCCGGCGGTGCGCAGCAGCAGGTCAGCCAGTGCTCGGTGATGGTCGAGCATGTGGGCCAGCAGGACCGCCTGCTCAGCCGCTTCCGGATCTGACCGGTGCGATCAGTCGATGTACCTGACAATCACTCTTACACCGAGGTAAACCTGATGAGTGCGGCTCCCCTGTATCCCGTTCGTCCCGAGGTCGCGGCCACTACCCTGACCGACGAGGCCACCTACAAGGCCATGTACCAGCAGTCGGTGATCAACCCGGACGGCTTCTGGCGCGAGCAGGCCCAGCGCCTGGACTGGATCAAG
>NZ_JBLUPV010000062.1:0-1971 GCF_048068075.1 Pseudomonas sp. NY15354
CAATCGGATCAAGGTCATCAAACGGATGGCTTACGGCTACCGGGACAGCGAATTCTTCTTCATGAAGATCAAGAATGACTTTCCCGGCAATCCGTGAAGAACCTAAAAAAAGGCACCTGGGTGACCAGGTGCCTTTTGCGTGTTTGGTGGAGCCGGGGGGATTTGAACCCGCGTCTAACCCTTGATTATCGCGGGCTGCAGCATCAAGGCTGCCATAATGTTGTCATTGTACGGGAGGTAACACGCTCATGGACGCCCAGGCTCGCAACTGAACCTCGGGAAAGCTCTTGGTGATGCCTTTGAAAATTTGCTTATAGACTGCGGAGTCCTCGCGCCCGAGAATGCCCGCAGCGTACAGGTTTCTATAGGTTTCGCCTCCAGCTTTCTTGTGTTTTTCAAAAAAACGCAGGGTCGTCACATCTGCATATATCTCCGCCTTCACTAGACTTACTGTCATATTTGACATGTTGAAATTCTTCTGTAGGTACAAGTCCTTAGCGTGCATTAACTCGTGATGAAGCAGAACTGTTTGTAGAGCCCAGTAGATATTCGGAGCTTCAACCTCTGTAATTCCAGCGGGTGCTTGATCAAGAAATATGGCGGTTCCTAAAATGTCGTTCTTGACGTAATTCGTAGCGAATCCTCCAGCGTTGGCCATGGTATATCCGACTTCGCTTAAGGATGGTATTGAAGGGTCTTTGAAACGAAGAATTGAATCAAACTCAATTCCTGCTTCCCTCAGGCTCTCTTCGGGCGGCTTCGAAAAAGAGGTGGATTCGATAAAGCTGACCTGTGCATTCAACTCTGGATATATGTTGGCGACCGCATAGAAAAGCTCCTTAGTTTCCAGGCTTTGTTCCAACGTGCTTACCCCCTTTTTCCGTTTGAGCTGATGACCAAAATTTTTCTGCTTTGAATCCCGCTTCAACGTCTGCTGATGGCATCCATCGACCATAGACGCGGGCTATCATGGTCCAGTCAGTATGCCCCATTTGCTTGACTACCCACATCGGGTGCTCTCCTGCCGAAAGCATCATCGATGCGTAGGTGTGCCTGGTCTGGTAGGGGCGCCGATACCGGACCCCGGCCTTCTTCATTGCGGGGTGCCACATAGTTTTGCGTATCGGCTGATCGCCGGCCCAGCGCTCGAGGGTGCGCGGGTTCTGAAAAACCTCTTTGTCAGCCAGAAAGGTATGCTCTTTCTGCGCCTTGAGCGCTTCCATGGCGGGGCGCAACAGCTTCACTGAACGCCGGCCTGCCGCCGTCTTGGTCACCTCGGCTTCTCCGCCTGCGGCTTGGGTCATTGCGCGGCTGATCATCACCTCACCCCGCACCCAGTCCACATCACCCCAATCCAGCGCAACCAGCTCGCTTGTCCGAAGACCAGTCCAGAGCGCGAACTGCACCATGTTTCTGGCCTGGCTGCTAAGGGCAGCCAGAATTGCCTGCTGCTCTTCTGGTGTGAACGGGTCCACGTCGTCCTCCTTCGGCGGAGCCTCCTTCCGGGCGTATGTCCAGCCGGCCAGCGGGTTCGTATCGAGCAGTTCCTCGTCGACCGCGTCGTTGAGAGCGGACCGCAGGCAGCTTTGGATATTGCTCAGGGTCTTGTTGCCGACCTGTAGCTTGTCCAGCCAGTCTTTGATCGTCTTCCGCTTGAGCGCTGGGACAAGGTGGTGGCCCAGGGCAGGTACAAGCCGCAACTCCACGATTTTTCGATAGCCTTCGAAAGTGCTGCTGGAGATGTGCTTCTTCTTTGCATCCAGCCACTTGGTTAAGTAGCCACCAACCGTTTCCTGGCTGGTTTCCGGGGCGAACTTGGCAGCCCTGGGGGAGCCCGGGAACGTGACGGAATAGTCGAACGTGAATCGCCCCTGGTTTTCTAGACACTCTCCAAGCTCAGGAAATAGCGTTTCTCATACTCTACTGGAGACAGCTGCATAGCACTGCTGTGTCGGCGTTTAGGGTTATAGA
>NZ_JBLUPV010000063.1:0-1938 GCF_048068075.1 Pseudomonas sp. NY15354
GCGGCCACTACCCTGACCGACGAGGCCACCTACAAGGCCATGTACCAGCAGTCGGTGATCAACCCGGACGGCTTCTGGCGCGAGCAGGCCCAGCGCCTGGACTGGATCAAGCCCTTCACCAAGGTCAAGCAGACCTCCTTCGACGACCACCATGTCGACATCAAGTGGTTCGCTGACGGCACTCTGAACGTTTCCTACAACTGCCTCGACCGCCATCTGGCCGAGCGCGGTGATCAGGTCGCCATCATCTGGGAAGGCGACGACCCGGCCGACAGCCGCAACATCACCTACCGCGAACTGCACGAGCAAGTCTGCAAGTTCGCCAACGCCCTGCGTGGCCAGGACGTGCACCGCGGCGACGTGGTGACCATCTACATGCCGATGATCCCTGAAGCCGTGGTGGCCATGCTGGCCTGTGCGCGCATCGGTGCGATCCATTCGGTGGTGTTCGGTGGCTTCTCGCCCGAGGCGCTGGCCGGGCGCATCATCGACTGCCGTTCGAAGATCGTCATCACCGCCGACGAAGGCGTGCGCGGTGGCCGTCGTACCCCGCTCAAGGCCAATGTCGACCTGGCCCTGACCAACCCTGAAACCAGCAGCGTGCAGAAGATCATCGTGTGCAAGCGCACCGGTGGCGACATTGCCTGGCACCAGCACCGCGACATCTGGTACGAGGACCTGATGAAGGTGGCCTCCAGCCACTGCGCGCCGAAGGAGATGGGCGCCGAGGAGCCGCTGTTCATCCTTTATACCTCCGGCTCCACCGGCAAGCCCAAGGGTGTGCTGCACACTACCGGCGGTTACCTGGTGTACGCCGCGCTGACCCACGAGCGGGTGTTCGACTACCGCCCCGGCGAGGTCTACTGGTGCACCGCCGACGTGGGCTGGGTCACCGGCCACAGCTACATCGTCTACGGCCCGCTGGCCAACGGCGCGACCACGCTGCTGTTCGAAGGCGTGCCGAACTACCCGGACATCACCCGCGTGTCGAAGATCGTCGACAAGCACCAGGTCAACATTCTCTACACCGCACCGACCGCCATCCGCGCCATGATGGCCGAAGGGCAGGCCGCGGTGGCCGGTGCCGATGGCTCGAGCCTGCGCCTGCTGGGCTCGGTGGGTGAGCCGATCAACCCCGAGGCCTGGAACTGGTACTACCAGACCGTGGGCAAGGAGCGCTGCCCGATCGTCGACACCTGGTGGCAGACCGAGACCGGCGGCATCCTGATCAGCCCGCTGCCGGGCGCCACGGGCCTGAAGCCTGGCTCGGCGACCCGTCCGTTCTTCGGCGTGGTGCCGGCGCTGGTGGACAACCTGGGCAACCTGATCGAGGGCGCGGCCGAGGGCAACCTGGTGATCCTCGACTCCTGGCCGGGCCAGTCGCGTTCGCTGTACGGCGACCACGACCGCTTCGTGGACACCTACTTCAAGACCTTCCGCGGCATGTACTTCACCGGTGATGGCGCGCGCCGCGACGAGGATGGCTACTACTGGATCACCGGGCGTGTCGATGATGTGCTCAACGTCTCCGGCCACCGCATGGGCACCGCCGAGATCGAAAGCGCCATGGTGGCGCACGCCAAGGTCGCCGAGGCGGCGGTGGTGGGCGTGCCGCACGACATCAAGGGGCAGGGCATCTACGTGTACGTGACCCTCAATGCTGGCGAGCAGCCGAGCGAGGCGCTGCGCCTGGAGCTGAAGAACTGGGTGCGCAAGGAGATCGGCCCGATCGCCTCGCCGGACGTGATCCAGTGGGCGCCGGGGCTGCCCAAGACCCGCTCGGGCAAGATCATGCGACGCATCCTGCGCAAGATCGCCACGGGTGAATACGATGCGTTGGGGGATATCTCGACGCTGGCCGATCCTGGGGTGGTGCAGCATCTGATCGATACCCACAAGGCGATGGCGTTGGCGTCGGCTTGAGATCGGGCGGGGCCG
>NZ_JBLUPV010000064.1:0-1836 GCF_048068075.1 Pseudomonas sp. NY15354
TTCTATAACCCTAAACGCCGACACAGCAGTGCTATGCAGCTGTCTCCAGTAGAGTATGAGAAACGCTATTTCCTGAGCTTGGAGAGTGTCTAGAAAACCAGGGGCGATTCAATGTGATGAGCACCCAGTCAAATTACTGGATATAAACTTTCTTTCCATACACAGCAGGCCCTAAAATGACTGACCCTGTATTGGTCGAAAAGGCAGTACACCTGACCATGGAACCCTCTGTTAAGCGATCGCGAATCGGTCAGTTGGTACAGCATTTTTCGCAGCTGATCGAGCAGGCCGAGTTGGCTCAAGGCGCACGTCTTCCATCGATTCGTGCCGCCGCCAAAATGTTCGAAGTCAGTACCTTCACCGTCGTCCAGGCCTATGATCGTCTGGTTGCACTGGGCTACTTGGAAGCTCGCAAGGGTGATGGCTTTTTCGTGGCGCAAGCCTCCGCCACTGTGGAACAACATCGCAGTGCAGCGCCATTAAAGGATGTCTACTGGCTGTTGGATGACGCGTTCAACCCTCAGCCGGATATCCTGCAACCAGGTGGCGGCGGCTTACCTGATGCCTGGCTCGACGAGGCAGGCTTGCGCCTGGCGCTACGTGGTCTTGGGCGGGGCGCCGGGCTCATCGCAGAATATGGGGAGTCCAGCGGCAATCTCGCGCTGCGTCACTGGGTGCAGCGCTACCTCGGTGAGCGGAGCGTAAATGCTCGCAGTGAGCACATCGTGCTGACGCAAGGAGCGAGCCAGGCGCTGAACATCGTGATCAGTGCCTTGCTGCGACCCGGGGACTGTGTATTGGTCGATGATCCCGGCTACATCAACTTGCTCGCGAATCTGCGAGATCACAAGGTCGAGGTCGTCGGCGTGCCGTGGAATACGCAAGGGCCCGATGTGGAAAATCTTGCCGAACTGTTGGCACACCATCGCCCCAAGGCATTTTTTACTAATCCCTGGCTCCATAACCCAACCGGCGCTAGTTACAGCCCAGCTGTCGCGTACCGCGTATTGCAGCTCGCCGATGCCCATGATTGCTGGATCGTGGAGGACGATGTGTACGGTCAACTGCTGCCAGGCAACCAGCCCCCACTGGCCGCTTTGGATAACTTGCAACGGGTCATCTATGTCGGAAGTGTCTCCAAAAGCCTGGCACCGTCCTTGCGTGTGGGATTCGTAACCGCGGAGCCCACGGTTGTCGAGGCGTTGCTGCATTACAAGATGACCACTGGGCTCTACAGCTCGCAGCTCAGCGAGCAACTCGCACTGCAGATGGTGAGCGATGGGACCCAGCGCAAACGCTATCAAAAGCTACGTGATCGCTTGCTGCAGGCTCAATTACTCGCGCGCCAGCATGTGCAGCGGATAGGCTGGCAATGCTGGGCCCCCATGGCACCTACACCCTATATGTGGATCGGCAGTAACCAGGAAGGTTTCGATCCGGTAGCGCTGACGCGGGCGGGCCTATTGCAGAACATTCTCTTATCACCTGGATGTATTTTTCGCCCAGGCCTGGAGGCCACCCCCTGGCTACGCTTCAATGTGACACTGGGTGAAGATCCAGCGATCTGGCGTTTTTTCGCCAACAATCAACGTGATGCTTGATGGTTTTCATCATCGTCGGGCATTTCTCTGATTTCGTAGAGCACTTCAAATGTGGGATCGATCATGGTTCGAAGTCCGTCCGCTGCAGGCCGTTTGCTGCTCTCCACGAACGGCTGCTATGGGTCCAGGCTGTGTGAAAACACCTGCGATTGTCTAACCTTCTGATCGTCGAGATCGTGGCGGGGACGATCATGAAGCGGTTCATTGAGGGTGAGGCCCGGACGCAAGTCACGCT
>NZ_JBLUPV010000065.1:0-1755 GCF_048068075.1 Pseudomonas sp. NY15354
ATCCCTGGCTTCGATGGCGTACGCACCCTTGAGGTGCCTGCCGACCTGCCGGGGGTGGTGATCTTCCTGCATGGGGTGAATGACCCGGGGGCATCGTATGAGGCGGTGGAGGAGGGGTTGTGCCAAGGGGTCAACGAGCGGCTGGACCGGCCGGACCTGAAGGCGGGTCGGTATGGGGCCAAGTACAAAAGGGCCAAGGAGATGCCTGCGCAAGCGAGGGGGAGCAAAGAAAAAGAGCTGCTAGATGATCCTGACACCTACCTCTACCGGCGCGACACGTCTGACCCCAAGACGCGCAGCCTGATGATTCCTTTCTACTGGGGATACCGCGCTGAGCCAGGGGAGATCAAACGGGACCAGAACCATGACCCGGTCAAGTTGCGCGATCAGTACCTGGACGTTTTCGACAACCGGTTGGACCGGCATTTCGCCAAGGGCGGTGGCTTCTTCGCCAACGCCACCAACAATCTGCTGGAGATGTACGGCAAGGGCTTCGGTGCCTTCAAGCGCCATGGGGCGCAGCTGGCCTTGCCCAATACCCTGTTCATGGGCAAAGGCCCTCATCGGCGTTATTTCGTGCTGGCCGCCACCCGGCTGGCCATGCTCGTCAGCGAGATCCGCCGGGTATCGCCGGACGAAACCATCAGCATCATCGGGCATAGCCAGGGCACCCTGATCACCTTGTTGGCCCAGGCGTTGTTGATCGACAAGGGCCAGCGCTGCGCGGACACGCTGATCATGGTGGATACACCCTACAGCGTGCTGCCCAGCGTCACGCCCACAGGGCACGACACCCTCGCCACGCTGATGCGCATCGTCGCGGCGGTGACCGAGACGCCCCACACCCAGCCGCCCTTGCCTGAGCTCAGGGCCCTGTGGACCTACCGTGGGCGCACCGGCCCCCTCTGGTCGCCGACCGAAGGCACGCGCCAGGACAAAGTGGGCAATCTCACGGTGTTCCCCGAGCGCGACAATCGCGGCAAGGTGTACCTGTATTTTTGCCCGGAGGACACCACTGTTGCCCTGGATGACGTCAAGGGCATCGGCACCTACGGCGTGCCCGATACCTTGCCGGATGGAACGCCAGCGATGCTGGCGCTCCAGCCCTTGCGCTTCTACCAGCGGTTATGGACCAGGCGCCACCGTAACGGGAAGCCGGTACGGGTGGGTGAAGCGGCCAAACCGGAAAAGCTGCGTGCCAAGGGAGAACACCGTTACCCCGGGAACAACCTGATCGTGGGGCTCGCTTCCCAAGGGGGCATTGCCGAAGATGAAGAGCGTTGGATCAACGCCGAGCCGCTGATTCCGCCCCATGCCCCGCAGATGTTCGGGGGCGAGGCGCAACCTGGGTCATCTGCCAAGTCAGGGCTCGATAGGCCCGACGATGTGAGCGTCAGCAATGCCCTGGGTAACCCGGTGGCGCGCTTTCAGTGGCGAAAAATCTCCACCTCGGCGGTACGGATCGACCTGGAAAAAGCCCGAGCCGCCTGGAACGAGGGCAAGGAACCAGGTGACCAGACTGAAGCCCTGAAACAAGTGCGCCAATACGGCAATGTGACGCTGGGGACTCCTGATCATTTCGACATCCTGCGCGAGGAAACGCCCAATGAAATTCGGGCGCGCATGGCGGTTGCGCGCGATGTACTGGAGACGAACAGCTACCACTCGGCAGTGTTGCGCAGCCCGGAGAACCACCGTTGGGTGACGGCCATGGATATTGCGGTGGGGCAGGCGCATTGCCTGAATGATCCGCAG
>NZ_JBLUPV010000066.1:0-1492 GCF_048068075.1 Pseudomonas sp. NY15354
GGCGCGAAAATTTCCTTCAAGAGCCGCTATGGCAACTACATCGGCGGTGAGTTCGTTCCTCCGGTCAAGGGTGAATACTTCACCAACACCTCCCCGGTGAACGGCCAGCCGATCGCCGAGTTCCCACGCTCCACCGCCGAAGACATCGACAAAGCCCTGGATGCCGCCCACGCCGCCGCCGATGCCTGGGGCCGCACCTCGGTGCAAGACCGCTCCAATGTGCTGCTCAAGATCGCCGACCGCATCGAGCAGAACCTCGAGATCCTGGCCATCACCGAAACCTGGGACAACGGCAAGCCGATCCGCGAAACCCTCAACGCCGACATCCCGTTGGCGGTCGATCACTTCCGCTACTTCGCCGGCTGCATCCGCGCCCAGGAAGGCGGCGCCGCCGAGATCAACGAAAACACCGTGGCCTACCACATCCACGAGCCGCTGGGCGTGGTCGGGCAGATCATCCCGTGGAACTTCCCACTGCTGATGGCCGCCTGGAAGCTGGCTCCGGCGCTGGCCGCCGGCAACTGCGTGGTGCTCAAGCCCGCCGAGCAGACCCCGCTGGGCATCGCCGTGCTGATGGAACTGATCGGCGACCTGCTGCCCAAGGGCGTGCTCAACGTGGTGCAAGGCTTCGGCCGCGAGGCCGGTGAAGCCCTGGCCACCAGCAAGCGCATCGCCAAGATCGCCTTCACCGGCTCCACCCCGGTGGGCTCGCACATCATGAAGTGCGCCGCCGAGAACATCATCCCGTCCACCGTGGAGCTGGGCGGCAAGTCGCCGAACGTCTACTTCGAAGACATCATGCAGGCGGAGCCGGCGTTCATCGACAAGGCCGCCGAAGGCATGGTGCTGGCGTTCTTCAACCAGGGCGAGGTGTGCACCTGCCCATCGCGCGCCCTGGTGCAGGAGTCGATCTACCCGCAGTTCATGGAAGTGGTGATGAAGAAGGTCCTGCAGATCAAGCGCGGCGACCCGCTCGACACCGACACCATGGTCGGCGCCCAGGCGTCCGAGCAGCAGTTCGAGAAGATCCTCTCGTACCTGGACATCGCCCAGAAGGAAGGCGCCGAGCTGCTGACCGGCGGCAAGGTGGAGAAACTCGAAGGCAGCCTGGCCACCGGCTATTACATCCAGCCGACCCTGCTCAAGGGCAACAACCAGATGCGCGTGTTCCAGGAAGAAATCTTCGGCCCGGTGGTCAGTGTCACCACCTTCAAGGACGAAGCCGAAGCCCTGGCGATCGCCAACGACACCGAGTTCGGCCTCGGCGCTGGCGTATGGACCCGCGACATCAACCGCGCCTACCGCATGGGCCGCGGCATCAAGGCCGGTCGCGTCTGGACCAACTGCTACCACCTGTACCCGGCCCACGCCGCGTTCGGTGGCTACAAGAAGTCCGGTGTCGGCCGTGAAACCCACAAGATGATGCTCGACCACTATCAGCAGACCAAGAACCTGCTGGTGAGCTACGACATCAATCCGCTGGGCTTCTTCT
>NZ_JBLUPV010000067.1:0-1457 GCF_048068075.1 Pseudomonas sp. NY15354
CGACCCAGGCTGTGTGAAAACGCAAGTAAGTACGTCGAGTAGCGAAAGAAGCTGGGGCACCCTGTCAATTCAGCAGATCTAAGTGCTGATCTACCTCAGTTGGGCACCGGACGCGGCCCGCGCTATTTGGGCCGCGGCAGCGGCCCGAATAGCCGTATACGGACGCAAAAAATGCTTGGTCTCAAGTCCTGATCGCTTCAATCAGCCCAGCGATGCCAAAGATGCTCATCATTCGTTTGAGATTGTAGGCAAGCACGTGAAGGCTCATTTCGGTGCTTACCCTCGGTAGGGTTTTGGTCAGGAAGTGAGTGCTTCCCATCCAGTATTTGAGCGTTCCAAAGGGATGCTCCACCGTCTGCCGGCGAACCTTCATCTTTCCTGGGTCATGCTCCAATCGGATCTGGACGGCTTCGACTACCGTTTCATGCTCCCAGCGCTTCAACCGGCGTTCCTTACCCGTCGTACACTGCTTCTGCATGGAGCAACTTTGGCAGCCAGAGAACCAGTAGGAGTGCAGCAACATGCCGTCTTCCACCGAAGAATGCCTGCGGGTCAGTAGTTGATCCGCAGGGCATCGGTATTCATCCGATGCAGCGATGTAGATGAAGTCCTGCTTGCCGAATCGGCCTTCCGCTTTGCTGCTTGATGTCAGCGGCTTCGGGACAAAAGTGGTGATCCCTGCCTGCTCGCAAGCAAGGATCTCCGGACCTTTGTAATAGCCTCGGTCGGCGACCACTGTCAGCGACTCAGCGCCGATCTCTTCGCGTGCCTGGTTCGCCATATTGCTCAGCTGCGTTCGGTCATTGCCAACATTAGTGACTTCATGAGCAATGATCAGATGGTGTTTGTCATCGACTGCTGTTTGTACGTTGTAGCCAACCGTGCCAGTACCTCGGCCACTCGTGGCCATTGAGCGTGCATCAGGATCGGTAAGAGAGATTTGCTGATCTGGGCTGGCGTGAAGCTGCGCTTCAATGTCCTTGAGCTTCGTCATCTGCTGTTTCAGCTTTTCTATTTTTTCGCTCAGCCGTTCAGCCTTGGCCTCGGCGACCTCGGGCGCTGCCCGATCCGCCGAATCCATCGCCGCAAGATAGCGGTCAATGCTCTGCTCGATCTGCTGCATGCGCGCCTTGATCTTGCCTTGGGTAAAGTTGCGGTCGCGGTTATTTACGGCTTTGAATTTGCTGCCGTCGATGGCAATGATCGACTGGGAGAAAAGATTGAGGTTGCGGCAAAGCACTACGAATTGCCGGCAGGCGCTGCGAATGGCTTTGCCATTGTCTCGGCGAAAGTCGGCAATCGTTTTGAAGTCAGGAGTCAACCGGCCCGTTAACCACATCAGCTCGACATTGCGCTCTGCCTCGCGCTCAAGCCGGCGGCTGGACTGAATCCGGTTGAGGTAGCCATAGATGTAGATTTTCAGCAGGACTGCTGGATGGTAGGCCGGACGACCCGTT
>NZ_JBLUPV010000068.1:0-1454 GCF_048068075.1 Pseudomonas sp. NY15354
ACCTGGACTGCCCCCCAAAAGTTGGACAATTCTAGCCAGCAACCTGAGTCCTGTATGCGACAGGACTCAGGCCATTGAGCTTCGGTTTGATGCGGGCATGGTTGTAGTAGTGGATGTAGTCATCCAGGCCCGCCTTCAGTTCTTCAACACTCTTAAATTGCTTCTGATAGAAAAATTCGGCCTTGAGTGTGCCGAAGAAGCTTTCCATAGCCGCATTGTCCAGGCAATTGCCCTTGCGAGACATGCTTTGCTTTACGCCTCGCTCCCTGAGCTTGTGTCGGTATTGAGCCTGCTGGTAATGCCACCCTTGGTCAGAGTGGATCATTAGCTTTGGCCTCTCTCCCAAGCGATCAAGTGCCTTGTCCAGCATGTTTCCAACCAAGCTATAACTGGGCCGCCTGGCCGTTTCATAAGCGACGATCTCGCCGTTATACAGATCCATTACGGGCGACAGGTAGAGCTTTTGCTCGGCCACTTTGAATTCAGTAACGTCAGTTACCCACTTCTGATTGGGTCGCTGGGCGATGAAGTTACGCGCCAGCAGATTCGAGGCGATTTTGCCCACGGTTCCTCGATAAGACCGGTATTTCTTGGGACGCACCACAGATCGCAGGCCCATGCCGGCCATCAGTCGTTCGATGACCTTCTTGTTGACCAGCGTCCCCTGGTTTCGGATCGCAAGCGCCACTCGCCGATAGCCATACAGGCCCTTCTCCTGGTGATAAACACACTGCACCAATGCCTTGAGCGCAGCGTGTCTGTCCGGCCTTTGCTGGCTTTTGATCTGGTAATAGAACGTGCTGCGTGCCAGCCCAACCAGACGCAAAAGATCAGGCAACGGGAATCGGTGCTTGAGTTTGTTGACGATCAGGACTTTTTCGCCCGTCGTCGCTCTTCTTCCTCGCGCAGGGCTTTCCGCTCCTTTAGGACAGCGTTCTCCATACGAAGATATTCGAGCTCAGCCATCAACTGCTCCCGAGATTTCGCGGCGTCATTGGTATCGCTGGGCTTGGCGGGCTTGATTCGCTTGGTCACGTTGGTGGCTTTTCTCTGTTGGATGGCAGTAGTGACGACAGGACTGCCACTGTAGTACTGCCGCTGCCAGATGCCTATCTGGGAGGACTGTCCTAAACCAAAATGAGCAGCAGTTTGGCGCAGCGAGAGCCGATGTTCGTGCATATGCATCACGACTTGGCGCTTGAAATCATGGCTATACCGCAGCCCATGTGGCCGTGGACTTAAGCTGGCATTGGCTTGGTAACTTGCCACCCACCGCCTTAGCAGGCTGACATCGAGACCGAAATATCGAGCCACCTTTCGTAGGCCATTGCTGCCTTGTAGGTAAGCGCTGATCGCGGAAAGCTTGAATTGCTCTGTGTACTTGCCCATGAATCCCCCAAGGGTTGGATTGGTGTCCAACTTCTTGGGGGCAGTCCAACCTGTGGGAGCGGGTT
>NZ_JBLUPV010000069.1:0-1339 GCF_048068075.1 Pseudomonas sp. NY15354
GTGGACTTCGGCGGCATCGGCCATGCCTTCCTCGCCGATCGCAGCGGCCAGGTCATCGTCAGCCCCGACAAGGACCAGTTGATGAAAAACCTCAAGGACATCTACCCCGATGCCGGCCTGAAGGTCGAACCGGGCATGCAGGACGTCACCCTCAATGGCCAGGATCGGATCATCTCCTTCGCCCCGGTCGAAGGCCTGCCGTCGGCGCAGTGGTACATCGGTCTGTCCATCGACAAGGACAAGGCCTACGCCCCGCTCAGCCAGTTCCGCACTTCGGCGATCATCGCCATGCTTATCGCCGTGGCCGCCATCGCCGGCCTGCTGGGCCTGCTCATCCCGGTGCTGATGGGTCCGCTGACCACCATGGGCCGTGCCATGCGGGACATCGCCGAAGGCGAAGGCGACCTGACCCGCCGCCTGGCGGTGCAGCACAAGGATGAGTTCGGCGAGCTGGCCACCTCGTTCAACCGCTTCGTCGAGCGCATCCACGCCTCGATCAGCGAGGTATCCTCGGCCACCCGCCTGGTGCATGACCTGTCGGAGAAGGTGGTCAACGCCTCCAACGCTTCGATCATCGGCTCCGAGGAGCAGAGCATGCGCACCAACAGCGTCGCCGCGGCGATCAACCAGCTGGGCGCGGCCACCCAGGAAATCGCCCGCAACGCCGCCGACGCCTCGCAGCACGCCAGCGGCGCCAGCGACCAGGCCAACGATGGCCGTCAGGTGGTGGACGATGCGATCAACGCCATGACCGCGCTTTCGCAGAAGATCAGCGAGTCGTGCGAACAGATCGAGACGCTCAACGCCAGCACCGACGAGATCGGCAAGATCCTCGACGTGATCAAGGGCATCTCCCAGCAGACCAACCTGCTGGCGCTCAACGCCGCCATCGAGGCCGCCCGCGCCGGCGAGGCCGGGCGTGGCTTTGCCGTGGTGGCCGATGAGGTGCGCAACCTGGCTCACCGCACCCAGGAGTCGGCCGAGGAGATCCACCGCATGATCACCAGCCTGCAGGTGGGCTCGCGCGAGGCGGTGCACACCATGAATGAAAGCCAGGTGTCCAGCGAGCAGACCGTGCAGGTGGCCAACCAGGCCGGCGCCCGCCTGGCCAGCGTGACCCAGCGCATCGGCGAGATCGACGGCATGAACCAGTCGGTGGCCACCGCCACCGAGGAACAGAGCGCGGTGGTCGAGAGCCTGAACCTGGACATCACCCAGATCAACAGCCTCAACCAGCAAGGGGTGGAGAACCTCAACGAGACCCTGCGCCATTGCGACGCCCTGAGCCAGCAGGCGGGGCGGTTGAAGCAACTGGTGGGCAGCTTCAGGATCTGAGGCG
>NZ_JBLUPV010000070.1:0-1308 GCF_048068075.1 Pseudomonas sp. NY15354
GGTTCTTCACGGAATCCCGGGAAAGACAGAAACAAGAACGCCGGTTTGATGGATGATGTTCGTGCGAGCAAACACATCTACAAACCGGCGTTCTTGTGCACGATATTAATACGTTTCTGCCCTTTTGGGAGGGCTTTTCTGTCATCGCCATCAGGCCTGAAGGCGAATCGCTGGTCATCGACCTGATCCCACAGCCCAACAGATTCCCCACCTGCAGCGGCTGCCACCAGCCCAGCACCACCATCCACGAATACTGTCAGCGCTCAATCCGTGACTTGCCCATTCTAGGCCGCTCGGTGCGATTGAATGTGGAGCTGCGACGCGTCGGATGTGGCGCATGCGGCAAGCGAATGGAGTCAGTCAGCTGGCTTGATCGCTATTCGCGGATGACCAAGCGTCTGGCCGAAGCCGTGATCCAGACTTGCCGGCGGTTGCCCACCCTGCACGTCGCCGAGCTGTTCGGCTTGCACTGGGGTAGCGTGCGTTTGCTGGAGCGACGGGCGTTACAAACCGCCTTGGAGAAACTACCTAAAGCTCAGCCGAGGCGCTTGGTGATGGATGAGTTTGCCTTGTTCAAAGGGCATCGCTACGCCAGCGTTGTGTTGGATGCCGATACCCGACGGGTGCTGTGGATTGGCGAAGGACGCAGCCGGGCCGCCATCAGACCTTTCTTTGAAGAGCTGGGGTCGGAGGGCTGCGCCCGGATAGAAGCAGTGGCAATGGACATGAATACCGCGTTTGACCTGGAGGTGCGCCAACACTGCCCACAGGCGCGCGTGGTCTATGACCTGTTTCATGTGGTCGCCAAGTACGGTCGAGAGGTGATTGATCGGGTGCGAGTAGATGAGGCCAACCGTCTGCGGCATGACAAGCCTGCACGCAAGGTCATCAAGCAAGCGCGATGGCTCCTGCTGCGTAACCCAGAGAATCTCAAGCGCGAAGACCAGCAAGTGCGCCTGCAGGATCTACTGGCCGCTAACCAGTCGTTGATGACGGTTTACCTGATGAAGGCTGAACTCAAGGCGCTCTGGTCGCCCTCCACTGCCTGGAGCTGGCGATCAGCCTGGAAGCAGTGGCTGCGCTTGGCTGAAGAAAGCGCGATAGCGGCACTGAAGCAGTTTGCTAAACGACTGAAGGGTTACTGGCGCGGCATCCTGAGCAGGGTGCGCTGGCCCATGCACACTGGTCAGCTGGAAGGGATTAACAATCGGATCAAGGTCATCAAACGGATGGCTTACGGCTACCGGGACAGCGAATTCTTCTTCATGAAGATCAAGAATGACTTTCCCGGCAATCCGTGAAGAACCT
>NZ_JBLUPV010000071.1:0-1259 GCF_048068075.1 Pseudomonas sp. NY15354
TGTAGAGACCGGACACATGGTGGACACGTGTGCGGAGACATGGTTGACACTTCCCGGCAGCCCCCTTTGCCAGGATTTTCGCCATGCCTTGGAACGTGAGAAACGCCATGAGCCTGAAAGAAGAGTTCGTATCCCTGGCGCGACAACCGGATGCCAATATTCGAGAGTTATGCCGACGCTTCAGCATCAGTCCTCAAACCGGATACAAGTGGCTGCGCCGTTTTGAACAAGGTGGCTCGGCCGCTCTACAAGAACGATCTCGGAGGCCGGCTAGTAGCCCTCGCTTGACCGAGGCTGCGTTGGAAGCAGAAGTCGTTGCACTTCGACAGGAGCACCCGGCCTGGGGCGGACGCACAATCAGCAGCCTGCTGAGCAAGCGTATTGCCCCCAGCACCGTCACCAACGTGTTGCACCGCCATGAACTGATCCAGAGCCCAGAGAAGGCGCGAGAGGCGCGGCTTAGGTTTGAGCACGATGCGCCCAACGATCTCTGGCAGATGGACTTCAAAGGGCACTTCGCCCTGCAACAAGGCCGGTGTCATCCGCTGACCATTCTTGACGACCATTCCCGCTTCAATTTGGCTATTCACGCTTGCGATAACGAGCGAGGAACGACGGTCAAGGAGAAGATGACTGAGGTTTTCCAGCGCTACGGCCTACCGGTCCGAATCAACGTCGATAATGGTGCTCCCTGGGGCTCACCGCGTAATCCTGGAGAGGTTACAGAACTGAGCATTTGGTTGATTCGACTAGGGATACAGATAAGTTTCAGTCGCCCGTACCACCCTCAAACGAATGGCAAAATTGAGCGTTTCCACCGTTCTTTGAAGGCTGAAGTACTCGATGGGCGGCAGTTCTCGACCTTGGCGCAAGCTCAGACGGCGTTTGACCGATGGCGGGAAATTTACAACTTACAGCGCCCTCATCAGGCTTTGGGGTATCAAGTGCCAATGGCCAGATATCACCCCAGCCCATGGGCCTACCCAAATCAGCTTGAAGAATTTGAATATGGGCCGGACGATGTCCTGGCCAAGGTTTACCACAGTCGCTTTCGCTTCCAGAAACGCTATTTCAGCATCGCAAAAGGCTTGGTTGGGCAGACCATAGCGATACGCCCCGGGCGAGACGGTGCGGGCATGTTCGATGTCTACTTTTGCCATCAACGCCTGCGCACCATCGACGTGAATAAACCTGATTACGGACCATAATGTGTCAACCATGTCTCCGCACACGTGTCAGCGATGTGTCCGGTCTCTACA
>NZ_JBLUPV010000072.1:0-1232 GCF_048068075.1 Pseudomonas sp. NY15354
TGAATCGCCCCTGGTTTCGTAGACACCTCCAAGCCTCATAATGAGGCCCAAATAGGAGGTGCCATGAGTCGTCAGCGTTACCCCGAAGAATTCAAGATCGAAGCGGTCAAGCAAGTGACCGAGAAAGGCAAACCTGTCGCCGATGTCGCCCAGCGCCTGGGCATGTCCGTGCACAGTCTTTACGCCTGGATCAAGGTCTACAGCAAGCCCCAAGAGCAGCGTCAGCAAGACGACGATCAGCAGGCCGAACTGCGCAAGCTACGCGCTGAACTCAAGCGCGTGACGGAAGAGCGAGACATCTTAAAAAAGGCCGCCGCGTACTTTGCCAAGGAGTGCGGCTGAAGTACGCCTTCATCAAGAAGCACTCGACTGATTACCCGGTGCGGCGCCTTTGCCAAACCCTCAAGGTGCACCCCAGCGGCTATTACGCCTGGCTGGCCGAGCCTCAATCTGCCCGAGCAAAAGAAGATCAACGTCTGCTTGGCTTGATCAAACACGCTTGGCTGGAAAGCGGAGGTGTATACGGCTACCGCAAAATTCACGATGACCTGCGTGAGCTGGGAGAGGAATGCGGCCGAAATCGAGTCAGGCGCTTGATGCAGGCGGAGGGGCTGCGTTCTCAAACGGGCTATCGGCGGCGTCCAGGGTTCTATGGTGGAAAACCAACAGTGGCCTCGCCCAACCACCTCGCGCGGCAGTTCAAGGTAAGTGAGCCGAACAAGGTCTGGGTGACAGATATCACTTACATCCGCACCTATGAAGGGTGGCTCTACCTCGCGGTAGTGCTGGATCTGTTCTCACGCCAAGTAATTGGTTGGTCAATGAAGCCAAGGATGTGCAGCGACCTGGCTATCGACGCGATGTTGATGGCTGTTTGGCGACGCAAGCCTCAGCAGCAAGTTATGATTCACTCAGATCAAGGCAGTCAGTTCAGTAGCTCGGATTGGAAAAGCTTTTTGAAGGCCAACAATGTAATCAGCAGCATGAGCCGGCGGGGAAACTGCCACGACAATGCTGTAGCCGAGAGCTTTTTCCAGCTTTTGAAGCGAGAGCGAATCCGACGAAAGATCTACACAACCCGTGAAGAAGCCCGAAGTGATATTTTCGATTACATCGAGATGTTCTATAACCCTAAACGCCGACACAGCAGTGCTATGCAGCTGTCTCCAGTAGAGTATGAGAAACGCTATTTCCTGAGCTTGGAGAGTGTCTAGAAAACCAGGGGCGATTCA
>NZ_JBLUPV010000073.1:0-1198 GCF_048068075.1 Pseudomonas sp. NY15354
CACCCCGGCCTATGATCGGTACTTCGACCAGTTCAGCCAGGCCGGTAACTCGGCAGGGGTCAACATCACGGTACAGACCGCCGAGTCGATCAGTGCCGTGTACGCGGCTGTTGCTGCCATCAGTGAGAGCGTGGGCAGTCTGCCTCTGGACGTATACCGCCGCACCGATGACGGGCGCGACAAGGCCCGTACCCATCCCTTGTACGCGCTGCTGCACGACGCCCCGAACGAGTGGCAAACGGCCCTGGAGTTCCGCGAGCAACTGCAACGCCACATCCTGCTGCGCGGCAATGCCTATGCTCGCATCCGCTGGAGTGGTGCCGGTCGTGTGCAGGCGCTGGAGCCGGTCAACCCGGACAGCGTTTCGATCCTCCGCAGTCCGGCCAGCGAGCGCCTGGTCTACGAGTACACCGACCGCCACGGGAAGCTCCAGCGACTGACCGCCGACGAGATGCTGCACATCCGTTACCACACCGAAGACGGTGTGCTCGGGCGCAGCCCTATTCAGGTGGCCAGGGATACCCTGGGGCTGGCGCTGGCCGAACGTACCCACGGCGCCAAGATGTTCGAGCAGGGCACCAAGCTGTCGGGCGTGATCGAGACGGCACCCGGCACCACCAAGGAGCAGGCCGCGCAGATTCGTGAGAGCTGGGCCGCTGGCCAGGCTGGCGTGAACAACCACGGCAAGACCCCGGTGCTGCCACAAGGTGCGAAGTACAGCGCGGTATCCATGACGCTGGAGGATGCCGAGTGGATCGAGGCCCGGCGCCTGTCTGTCGAGGAAGTAGCCCGGCTGTTCCGTGTACCGCCTGTGCTCATCGGTGATCTGCGCGAGGCCAACTACTCCAACGCTGTGGAGCTGGGCCGGTACTTCGTCACCCACACCCTGCGCCGCCACCTGGTCGCGTGGGAACAGGCCATCAACCGCACCCTACTGGGCAGCGGCTTCTTTGCTGAGCACAACGTGGAAGGACTGCTGCGTGGCGACAGCCTCAACCGTGCCCAGTTCTATCAACGCGGTATCGAGGACCGGTGGCTACTGCCGTCCGAGGTCCGCCGCATGGAAAACCTCCCACCTGTAGAAGGGATCGACGATGCCAAAGAGACCAAGACTCAAGACCCTGCCTCCCCGCCTCAAGGAGGCACCCACCCCGCTGGAGGCAATGAAGGCAAGGGCAAAGGAGAAGAAGCGTGAGCA
>NZ_JBLUPV010000074.1:0-1160 GCF_048068075.1 Pseudomonas sp. NY15354
CAGACCCGCACCCGCCATTCCCAAGCCTACAAGGACGAAGCGCTGGCTTTGGCCGAGCGCATTGGCGTCAGCAAGGCTGCCGAACAGCTCGGCCTGCATGCTTCCCAGCTCTACGGCTGGCGGAGCAAGAAGCACCAGACTCAGGCCGGCAGCGAGCGCGAGCAGTCGCTGGCCGACGAGAATGCCCGACTCAAGCGGCTGTTGGCCGAGCACGCCGAGGGGCTGGCCATCGTAAAAAAGGCCGCCGCGTACTTTGCCAAGAGCCTCAAGTGAAGTACGCCTTCATGAGGACTCATACCGCGCATTTCTCGATCCAGGCCATGTGTCGCGTGTTGGGCGTTGCCCGCAGCGGTTACTACGCTTGGTGCTCTCGCAGGCCGTCAATGCGCCAGCGGCGAAGAGCCGAACTGGATCGGCAGGTCGCTCAGGCATACAGCGCACGCAAGGGCCGCAGCGGGGCTCCACGGCTTTGCCACGACCTGCGGGAAGCCGGCCTACCCTGCAATCGCAAGACGGTAGCCGCCTCGATGCAACGGCAAGGACTGCGTGCCAAGGCCGCCAAGAAGTTCAAGGCCACGACCAATTCTCAGCACTCCCTGCCAGTGGCGGAGAACTTGCTCAAGCAGGATTTCAAGGCATCTGCGCCAAATCAGAAATGGGTGGGTGACATCACCTACCTGCATACGGAGGAAGGCTGGCTGTATCTGGCAGTGGTCATCGATCTGTATTCACGGATGGTGATCGGCTGGGCCATGAACGAACGCATGACGGCCGACTTGGTTTGCGATGCCTTGCACATGGCGCTGTGGCGACGCAGGCAGCCTAATGACGTGATCGTGCATAGCGACCGCGGCAGCCAGTACTGCTCAGCGGCTTACCAGGAGCTGATCCGCGCCCATCACTTGCGATGCAGCATGAGCGCCAAAGGCAACTGCTACGACAATGCCTGTGCAGAGAGCTTCTTCCACAGCCTGAAGGTCGAGTGCATCCACGGCGAGCGCTTCACGAGCCGCGCCCAGATGCGTGAAACCGTGTTTGAATACGTCGAAACCGATTACAACCGCCAGCGGCGACACAGCACGCTGGGGCACATCAGCCCAGAGGCCTTCGAGGCCAGGATGTGTGCTTAAACCCGTGTCCACGGCTGCTGGGCAAGATCA
>NZ_JBLUPV010000075.1:0-574 GCF_048068075.1 Pseudomonas sp. NY15354
GCGGTGCAGAGCGTGGACCGCCTGAGCCAGGAGATCGAGCAGTCGGCCCAGTCGATCCAGCAGCTGGAGCGCGACAGCAATGCTATCCAGTCGATCCTCGGCACCATCCGCTCGATCGCCGAGCAGACCAACCTGCTGGCCCTGAACGCCGCCATCGAGGCCGCCCGCGCGGGCGAGCAGGGCCGTGGATTCGCCGTGGTCGCCGACGAGGTACGCGCCCTGGCCAAGCGCACCGCCGATTCCACCGCCGAGATTGACGGCCTGCTCGGCAACCTGGCCTCGCGCACCGCCGAGGTCGCCGAGCAGATGCACGCCAGCCTGGAGGTCTCGCAGCAGTCGGTCAGCCGCATCGGCCTGGCGCGCGACAGTTTCGGTCAGATCCGCGAGTCGGTGGACATCATTCGCGACATGAACACCCAGATCGCCACCGCAGCCGAAGAGCAGCACCAGGTGGCCGAGGACATCAACCGCCACATCAGCCAGATCCACGGCGATGCCCAGTTGGTGGCCGAGCTGGCCCAGGCCGCGCGTCAGGATTCCGAAAGCCTGGCGGGGCTGTCCAATGAACTGGATG
>NZ_JBLUPV010000076.1:0-450 GCF_048068075.1 Pseudomonas sp. NY15354
GGGGGCGAGCGGTCTAGCTCCGCTCGGTTCGTCGTGATCTTTCGATGTTCCAGTGGTGGTTGGGGTCGAGCGGGATGCCGTTCACGTCGCAGCCCCGCGTGGTGCGCTTGCCCATATCCTCAGCCGTCTTGATCGAGTGGCATGAGTGGCACAGCGCCGCCAGGTTCGTGCGTGCGTTGTTGTCACCGTTGTTGTCCATGTGATCCACGTCAGTTGCAGGTGTGACCAGGCCACGGGCTGCACAGTCGCGACACAGCGGTTCCTCTGCCAGCACCTGGGCACGCAAGCGCTGCCATGCAGCACTACCGAGCGGGATCACCCTAGCCTTGGGTTTGTACTTGCTCACGCTTCTTCTCCTTTGCCCTTGCCTTCATTGCCTCCAGCGGGGTGGGTGCCTCCTTGAGGCGGGGAGGCAGGGTCTTGAGTCTTGGTCTCTTTGGCATCGTCGAT
>NZ_JBLUPV010000077.1:0-388 GCF_048068075.1 Pseudomonas sp. NY15354
TGAGCCTTTAAAGTCCCGCAAAACGCGGGTAAAAGTGGCGTCCCCTAGGGGACTCGAACCCCTGTTACCGCCGTGAAAGGGCGGTGTCCTAGGCCACTAGACGAAGGGGACGTGAACCTTCGTGCAGATCCGCTTACACGGACCTTGGCAGAATTGGTGGAGCTAAGCGGGATCGAACCGCTGACCTCCTGCATGCCATGCAGGCGCTCTCCCAGCTGAGCTATAGCCCCAAGGTAAAACAAAAGGCCCATCCAAACATGCGAATGAGCCTTTCAACTCCCGCAAAACGCGGGTAAAAGTGGCGTCCCCTAGGGGACTCGAACCCCTGTTACCGCCGTGAAAGGGCGGTGTCCTAGGCCACTAGACGAAGGGGACAACAACCTTCGTG
>NZ_JBLUPV010000078.1:0-344 GCF_048068075.1 Pseudomonas sp. NY15354
GCCAGAGGATTTCCGTAGAATTCGATCTCACAGGCGCGGGATGGAGCAGCCTGGTAGCTCGTCGGGCTCATAACCCGAAGGTCGTCGGTTCAAATCCGGCTCCCGCAACCAGATTCAGAAAAAGGCCACTGTCGATACAGTGGCCTTTTTTCTTGTCTTCAAAAAAATCTGCGAAAAATCAAAGAGTAGTGCTTGACAGCCACTCGGAATTCCGTAGAATGCGCATCCACTGACGCGGGATGGAGCAGCCTGGTAGCTCGTCGGGCTCATAACCCGAAGGTCGTCGGTTCAAATCCGGCTCCCGCAACCATATTCGTCAGAACAAACCCCGCCTGCTAACGCAG
>NZ_JBLUPV010000079.1:0-320 GCF_048068075.1 Pseudomonas sp. NY15354
AGGTGTTCATGGGACCTCGTGGCGAAGATGGCGCAGCGGACGGGACTCGAACCCGCGACCCCCGGCGTGACAGGCCGGTATTCTAACCGACTGAACTACCGCTGCGTATCGCTCAGGCTTGCGCCTGATTGAAACTGGGATCCGTCCTTTCGAGTAGTGCTCGAAAGACAGGCACAAAAAAAGCGACACGCTGATCGCTTTGTTTGTTGCTCCGAGGTGTTCATGGGACCTCGAAACGAAGATGGCGCAGCGGACGGGACTCGAACCCGCGACCCCCGGCGTGACAGGCCGGTATTCTAACCGACTGAACTACCGCTGCG
>NZ_JBLUPV010000080.1:0-291 GCF_048068075.1 Pseudomonas sp. NY15354
GACGTGGTACCAGCGGTGTCCCAGCCAGGTGAGGCTGACCGCACATCCATAAGCCTGGCGGTGATTCTTGTGGGAGCGGGTTTACCCGCGAAGGGAACGCCTCGGTAGCGGCCACGGGCCAAGCCCGTGCGCACGCATGAAAAACGCTTATACCGACGTGGTACCAGCGGTGTCCCAGCTAGGTGAGGCTGACCGCACATCCATAAGCCTGGCGGTGATTCTTGTGGGAGCGGGTTTACCCGCGAAGGGAACGCCTCGGTAGCGGGCACGGGCCAAGCCCGTGCGCACGCA
>NZ_JBLUPV010000081.1:0-280 GCF_048068075.1 Pseudomonas sp. NY15354
TGTAGGAGCGGGTTTACCCGCGAATACGTTGGTGAATCCACTACCGCATTCGCGGGTGAACCCGCTCCCACAGGGCTGTGCAGTCTTTGGGTAAATCTGCTCTTGCAGAGGGCTGCGCAGTGCATCGCCGTTAACACTTTATTGGGGCTTTTCCAGTCGTCTGTAGGAACGGGTTTACCCGCGAATACGTTGGTGAATCCACTACCGCATTCGCGGGTGAACCCGCTCCCACAGGGCTGTGCAGTCTTTGGGTAAATCTGCTCTTGCAGAGGCTGCGCAG
>NZ_JBLUPV010000082.1:0-262 GCF_048068075.1 Pseudomonas sp. NY15354
GCAATCCTTGTGGACACAGCTCTATCCATACGGCTCACCGCAATCCTTGTGGACACAGCTCTATCCATACGGCTCACCGCAATCCTTGTGGACACAGCTCTATCCATACGGTTCACCGCAATCCTTGTGGACACAGCTCTATCCATACGGTTCACCGCAATCCTTGTGGACACAGCTCTATCCATACGGCTCACCGCAATCCTTGTGGACACAGCTCTATCCATACGGCTCACCGCAATCCTTGTGGACACAGCTCTATCCA
>NZ_JBLUPV010000083.1:0-261 GCF_048068075.1 Pseudomonas sp. NY15354
CCCGCTCAAATTGAGCGGGCTTCTTGATATATGGCGGACTCAGGAGGATTCGAACCTCCGACCGCTCGGTTCGTAGCCGAGTACTCTATCCAGCTGAGCTATGAGTCCGTAAGGGTGGTATTTTTTGACCAGATTACCACTGGTTGTCGAAGCTGTATTGACTAGCAAAACCGCCTCAAAAGTGGCGGACTCAGGAGGATTCGAACCTCCGACCGCTCGGTTCGTAGCCGAGTACTCTATCCAGCTGAGCTATGAGTCCGT
>NZ_JBLUPV010000084.1:0-245 GCF_048068075.1 Pseudomonas sp. NY15354
CCGCTACCGAGGCGTTCCCTTCGCGGGTAAACCCGCTCCCACAAGAATCACCGCCAGGCTTATGGATGTGCGGTCAGCCTCACCTGGCTGGGACACCGCTGGTACCACGTCGGTGTAAGCGTTTTTCATGCGTGCGCACGGGCTTGGCCCGTGCCCGCTACCGAGGCGTTCCCTTCGCGGGTAAACCCGCTCCCACAAGAATCACCGCCAGGCTTATGGATGTGCGGTCAGCCTCACCTGGCTGG
>NZ_JBLUPV010000085.1:0-237 GCF_048068075.1 Pseudomonas sp. NY15354
CGGAATTGCACTGCTCTCAAGACTTGCGCAATCCCTGTGGGAGCGGGTTTACCCGCGAAGAAGGCACCACAGAACAAGGCCAAGCGTTGACCTGACAATCGGCGCAAACACATGTAGGCGCTGGCGAAGCCTGCGATGGGCTGCAACGCAGCCCCATGCCGCCACATCCTGGGGCCGCTGCACGGCCCTTTCGCGGCACAAGGCCGCTCCTACAGATACTGCGCAATCCGTGTAGGG
>NZ_JBLUPV010000086.1:0-223 GCF_048068075.1 Pseudomonas sp. NY15354
AGGCTTTGTGGCGCTGCACGGCGCAGCCTTCTGCAAGAGCAGAGTTACCCAAAGACTGCACAGTCCTGTGGGAGCGGGTTCACCCGCGAATGCGGTAGTGGATTCACCAACCTATTCGCGGGTAAACCCGCTCCTACAGGTGGCGAGGCAAGCCCCAGTAAAGTGTTAATGGCGATGCACTGCGCAGCCTCTGCAAGAGCAGATTTACCCAAAGACTGCACAG
>NZ_JBLUPV010000087.1:0-223 GCF_048068075.1 Pseudomonas sp. NY15354
ATCCCTTACTTATGGGAGTCTCGCATGTAACCTCCCATAGAGAAGCTTGCCGATTCGCTGGAAGGGGTGTCGTGAAGTGGTGTTGTGGCTGCAAGCCGCATGAATACTGGGCTTCAGCGTTTTCACGGGCTTTTTTCAGGTGGTTGGCGTTGTGAAGGGGTGTCGTTAAGAGGTGTCGTGAAGGGGTGTTGTGGCTGCAGGCCGCATGAATACTGGGTTTCAG
>NZ_JBLUPV010000088.1:0-221 GCF_048068075.1 Pseudomonas sp. NY15354
ACTTTTGCCATCAACGCCTGCGCACCATCGACGTGAATAAACCTGATTACGGACCATAATGTGTCAACCATGTCTCCGCACACGTGTCAGCGATGTGTCCGGTCTCTACATCTTGGCCAAAGTAACCAAAGCCGTCTTGCTCCCACATACGGCCCCTGCGCTGCGCTCCGGGGTTCCCTCCGCTCCGGTGCCTTACGGGGCTTCGCGGCCTCCGGCTTGCT
>NZ_JBLUPV010000089.1:0-211 GCF_048068075.1 Pseudomonas sp. NY15354
GCCGCATGAATACTGGGTTTCAGCGTTTTCACGGGCTTTTTTCAGGTGGTTGGCGTTGTGAAGGGGTGTCGTTAAGAGGTGTCGTGAAGGGGTGTTGTGGCTGCAGGCCGCATGAATACTGGGTTTCAGCGTTTTCACGGGCTTTTTTCAGGTGGTTGGCGTTGTGAAGGGGTGTCGTTAAGAGGTGTCGTGAAGGGGTGTTGTGGCTGCA
>NZ_JBLUPV010000090.1:0-203 GCF_048068075.1 Pseudomonas sp. NY15354
GGGCTTGCCTCGCCACCTGTAGGAGCGGGTTTACCCGCGAATACGTTGGTGAATCCACTACCGCATTCGCGGGTGAACCCGCTCCCACAGGACTGTGCAGTCTTTGGGTAAATCTGCTCTTGCAGAGGCTGCGCAGTGCATCGCCATTAACACTTTACTGGGGCTTGCCTCGCCACCTGTAGGAGCGGGTTTACCCGCGAATA